>CAMVGD010000145.1 GCA_947166925.1 uncultured Clostridia bacterium | reverse complement strand
GAAGCATGAAATAACCGAAATTCGGGTGATCGAGCCTTTTCCGCACCGCCTCGACGATGCTCGGCGCGGTCGGGAAGCTCATATCCGCGACCCACATCGGGATCGGACGAACGCCGTCCTCGACCTGTACGTCGGAATAGGGGACAAGATCGACCGCAAGCGCGTCTTTGCCGCGGCGATCGAGGATCGTGGTGAAATCAAATTCCATAATGCCCTCCGGTTTTTCAGAATGAACGACAAGCGGCGGGGGAATGCTCCCTCGCCGCAGATGCTTAAACGGTCCTTTGCGAAATGCCCTTGATCGCGTAGACGGTCCAGTCGTGATCCGAGAAGGTCAGGACCGAATCGCAGTACGGACACTTGATGCTCTCGTTGACCGAGAGCGGCGCGCCGCAGTTCGGGCAGTGACGCTCGGAAACGCCCTCCGCGCGCGGCTCGGTCTTCATGCCGATCGGACGCGACAGCGAGTATTCATAGGTCATGAATTTCTCGTGATCCCGGCTTCCGGCGACGACCTTGCCGGTCTCGTCGTCAAGCGTATAGTCCGTGATGCGCGCGTAGATCTCGGCGACGATCACGTCCTCGCCCTTATCCTGATAACAGCCCCTGATGTCGACGGACAGCACCGCGATGCGCTCGACGTAGTTCGTGCGGTGCATGGCCTTGAGCTGCTTCACCTGCCGGTCAAACTGCTGCCACAGCGCGTCCGCAAAGTACGGACGGATCGGCTCGACGTCGCGCTTCGTGCAGCAGTCCTGCATCTTGAAGTACAGGTTCTGGAGCCATTCCGAAAGATCCTCGGGCGAGAAGTTCGGATCGCGCTGCATGAGATCCGTGATCGGCTTCAGTCTGGACGCAGCGGTGCGGACCGCGCCGGGCGCGGGACGGCTCGACCGGTTCTTGTTCTTGCTGTTGCTCCTGCTGAAGGAGATGATGAGGATGACGATTACCACAATGGCGACGATGACAAAGCCGGGCAATCCGCCGGAACCGCCGCGGGACGTATATCCGTAGTCCGAGCTGCCCCAGTCGGAGCTGCCCCAGTCGGAGCCGCCGCCCCAGTCGGAACCGCCTCCGCCGTAATCGCCGCCGCCGGAGAAATCTCCGAGGTCGGCGCGGCCGATCCGCGGAACCAGCACCATGACCGCGACAAGCAGCACGGTCAGAAGGATCAACAACCATTTTTTCATACACAATCTCCTCATTCGGCGAAATCCGCCGTCTCTTTTAACAGTATATCACGTTTTCGGAACTCTGCAACACCATTTCCGGGACTTTCATATGTCACAGAGTTGTAAAAACATTGGAAACACCGCGCCGGTTCCGTTGACCGAAGGAAAAAGCCGTGATACGATACCGGTATCAAAGAACATGCCGGTCCGGCATGATATGACGAGGCTGCCTATGAAATGCAAAAACTGCGGCGCGACGCTCGACGAAGGCGCGCTGTTCTGCCGCAAATGCGGGACCGCGGTGGCGGAAAAGCCGGCGCCGAAGCCCGTGCAAACGAAACGGAAGCAGACGAAACGGGGAGGATCCGGCGCATCCGGGCTCCTGGATCGCATCCCCGGATTCTTTTCCGCGGTCGGGGATTGGTTTTCCCGCGCGTTCGCGTGGATCAGAGACCGGTTTACGGCGATCCGGAACGCAAAGATCTGGAAAAACCGCCGTCTGCTGATGACGATCGGCGCCGCGCTCGCGCTGCTCGTCCTGCTGATCGTCGTGATCTCGTGCGCCGCTTCGTGCAGGAAGCCGGAGAAGTATCAGACGCCGGACGAGGTGACCGCCGCCGTCGTCGAAGCGCTCGAACAGGGCGACGGGGAGAAGCTTTACCGGATGTCGACGCTGTCCGAAAAGGCGCTCGGCGTGCATACGGAGACCTTCGGCGCGGGAGACACGCCCGAAGCGGTCATGCGCGGCTATTACGCGCGGCTAGCCGGCGATCTGCAGATGCAGCTTGCCGAACGGTACGGAAAGGAATACCGGCTCGAGGGACAGCTTACCACGAAGATCGTCTCCGACACCTCGATCTATGAAACGAACCGCGCGCTCGGACTCGAGGCTGCGGAGTACGCCGAGATCTCCGGTCCGCTTTCGGTCAGCGGCGAGACCGTGACGAATATCCACATCGTCGCGGCCGACGTCGACGGCGAATGGAAGCTGCTGGTCGTCTACCTTTACTGAACGGATCCGGCCCGCCGAAACACGACGCCCGGGATAAACGCCTTCGGGCGTTTTTTTCTTTGCCGAAGCGCGTTCTTTTTCTTGTGCTTTGCGCGGATTTTGTGTATAATCAAGGTATCATGGATTGGTATGCGCGCTCTGCGCGGAAAGGAATGTTTATGCGGCTTTGCAAACGGGTATTATCGATCGTTCTCGTCCTTCTGATTACGTTCGCCCTCGTCCCGGCGACGGAGGCAGCGACCGGCACGCTGGTCAAGAATTCCGGCACGCGGCACGAGCTCTGCACGTCCCTCTCGAGTCAGGCGAACGCGTACTATACCGGCAATTACACCTACGACGCGGTCAGTGCACTTTCGGGCTCCTCGTCCGATCCGATGAACAGCGCGATGTTCAACCGGCTCAGTACGCTGATGCGTACGACCATGACAAACTCCGTCAGCTATACAGGGCTGGACGATAAGTGGGTCTATACCGATGCAAACAACGGTTCGACGGATCCGGTCCTGTTTTATT
>CAMVGD010000144.1 GCA_947166925.1 uncultured Clostridia bacterium | reverse complement strand
ATGCTCTTTTCCATACATACGGTATACCCTAATGTAAATATACGTTATACCGTTCATATCCTCTCTTAGTAACGTCGGATTTGGGCAAAATTCCGGGAATCCGGGCACAGGTTTATCTGCTATGCTTTCTGTGTCGGGATGGAAAGGAGATGAACAATGAACGAAAACATCAATGAAATCAGTCTGCGCGACCGCTTCGTGCAGATGGTGACCGACCAGGCGGACAAGGGCGTGTACGTCTGGGGCGGCAACGGCGAGGTGCTTGACGATCCCGATCACATCATCGAATGGGTCACCCGCCGTGAAACAAGCGAGGAGAACGTGCGGCGTGTGATGCGGCTGATCGCAAAGCGTATGGAGGCGGGCGTCCCCTGTATCCGCGCGTTCGACTGCTCCGGACTCGTCTACTGGGCGCTGCACGAGCTCGGTCTGCAGAAATACGACGTTTCGAGCCGTGGACTTTGGAGCCTGTGTACGCCGATCGAGGAGCATGAACTGACGCCGGGCGATCTGGTCTTTCACCACGACGGCAAACAGATCGTGCACGTCGGCGTGTGCGTCGGATCGGAACAGGTGGAATGCAAAGGGCGCGACGTCGGCGTCGTGAAGAATAAGCGCAAAAAGGGCTACTGGAATCGCTTCGGACGGTTCAACGGCTTCGGTGAGGACGCCGGAAACGCGTGCGTATGGATCAAGGGCGGCTCGGTACGCGTCCGCGAAGGCGGCGGCACCTACGCGCGCTGCATCGGGATCGTGCACAAAGGCGAGCGCTATCCGCTGCTCGGACGCGCTCCGTCCGGCTGGTACCGGATTTACTGGCGGGATTCGATCGCGTACATCACAAACAAACCGCAGTATACGGAGGTGCGCAATGGCTGAACGAACGGTATCGGAGATCCTCGAAGCGCTTGCGCGGATCGAAACGGATGTAAAAACGATCGCAAAGAACAGCGCGGATCACGAGGCGCGGCTTCGGGAGCTCGAGCAAAAGAGCGGCAAGCGTATGGATGCGCTCACGCTCGCGGCGGTCACGGCGGCGGTCGTCGGCGTGATCGGGTTTGTGATCGGGAAACTGTTTTGAGAAAGGAGGTTTCTTATGGTGATGCAGAGTCGAAGCAAGAGCGTTCTGTTCTGGATCGGGCTTGCGTCCGCCGTCTATGAGGCGGTTGTGAACAGCCTTTCCGCGGCAGGCGTTGCGATGCATCCGGTCGTCGGCGCGATCGGCGTGGCGCTTGCGACCGTGCTGATCTACTGTAACGGCAACAATCCGAGCCTTAAGCAGTACTGACAGACGAAACGCGGGACGTCCTTTCGGGCGTCCCGCATGTGTGGTTTTTGATTTGCTTCAGCGAATGCGTGAAGGATCGGAAAGATTCTTCGTCGTTTCACTCCTCAGAATGACATGGAAAGGGGGCGTTCTTTCCCGGGGGGCTGCGGTCGGTTTACAGATGCGCCGCAAGCCACGGAAGCACATGCGCCGCGTACTCCTCCGGGTTCTGCATGGCCGCTTCGGCATGGACGGCGCCGGGCGACGCCCAGAAGGTCTTCTCCTCCGCCGTGCATGCGTCATAGAGCCTGCGCATCATGGGAAACGGCACGAAATCGTCCTTGTCGCCGTGCAGAAACAGCGTCGGCGTATGAGAGCGTTTGACGGCGTCGATCGGAGACGCGTCCGCATACCGGATCCCCGCCAGCACCCGTGCGATCGGCACGCCGCATGCGCGGGCGATCGGGAACCTTCCCTTCATCGCCGAGCGGAACTGATCCGCGGCAGATGTGAACGCGCAGTCGGAAACGGCGCACTTGACCTGCGGAGGCAAGGGTTTGCCGGTTGCGCACAGCACCGTCGCCGCGCCCATCGAAACGCCCATGATCGCGATCGAAAAATCCTCGCCGTATTTCTGCAGCAGAAGGTCGATCCATCCGATCAGATCCTCCGACTCCTTGGCGCCGTACGTGAGGTATTTCCCCTCGCTTTCGCCCTGCGCCCGCTGATATACCGCAAGCACGGCATAGCCCGCGTCGTACAGGATGTCGAACGACTTGCCGAAATCCCACCAGGGATAGCTGTGCCAGCCGTGACAGATCACGGCGACCTGCTTCGTCCCGCTGTTCGGATAGAATCTCGCCGCAAGCTTCACCCCGTCCGGCGCGGTCTGCGTCAGCGTCTCGTAAGGAAGTGCGTCAAAGTATTCCTTCGTGCGAAAACGCATGCGCACGAGCGGAGACGGATCCTGTTCCCGGTCGAGAAAGACCTTTGCGATCGTCTTGCGGTTCGCGCCGAAGGCGTAAAAGAACATAAGCAGCGATGCGCCGGCAACGATCAGAAGCACTGTACCGATGATGATGAGTACGATCCAATACCATTCCATATCAAGTTACCTGTTCATTCTTCTGATCGGGTGCAGCACCGCCGGACGCTTTCTCGCGACGGGTTTCTCAAGCAGTCTGCGGGGCGCGCAATGAAGCGCCTCCGGTCCGGGAATCGGATCTTGCGGGGCGCCGGGGTCGGCGTCCCCTACAGGTGATTCCGCTTCGGGCGCAGGCTCCGGTTCGGTCGCAGGTTCTTCCTGCAAAGGCTCCGGTTCGTGCGGGACGCCGGGGTCGGCGTCCCCTACAGGTGATTCCGCTTCGGGCGCTGGCTCCGGTTCCGGCGCAGATTCTTCCTGCAAAGGTTCCGGTTCGTGCGTGACGCCGGGGTCGGCGTCCCCTACAGGTGATTCCACTTCGGGTGCAGGCTCCGGTTCGGGAATCGGTTCGGG
>CAMVGD010000143.1 GCA_947166925.1 uncultured Clostridia bacterium | reverse complement strand
GAAGTGCTTGAAATCGGAAAGCAGCATCTTTCTCGGGTCGGTGTCGCGCGTGGCGGACGGCGTGAAGATGTCGCGCCCGAGCTCGTCGAGCGATTCTCCCGCGATCGCCGCCATGCGTTCCGCCATGATGCGATCGCGCTGCGTCGCGGTCGGGGACTTGAAAAAGATCGTGTCGGAGACGATGCCCGCCGCCAGAAGCCCCGCAAGATGCTTGTTCGGCATGACGCCGCGCTCCTGAAACATCGACGCGACGATCGTACAGGTCGCGCCGACCGGCTCGTTGCGCATATAGATCGGCGCGCCGGTCTGCACGTCCGCAAGGCGGTGATGGTCGATGATCGCGAGGACCTCCGCTTCGTTGAGCCCGTCGACCGACTGGCTGACCTCGTTGTGATCGACCAGCACGACCTGCTTGCGGTTCGGGCGCAGCAGGTGATAGCGCGAAAGCGTGCCGATCACGCGGTCGTTTTCGTCGAGGATCGGATAGCTCCGAAAGCGCGATTTCAGCGTCTGCTCGCGCACGTCGTCGACGTAATCGTTGATGTGGAACGCGACCGTTTCGGTCTTCGGCAGGATGCGCTCGACCGGAACGGACTGGATGATCAGCCGCGCCGCGCGGTACGCGTCGAACGGCGTCGTGATGACGACCGTCTCCTTTGCGTCCGCAAGATCAAGGGGATCGATCTGCGCGCCGCAGATCACGATGCAGGCGACGTTTGCCTGCAGGGCGGACCGAACGATCTGCGGATCGTTTCCGGTCACGACGATCATATCGCGGGCAAACGCGTACCCGTCCGCGCCGGATTGCGGAACGGTGATCAGAAGGCTGCCGGACAGTGCGGTCACGCCGCTGTTGCGGTCCCAAAGCTGCCCGTCCAGATTCGAAACGAGGTTGAACAGCGGGATCTCATCAAGACGCGGATTCTCCGAGGACTCAAGATCGAACGCCGCGATGTCGCCGGTGGTGACCATGCCCATAAGCTTTCCGTCCTCCCCCGCGACCGGCAGGAACGTGACCTCGCCCTCGCCCTTCAGCATCGTTTCCCACGCGCGGCGCACCGTGACCGCCGCGGAAAGCACGGGCGGACGGTCGAAGTTCAGATCCCTGACCTGCGTGCGGACGTTGTAGATCCGCTCCGGCGCAGGAAAGCCGAAGCGCTCGAGGATGTGCGCCGTCTCATCGCTGACCGTGCCGAGCCGCGCCGCCGTATAGCGCCGTTCGCCAAGCGCGTTCATCAGCGCGGCATACGCGATCGCGGAAACGATCGAATCGGTATCCGGATTCTTGTGCCCTGTCACATATATGGGATTTATCGCATCCATCTGAGCACCGCCTTTCTGCATAGATAAATATCCAGTATTGATTATAACAGATTCTATCGTGTTTTACCACATTTCGCTCTTGACGTTTGAAAAAAGTTAACATATAATAAACCCGTAAAAGGGAGTAGCCGACGTCCCTGCGGTTTTCCGGAAACCCGGTCGATCGCAGCGGCGTGACCTGCGGCGTCAGCACGGAGCGAATCCCGCTGCCGGTCGGAATGTGCGAGACTTTTATGCATTATTTTATATGCATAGAAGTCTCTTTTTCTATGCGGAAGGAAGGTAAACCATGGTATTTTCTGTCCCCGAGTCCCTGCCCTGGACGATCGTTCTGTTTTTCGTCGGGCTGGTACTCATCTGCATCGCGGGCGACAAGTTCGTCGACGCGGCGGTCGCGATCGCAAAGCGGCTGAAGATCCCGGAGATCGTCGTCGGGGCGACCATCGTGTCCCTCGGTACGACGCTGCCCGAGATCCTCGTCTCCACCACGGCTGCAGTGGGCAGTGCGCAATCGCCCGAGATCGCCGTGGGAAACGCTTTGGGCAGCATCATCTGCAACACGGCGCTGATCGCCGGCGTCGGACAGCTCATCCGTCCGACCAGGGACGTCAAAAAATCGTCCGTGCGCTGGCGCATGCTGTTCTTCGTCGCGACGGCGGTGCTGCTGTTCGCTTCGGTTCTCATGAGCTCCGGGCGTTCCGTCGGCCGCGTGATCGGCGTCGTGCTGGTGCTCGGCTTCTGCCTCTACGCGTTCCTGTCGATCAAGCTGAAGGACAGCGACGGCGAGGCGGAATACGATGAAAACGAAAAGGTCATGCCGCTTTGGGCGGCGTTTCTGATGCTCGTGATCTCCGCGGCGGCGCTGTTTGTCGGCGCAAATCTGCTGGTCGAAAACGGGCAGCTTCTGGCGGAACGGCTCGGCGTGCCCGACCGCGTGATCGCCGTCACCTTTATCGCGCTCGGCACCTCGCTGCCGGAGCTCGTTACGACGATCAGCTCCGCGGTCAAGGGACAGGGCGACGTGGGCCTGGGCAACATCATCGGCGCGAATCTCTTTAACATCCTGCTGGTCATCGGGCTTCCCGCCACGATCACCGGGCACGTCGCGTTCACGAACAAGGCGCTGTTCCTCGATCTGCCGCTTGCACTGCTCGTCATGTGTGCGCTGATCCTGCCGATGCTCATCCGAAAAAAAGGCTCCCGCATACAGGGCGCGATCCTCGTGCTCGGATACATCGGCTACTGCGTCTACTCCTTCATCACAAAGGGCGCGTAAAAAACGCCGGTCTGTCGAAGCGATTCGACAGACTTTTTTCTTTGCGGTTTAAGCTGCGTCTAAGCTTCGCGCGGTACGATCGATGCAGAAAAGGGCAAACCGCCCGCACGAAAGGAGCGATTCCATGAAGCATAAACGAATCCTGTCGATCCTGTCCCTGATCCTGGGATGTTTCTTACTGCTCGCCTGCGCAAAGGCGGGCGAAACGCAGACCGACGCCGCCGAAAGCGCCGAACCGGCCGCCGTCGAGGTCCCCGAAGAAGGCTTTACCCTCGGCGAGCCGTCCGAAACCATGCCCGCCCCGCCGGATGGCGGTGTAGGGGGCGAATTCCCCGGCGCCCCGCCGG
>CAMVGD010000142.1 GCA_947166925.1 uncultured Clostridia bacterium | reverse complement strand
TTGACGTGACGGAGATCGGTTCAAAGAAGGCCGTGCAGATCACGAATATTCCGGCACATATGCTTTCAAGAACGTACGCGATCGCGATCACGACGGATCACGGCTCCGCGACAATGTCTGCTTCGGCACTGTCCTACGCGAAGATCCTGCTTGCATCCGATGCATCCGTCATACAGAACGCGGGCGCGGCGATTTACGGCTATTCGGCGGCGGCGGACGCGTACAAAGCGGGAAAATAATCAGGTCCCCGCGCCGCCGGCAGTCGGTTCATACGCCATACCGATATACGCAAAAGAAGCGCTCCGTGCGCTTCTTTTTTTGATCTATTGGCGTGTTGTTCATCGGAAAGCCCGCTGTCAGATTCTCGTCAGCTTCACTCGGAACGCAATTGTGCGCGGCGTCGGGATGGTATCGAATTGGATCACGTAGGCGTTGTTGTCCTTGTCCAGATCGAGCACCGTTCCGGCTCCCAAAATCGCATGCTGCACGCGCGTGCCAACCGGGTAAAGCTCGGAATCGCTTTGATCCAGAAGCCGCTGTTCGGCGTTGCGGATGTAGTTCGACGCGTCGCGGATCAGCCCGTCCTGCGGCGGTTTGGTGTATTCCAGAAGGCTTTGGTCGATATCGAGCAGGAACCGGGACGGATAGCGCGGCGAGCTGTCGATGTTGATGCCGTCCGCTTCGGACAGGAACAGCCGCTTTTCGGCGCGGGTCATCGCCACGAACGCAAGCCGGCGCTCCTCCTCCATCCCCTCGATCGTCCGCACCTTGCGCGACGGGAAAACGCCCTCGTTCATGCCGATCAGGAACACGTACGGGAACTCCAGCCCTTTTGCGGCATGCACCGTCATCAGCTTGACCTTGTCGCCCGCTTCGATCGCGTCGGTGTTGGTGAACAGCGCGACGTGGCTCAGATAATGCTCCAGCGTGACCTCCTCACCGCAGGTCGTCTCGTAGTCGTAGACGGACTGCTTGAGCTCTGCAAGGTTGTCCAGGCGCTCCTGGCTGCCCTCCGTGCGCAGCGCCGCTTCATAGCCGCTTTCGTCGAGGATCGCGGAAAGCACCTCGGACACCGGGCGATTACAGTAGGTCGCTGCGAAACGCTCGATGAGCTTGACAAACTTGTCCGCTTTGGTGCCCTTCATGATTTCATGGTCGAGATTTTTGAGCAGCGCGTCGTACAGAGTGCAGTTGTTCGCCTGCGCGTACTCCTCGAGGAGCTTCATGCGGCGCTGTCCCATGTTTCTTTTGGGCGTGTTGACAACGCGGCGGAACGACAGATTGTCCTTGTAAGCGATCATGCGCAAATACGAAAGCGAGTCCTTGATCTCCATGCGCGCGAAGAACTGCACGCCGCTGTAGATCGCGTAGGGCAATTTTGCTTTCAAAAGCACTTCCTCCACCTGCCGCGTCAGATAGTGCGCGCGGTACAGCACCGTCATGTCCTTATACGGGACGCCCTGCTCATGCAAAGAATGCATCTGCCCGACGACCCATTTTGCTTCTTCCTCGGCGTTTCGCGCGTGGTGGCATAGCACCGACTCGCCGTGCGGCTGCATCGAAACGAGGTCCTTTTTGATGCGGTTCTTGTTCTTTGCAATCAGTGAATTGCAGACAGCAAGGATCTCCGGCGTGCTGCGGTAGTTTTCGTTCATCATCACCGTCTTGGTGCCGGGAAACTGCGTGTCGAAGCCGTTTAGGTACTTGACGTTCGCGCCGCGCCAGGTGTAGATCGTCTGGTCCGGATCGCCGACGATGAACAGGTTTTTATGATAGCCGCACAGGACTTCCATCAGCTCGTACTGCAAGCCGTCGATGTCCTGGAACTCGTCGATCATGATGTATTCGAGCCGCTTCTGCCACTTCAAACGGATGTCCTCATGCTCGCGGAAGATGTACAGAGTGAACTTGATGAGGTCGTTATAGTCCAGCCCGAAACATTTTTTCTGCTGATACAGATAGCCGTAAAACAAAATATCGTTCGTGCCGACGGCGTTCAGATACTTCTCGTGCAGCGCGTCGAGCGACAGGTTGATGAGGTCGAGATAGTATTCCGGCTTCTTGAACAGCTTCTGGATCTCGAACATGTCCCGCGCGTTTGAAAAGGTCATATCTCTGAGCGTCAGCCCGCGCTCCTCGTAGATGATGCGGAGCATATCGTCGATATCGGAATTGTCGAGCACCAGAAAGCTCTTGGGGTACTGCACAGCATAGCTGTCCTCCTGCAGAACCGACACGCAGAAGCCGTGGAACGTGTTGATGTAACCGGTGTCGTTGTCGCCGGTGAGGTTGTGGATGCGCTGCCGCATCTCGTTCGCGGCTTTGTTGGTGAACGTGACGCACAGGATATTGCCCGGCAGAATGCCGAAGTCATTCACAAGATACGCGAATCGGTGAGACAGCGCGCGCGTCTTGCCCGATCCCGCACCCGCAATCACGCGGATAAATCCTTCCGTCGACGTCACGGCTTCCCGCTGCGATTGATTCAGTTTCATTTCGTCCATAAGCGCCTCCCCGGCTCAATATCTTCCGCTTTCCAGTCTCCGCTGTACTTCTTTTTGCACATACGCAACTTCGGTATCCGTAAGATCACCCCTGTCGATGCTGACGGAGGTCTCCCCGCGCCGCGCGGCGGCAAGGCATTCCTCGATCTTGTCCTCGACGACCATGTTGCGGTAGCCCATAAAGCTCATAAAGCTTTCTTTTCCAAAACTCATTCTGATTTCTCTTTCTGATTCGTATCGTCTTTTCTGTCCTCGAACTTGAACACGACTTTGTTCTGCTCGTCAAGGATCAGATGTGCCCGAAAGGACTTTCCAGCCTTGCTCCTGAAGCCGGAGATCAGGCCCGTGTCACGTTCGGAGATGAGCTTGCGGAACTGTGCTTCCGTCAGAATCTTTTTACAGATGGTGCCGACAGAGAATCTGCAGCCTTCCTTGTAGCCCGAACAGCCGTAGCCCCAGCTCTGCTTTTTCATCGGCTTGCCGCCGGTGATCCTTGAGATCTTTTCTTTGATCTGTT
>CAMVGD010000141.1 GCA_947166925.1 uncultured Clostridia bacterium | reverse complement strand
TCCGATAGTTTTCGTCGTTATACATACGGGCACTCATCATACCGGTGCCATTGTTCATTCCCGGAAATGTCATGGATTCTATGTTGTTGAAATCTATCTGCATAATTGCTGCCTCCAGAAATCCCGATTTTTCCGTTTTCTTTTCATGGTATATTATACACAGAACCGATGAACTTTTCAACCGGTTGCAAAGAAATAGAGCCCGCAAATCCGCTGTTGGGGGCGGTTTGCGGGCTGCTGTTTATTTCACATATTCCTGCTCGATCGCCACGCCGCATTTGAACTCAACTAACATAAAAATATAAATCTATCAAGTTTTATTGCGCCTACGGCGCAGTTATATTGATCCTGCGGATCAGTTATATTTTGCGGCTGCGCCGCAAAGTTATATTATATTCGCCTTCAAACTGCGCGCAGCGCAATATAACTCGTCCGAAGGACGAATATAACTGCAACGCAATATAACTCGCCGAAGGCGAATATAACTGAAAAAAGCGCTTTTGTCGGTTGACAAAAGGTGATAAGGCAGTATTTTATGTAGGGTACGGTGTATCTCGCGATATGTGAGGTACACCGTATTCTCCTTTTTACAACGGAATCGTCGCTAAAATTCTGAGATATTATGCGATGAGTCGAAATCCGTTCGGGTTGCGCTGGATCTCGTCCATGATAGAAAGGATTTCTTCTTCCGTCGGGATTGTGATTATGCCTACAGCAGTAAAGTAAATATCCACCTTAACATGGGAGTGACCGTTGAGCTTTTCTTTGTTGTGAACTTCGATTCTCTGGATCAGAGAATTGACCAGCGTCGGCGTCAGCTCCCTAACGTCCGTCATTTCCCTCAGCGTCTTTATCAAAAGACGGGCGTCAATCGTCTGCTGCTCTGCAGAGTCAAGTTTTTTCTTTCCCTCTGCAATGGTAATACTGAGCTCTTTTTGCTCCGCCTCATAGCTGCGGGTGTATTTTACGTAGCGGTCGTCATCCAGCTTTCCAAGTGCGTTATCTTCATATGCCTTAGCCAACAGCCTGTCCAATTCCAGTATTCGTTTTGCGCCGTCTTCAATGGTTTGTTTCAGTCTTTTGAATTCTGCCTGCTGAACGGCACTGTTTTTCTGGGCCAGCATATACAGGAATACAGGCTCATACAGGCGAACGAAGTCCGCAAAATTCCAAATTGCCTCATGGACTATCTTTTCAAGGACAACGTCCCTGATATAATGGATTTGACATTTGCCTCTGCCGGATTTATAGTTGGCACAGCGGAAAAACTCCTGATCCCGACGTAAGCTCTTTGCTGAGCAAAAATGGAGCTTCGCTCCGCAATCGGGGCAGAAAACCAACCCGGAAAACAGACTGGTTTTTCCTGACGCCGTTGGACGGTGACGGTGTTCGCGCAATTCCTGCACACGCAGCCACACCTCCTCGCTGATGATCGGTTCCTGCATATCGGGGATGATCTGATACTCTTCAACCGGATGGTAGATGATCTTATGCACCTTGTAGCTGACGGTTGTTGACTTGAAGTTTACCGCGCAGCCGGTATATTGCCGGTTTGCAAGTATCTGACTGATCGTTGTTTCTTTCCAATGATAAGGGTTTTCCGGTGCTTTCTTCGCGTGTTTTCTGCCAATGGTATCGTAGTACGCAGAGGGGACGAGAACCTTTTCCTTTTCGAGCTGCGTTGCGATCTGCGTCGGGCCGCGTCCGGCAAGGCATAGCGCGAATATTTTTCTGACAACCTGCGCGGCGGGTTCATCAATCAGCCATTTTCCCTTCTCAGACGGATCCCTGGTATATCCAAAGGGAACAGTTGCCGATACCCTCTCACCGTGTTCTGCTTTGGATTGCCATACCGCGCGGATTTTTTTGCTGGTCTGCGCCGCATACCATTCATTGAAAATGTTGTAGAACGGCATCATTTCCATGCCTTCGCCGGTGGTGCTGTTTACATTTTCCTGAATGGAGATAAAGGTGATACCAAGGGAAGGATAGACGATTTGCGTTAATCTGCCCGCCTCCACCTGTTCACGCCCGAAACGGGATAGGTCCTTAACAATGATCGTACCGATTTTTCCTTCTTCCGCCATGCGCTGCATCCGCTGAAAGTCCTCACGTTCAAAGCTGGTGCCGGAAATGCCGTCGTCAACGAAAAACATAGTGTTTTTGTAACCGTTGCGCTTTGCATAATCCGAAAGGATCTGCTTTTGATTTTTGATACTGTTGGAATCCTGTTCTTTGTTTTTCTTGCCGTCCTTACCCTCCTTCATATCCTCAACGGATAATCGGCAGTAGAGAGCGGTAATCTTTTCTTCTTGCCCGTTCATTAAAAATACTCCTTTCTTTCGACCGGGCACAGCAAAAGCAATGCTATTCTACTATACCCGGTCGAAAACATCAAATATACGGTTAAATCAAATTCTCTGACAAAATCAGTGTTTTGAACTGATCCAAAACGCTCTGATTCCCTTTGGAATTAAAATGTGTGGAGACTTCATAAAACGTCCCGCCGATTTTTAACGAAAAATCGTGTCCGTTTTCTTCGAAGTCCTTCAGTTGCGCAAGCAAGGGGTGCGGTTCCCGCTTTTTCTGTTTATTCATACCGTTCACCGCTCCATCGCCCTTTGGCGTTCCAAATGCCGCCGGTAATAGGCGCAGGCTTTCAGGATGAAATCCTCCCGCTGTTCCTGCGTATAGCTTTGCGGCATCATGTTTTTAAGCTTTTCGGCAGGCATCCGAAACATTTCCGTCTGGTTCGGTTTCGGCTGGTTCATTCTTTCCTCGATGGATTCTTCCGTCAGAACGCCCGCCGAATAGTCCTTGTGCATCTGCCACGCCTGCGAATACGACGGCGTGCAGTCCAACTCTTCAATCAACCCGAGAAGAACATACTGCAAGTCGTCGGGCAGGTACGAAAGCTCCACGCCCACCATAAAGGCGATTTTTCCTTCATCCATCAGGTCAAGAAGTTCAGGGATCAGATATGTCAGGCGGATATACCGCTGCACGGTCTTGTAGCTTTCGCCGAACGCCGCGCCGATCAGATCGCCGGTTCGATTCTCGCCTGACTTCGGGACAACCTGTCCCGAAGTCAGATCG
>CAMVGD010000140.1 GCA_947166925.1 uncultured Clostridia bacterium | reverse complement strand
ACGATGTTTTCTTTGATATATGCTTCCAATGCGTTCAACAGCAGTGACCCGACGCCCTTTGACTGATACTCCGGTATGACGGCAAAGTCCTTGATGTAGAACGACATCCCGCCGTCGCCGATCAGCCGCACCATGCCGACAGGCGTTTCATCATCGTACGCGGTAAAGGTCGCGATCGTGTTCTCCAGCGCTTTCTGCACCTGCCCGAAGCTGGGCGGTTCCCAACCGACGGAAGTGTAGAGCTTCAAAAACCGCTCAGGTGATAAGCTGTTGATTTCTATCGTTAATGCCATATTTCCTCACTTCACATCTTGTGTTTTCTCAAATTTACCTTTCAGCAGATAAACCCCGAGAACGGCGTTGAACATGACTGCCGAGAAGGTGCTGAACCGTTCAAATAATCCGAACACTGTCTTCGGCATGACGCCGGTACCGATCGCGCCGACCATCATCATGACAAAACAAACGATCGCCCAGATGCTGATGGAAGGATAAGTTTTTCTGCCGCCGATCGCGATCAGGATCAGCGAGATGATCGAAAACAGCACGACCAAGATCGTCACGACGATGTGCATGATGTTTTGGAACGCGGACATATCCTCGCCCTGCGCCAACGGAAACATCTTGTAACCGACGACGGTGATCCATTCCATCACGGCAAAGCAATAGATCCCGAGTCGGAATGTTTTCGGCTGACACTGTCTGACCGCTACGCATACCGCCATGATCGAGACGATCCCGCACGGCCCGAACAGTGCGTTCAGCTGCTCGGCGAGCGCTTGCGATGGCGCTCCGTCAGCGGACAGATCGCTGACCGCCATGCCGAGCCAATCGTAGCCCGGATAGGCAAGCGGCGAGAATACGACCATCGCCGTGTAGGATAACAGGCTGATGATCCCGAAGATTCCCAAATGTCTCAGTTTCATAATGATCTCGCTATGCTATATTATTCTTATGTGAAATTCTGAGCGATATTGGATTCGCTTTTTCTGTTCTTTTTCCGGTAAAAGACGAATCCGTCCTCAATCTTTATGATACGATAGCCTAATTTTTTGTAAAAAGCATTTGTCCGTTCATTCCAACATGGGGTATCCAGATCAAACTCAGCAGCGCACGGGAAATTCTTTTCTATGCATTCCATCAAACGAATTCCGTAACCTTTTCTATGATAGATGCTATCAATAAATATTCTGCCAATGTACACGCTGTTTTTGGTTTCATCCGGGAAAATAACGGCTGCTCCGACCAAATCATTATCTATCATTGCCTGATACAAATGCCCCTCCCGAGCCATTTGTTTATGCCATTCTACCGAATCAAATCCGGGCGGACACTCACCTTTTGCTCCGCCGACATTTACATCTGTTTCAAAAGCTCTGACAGACATATCCACGATTTTTTCTACCTGATTTACATCTGCTTTGACAATAACCATCTCACTTCTCCCAACTGTCTTACAACTTCCGATTCTCCAATTGTCTGTTACAATGATTGATTCTCAAATGATTACACAGGCGTCCCGACTTCAATCAGATTGCCGTCCAAGTCGTAAAAGCGGATAACTTTCTGACCCCAACTGTGTGTCATCAAACGATTGACGTATTTCACATCCGGATAATACCTTTCCAATTTTTCGATAAAACCTTCAAAGTCGGTTTCCTCAAAATAGAGCTCGCAGGAATTACTTTCCGGAATAATTTCTTTTCCGAGAAACTCTTTCCAATACCTTTCTTCCTGCAATACCAGACCTTCCGTCAGGATCATGTTGCCGTCATTGTCCGTTATCATTTCAAGCCCGAACAGATCATGATAAAACTGCTTTGCTCTACCGATATCCTTGACCACGATCAGAAAATTTTTCAGTTTCATACGAACCCTCTCTGCACGCACTTTTTTACCGTTTTTTATTTCTCCCGAACCGGTACCCAGATACCGCACTCGTAGTCGGGTGACTGCGGATCGCCTGCGGAGTACACTTCGAGCGTTGCCATACCGTTTGCCTGAACCTTCTGTCCTTCATTCGGGAACCACTCCTGCCAAACATAGGTGTTCAGCGTTTGCAGTGCTCCGGGCATAGGACCTTTTGTGTGAAATACCGCCCACCTGCTTTCGGGGAATGAATACAATTCAAGTCCCTCGGGAACCTCGCTGCCCTGATACAGCCCCGCGATCCAATAATCAAAACCGTTTTCGGACTCCGTGCAAATGGCAAACATTCCGATATGATTCGATAAGATCGCTTCCTCGATCGGCGTTTCGGGCTTCATCGTCTGCCAAAGGCGGGCATACTTTTGGTTGTATTCCTTTTCCCAGAATTCCGGGCATTTTACATACCCTTCATCGGGTCGGATCTTCGTGTGATAACCGATAAACGTCATCGCTTTTTTCTTTTCATAAGTTACATTCATGATTTGTCCTCCTGATTCGATGATTCTTCCGTCAATACCGTATCGAACGCAAACGGAAATGTTTTGACTGTTTTTTCGGTAAAGTCTATCTTATATCCAGTGCCGTCCTTGTGAAAAAAACCGGCGGTTGGGTCAATGCGGATGTAGCACATATTTTCATCCGCTTCATTGTTGTGCTTGAAATACCACGGCTCAAAAGCTTTTGTCAACGCGCTGCGGATTCCTGCGTTTTCGGGAATTAAAGGATGACCGATATTGTATGCCTTGCCGCTGAATGCGTGCATTCTCGAACAGCAGAGAGACACGTTGGGATTATCCGCAATCTCAGCCGCCTTTTTCGACAGCCCGTAGGTCACGACATAAAAGCTCTCCCCGTCAAAGTAAGTATCGACATAACGCGAAGACGGTATGTTGTTTTTGTCGGTAGACAGAGCGAACTGATAATCTCTGCCGAACAAGTCTATCATCACTCTGATCGAGTTTTCATAATCCGTCATTTTCTTTCCTCCGTTTTTGGCTTTTTGAATACCATCGGCACGAATTGGATACCGCTTTCTGTCTGCGCTTCGGCGGGAAAAGTATCCCAAAGCAGCCTGCCAACTCCCTGACGGTGATACGCGCCATCTACAAAGAACAGCGCGATATGGCTGCCCTCGTTCTTTAAAGCAAGTATCCCAATAAGCTTTTCGCCGTCAAACGCGCCATAAGCGGAGAGCTGCGAC
>CAMVGD010000139.1 GCA_947166925.1 uncultured Clostridia bacterium | reverse complement strand
CCGTATGTATGGAAAAGATCATCATGCTCCTAAAAAGCATGATGATCTGAAGATCTGACGTAAGAACAGTATGATCCGATCTGTGTCATCTATATCATGATATCTGTATAGATGATATATATAGATCAAACAATATAATTACATCTGTATAGATGATACAATATAATTACATCTGTATAGATGATACAATATAATTACATCAGTATAGATTAAAAAATATAAATTCTATCTATATAGATAAAACAGAATAAATCTGTTTCATCTATATAATTAAATCAATATAATTACAACAATCTAATTACAACAGTATAATTACAACAGTATCATTACCTTTGAATCGCGCTTCGGTCTCTCATGCGGCGATCGGATCGACTTGCTGCCCTCCGCAGGTGGTTTTTGAATTGTGTCAGAATTCCGGGAATTCTGTCACGGGTTTTTGTGTCATACTGGATCCGGAGGTGATGAGATGATCATCCGGAATCAAAACAAAAGACAGTTTACCATGGTCGATACGAAGCTTGTGAGAAGCAGGCTCCTGCGGCCGGACGAACTCGGGCTGTACACGCTGATGCTGTCGCATACGGACAACTGGAATTTCAACGAAAAAGTGCTCTCACGCGAAACGGATGCTGCGTGCGATGAGATTCGTGATATTCTATACCGCCTGGAGGAGAAGGGCTTTGCAGTACAGCGCGTGGATCGCTTCGGTGTCGTATGGGATCTCATCGAGGATCCGTCGCAGGGAAGGTATGCGACAAACAGTTCCGCCCGCATGCGGCGTCCGTACGGTGAGACAGCGTGCGCGCATGTACAAAATCCATCGCCGACATGTATGGGGCCCGGGCAGGAAATGACGACGGACACAGAAAAGACGCCGAAAAAAGATCCGGACGCCGAAAGACGTAGACGGGAACGATCCGAACGGGAGGCGGAAGAACGGGGCGACGGGATATGGCTGATCAGAACGGGGGATATTGACCTTCCGGAAGGGGATCCTGTCAAGACGCAGGATCAGATCCCTACGGCGTCGGCAGAGTCGCCGCAGATGACGCACGAGCAGATGGCGTCAAATTTCTTCGCATTGGCGGAGAAGCTCAAAAAGGAAGCCGCGGCACGAAAGATGAGATCGTGACGGGCTTGCGGGATCGACGCGCTTCGGGTATAATGCAGGTATGAAGATGCTTTCTGTTGCCGTTACAACCGAACAGGAAAATCTGCGCGTACAGGACGTTTTGCGGGACGTGTACGACGTGTCGGAGTCGTACCTTTCTAAGCTGAAACGCCGTCCCTGCGCGCTGCTGTGTAACGGCAAGACGGTCTATACGACCGCAAAGGTGCAGGCGGGCGACACGGTCGCGTTCGATCCGGGCGATCCGGACCGGCTTCCGATCCGTCCGATCCCGTTCCCGTTGTCGATCGTATACGAGGACGAATGGCTGCTCGTGCTGAACAAGCCTGCCGATCTTGCGGTGCATCCGTCGCGCGATCCCGATGAGCCCACGGTCGAAAACGCGCTTGCCGCGTACTTTCACGGCACGGACAATCCGCATCCCGTGAGCCGTCTCGACAAGGGAACGACGGGGCTTCTGACCGTCGCAAAGAGCGGGTATCTCCATGCGCGGATGAAAACGATCCAGCACGAAGGACGATTTCAAAAGATCTACCTTGCGCTTGCTGCGGGCGTGCCGGAGGAATCGGAATTCATCATCGACGTGCCGATCGGACCGGAACCCGGTTCAAGCTATCGGCAATGCGTCCGGGAGGATGGGGCGGAGGCGAAAAGCCTGTGCGAGGTGCTCGAATCGAAGGGAACGCTTTCGCTCGTGCGGCTCACGCCGTACACGGGACGTACGCATCAGCTTCGCGTACATATGGCGTACGCCGGGTATCCGCTGCTCGGCGACTGGCTCTACGGCACGCGCAGCGAACGGATCGCCCGACCCGCCCTGCACGCCGCGACGCTGACGTTCGTTCATCCGATCACCGGGGAGACGCTCTCGCTTTCCGCGCCGCTACCGGAGGATATGGAGCGGCTGCTTCCGGAGGCGGGAAGATGATATCTTCCCCTACGGGCAAATCGGGAGATGTGTCGTCCAAAGCGGCAGCAAAGGATCTTCCGACGCCCCGGAAAGATCCTTCGTCACGCTGTTTCTCAAATGACAAAAGAAGGGGCTACTCCAACTGTTTGCCAAGATACAGTGCGGCGGTTTTGAGGATCGAAAGCTCGGTGTCGGAAAGCCGCAGCCGTGCGTCGTCGGTCGCGATCAACACGCTGCCCAATACGTCGCCCGAACAGGTGATCGGTACCGAAGCAAGACGGAGCGGCGGGGTTTCGTCCGCAAGCAGCGCAAAGCCCTCCGGCGCAAGGATCGGCTGCCGCATGCGCATGCGATCGACAAAGGCTTCCGAAAGCACCGCCTTTAATAGCTGCTTTTTCATGGAGCCGGATGCGAACAGCACCGTTTCGGTATCCGTGACCGCCGCGGAAAAGCCCAGAGCGCCGGTCAGCGCCTGACAGTAGACCTCCGCATAGTCGCCGAGCTCGCGGATGCGCGCGTATTTTTTCAGCACGACGGCGTCTCCGTCGGTGAAGATCTCGATCGGATCGCCCTCGCGGATCCTTAAAACCCTGCGGATCTCCTTCGGGATCACGATCCTGCCTAGCTCGTCGATGCGTCGTACAATGCCGGTTGCTTTCATGCTTTCATCCTTCTTTCGCAGTATGAAATCAGTATTGCCGATTTTTTCCGTTTCGATACATGCCTGCGGCTCTGCGCAATTTATATCCGCGGGACAATTCATGACGCGAAGCGTCAATGCATATCAGCATGACAATTCATGACGCAGCCAATTCATGCCGGCAGGACAATATGGCTTGTTGTATCGAGCTCCCCTTGCCAGGGGAGCCTGTAAGGAAGGATTTTATATGGAAACTGTCATTGTCATCGGCGGGGGCGCCGCCGGCATGGTCGCCGCCCTCACCGCCGCGGAGATCCCGGGCCGCCGGGTGGTGCTTCTGGAGCGGCAGCAGCGGGTGGGCCGCAAGCTGCTGGCCACCGGCAACGGCCGCTGCAATCTCACCAACACCGGAGCCGCCCCGGAAAACTACCACGGGGAGCACCCGGACTTTGCCGTGCCGGCGCTCACTGCCTTTCCGCCCGCGGCGGCC
>CAMVGD010000138.1 GCA_947166925.1 uncultured Clostridia bacterium | reverse complement strand
GCGGCCGTACGGTTGCATCCGGCGTCGTTGCGAGCATCATCGAGTAATCGAACACGCAAACAGACAGGGAGTCTTCGGACTCCCTTTTGTGTTGCATGCATGACGGCTCCGCCGTCAATTCATGCGCAAAGCGCAATTCATGTCCGCAGGACAATTCATGGCGCAGCCAATTCATGCGGCTCTGCCGCAAATCATTTCGCCGCTTTGCAGATACGCGGGGTAATATTGACTTATCGTGCAAACGATGATATGTTATCAACAGACGGGGAAGGACAATAGATTGTCAAGAGAACAACCATGTTCCGGATAGCGCACACATATACATCATGCGTTCGAAATTCCGATTTCACCCCACGCTAACCGTCCCCATGACACGTAAAATAGATGATTGGCAATGATGGAGGGAATCTATGAGTAGTACAGTAACGCAAAAACAATTAGATGTTTTAGATTCTTTGGATGAAAAGTATCAAGAACGAATGGAATCGAACATTGACTGTATATTGGATGAACAGGATGAAGAACTGCTGTTGACCTATTTACGCAGTTCCAATAGCATCATACGCGCCGGAGCGGTTGATCTGTTGAGATACAGCAATGCGGCAACAACAAGGGATACGTTGATAGATTGTGCGAAAAAGGATCCATCGCATATCGTACGTTCATATTGCTGTTCAGCTCTATGCGATATTGCTTTTGAAAGAAAGGAAAATGATGAGATAATCCCGTTATTATTAAAAGCGTTTCAAAAGGAACGAAGTCTCCATGTAAAGCTGGCATGGATTGCCGATCTGGTAGATTTTGCAAACGACGAACAATTAGAAACTTATAAAAACATCATTCTGAAAGGCATTCGCAGTTGGAACAGACATAACCGATATTTAGCGGTAAAAGCAATTCAGTCGGATCCTCGTTTGATTCATCAATTCGGTGAGACGTTTTTGAAAGCAGCGGAGCAAAAAGAAAAGTGCCGTTATATTCGATTGGAATTACAGGAAATAATAAGGGAGTGTTTGGTGACATGGTAACACAAGGGGACGGTTAGCGTGAAAACGAATTTGGAGAAAAGTACAGAAAAAAACGCTTCCGTTCTTGACCGAGAAGGAAACGATGTCAAGGGGACGATTCTCTTGACACACATACCTCCCTCTGACGAGGGAGGTGTCACCGTCAGGTGACGGAGGGAGAGACTACCCCTCAGTCAGCTAAAGCTGACAGCTCCCCTGACAAGGGGAGCTCAAAAGGTGACAAGGGAGCGGTTCTGGGTGTCAAGGGGACATTTCTCCTGACACAAAAGGCGGGATATTTGCGGAAGCCATTGCGCTTCCGCTTTTTGCTGCCGGGAATCGGAAGAATTTATGAAAAAAATATGAATTGGGGATGGATTTTTCGGAATGTTTCATGTATAATGGATGCGTATAAATAGGGGACTGTGCCCTTTTTGGGACTGCCCTTTACGAATCTGAGTAGGAGGAGACAAGGACACATGAAAAAAGCATTGGCACTCATCCTTTCGCTTGTGATGATGCTCGCGCTGATCCCGGCGTCGGCAATGGCCGTCGGCGAGGTCGCGGTCGCCATGGAAGGCGCGCCGCAGGACGGCGACAAGGTCGTGATGTATTATCCGGCCAAGAGCACCGTCGTCAGCACGATTGCAAGCGACAACAAGCTGGAAGCGGTCGGCGTAACGCTCGAGGACGACTCCATCACGCTTCCGAACAACGCGGCGATCTTCGACGTCACCGTCAACGAAGCGGGCGAATACGCCTTTTCGATCGACGGGAAGTACCTGACGACCGCGCAGACCGGCAGCACGCTGACCTTTGCCGACGAGCTGACCGAATACGGTCTGTGGATCCTTGAGGAGGAGGGAACGAACGGATACCTCATCAAGAACAAGTCGGCGGCGTACAACGGCAACCCCCAGTACATCGAGTTCTACAATCAGTTCACGACGTACAAACTGAATTCGAACCACACAGCGTATACCTTCCGGTTCTTCCGCGTCACCGAAGAAGTGGCGGTCATCGCGCCGACGGCGGATCCGGCGGCCGGCACGATCGCCAAGGGCGCGACGGTCAAGCTGACGACGGCGACCGAAGGCGCGGACATCTATTGGAAGATCGGCGAGGACGGCACGTTTGCAAAGTACACCGCGCCGATCGCGATCGAGGAAGACTGCACGCTCTTTGCCTATGCGGAGAAGGACGGCAAGCAGTCCCCGACTGCGGAATTTGCTTACACGGTCTTTGAAGGCGCAATGAGCATCAAGCAGGCGCTTGAAGCGGGCGACGTCGCAAGCGCGAAGGTCGTCGGTCAGCTCGTGTACCGCTTCGGCAACTTCGGCAGCATCAACTCGGCGGTTCTGCAGGCAAAGATCGACGGTGAGATCTACGCGCTGCAGGCGTACAATTCGATGGACGTCGACACGAACGAGCAGTCGATCGAGATCGGCGACTGGCTGGTCATGGAAGGCAAGCTCGGCGCGTACGGCGGCGTGCAGCAGATTCAGTCCATGACGACGATCCGCAAGGCGGAGCCCGGCGAGATCATCGGCGAGGACGCGACCGAGCCGCAGGTATTCGAGACCTTTGCCGATATCAATGCAAACTTCGACAACCTCCTGACCGAGTACGTTCTGATCAAGAACGTCACGCTCGGCGAGTATAAGGACAACGGTTCCACCGTCATGACCGACAGCACCGGCGCGACGATGAACGTCTATCGCGCTGCGCCCTATCCCGTCGGTCTTCAGAAGGGCGACGTCGTGAACATGCTCGCGATCGTTTCGAAGTACAATTCGAACAAACAGCTGAGAAACGGCTCTCCGAAGGATTACATCCCGACGAACGATACAAAGGGTCCCGTCGTCACGCGCGTGAGCAACGCCGAAGCCGAGGTCGGCAAGGCGTACGGCTTCTCCGTCAAGGTTGAGGACGCGAGCGGCGTTTCGAGCGTTCTGATGGAGGTCCTGCAGAACGGGGAGCTTCTGGCGGAGCTTGAGCCGGACAATGTGGAAGACGACACCTATCTGTTCGTCATTCCGGCAGAGAAGATCACCGGCGGCAACCTAACCGTTCGTGTGACCGCGACCGACACCTGGGAGACCCCGAACGTCACGGTCGAGGAATTCGAGCTTGTCGTCATCGACCTGCCGCAGATCACAGGCTTCACGCCGGAGGCGAACAGCGCGACCGGCGACAACAAGCGTCCGACGATCTCCGTCACGTTTGCAAACTGCGGCGAGAATCCGACCGTGGAAATGAAGCTGAACGACGAGGCGGTCACGCCGGTCGTCGAGGGCAATACCGCGACCTACACGCCCGC
>CAMVGD010000137.1 GCA_947166925.1 uncultured Clostridia bacterium | reverse complement strand
CGGATCCAGCAGGTTGATGATCGAAGCGATATAGCTTCCGAAATCGTCGATATACGCCTCGAACAGCGCAAGCGCTTTTCCGTCTCCCTGTTTCGCCGCTTCGATCACATCTTTTGCCGTCGGTTTGTCGAACACCGCTCCGTCCTTTCCGAGGCGCGTCGCGGAGCAATACGTTTCCGCGCAGCCGTCGATCCCGCACGTGCAATGCCGTCCGCCGTTTTTCAGCACCATATGGCCCGGTTCCGTTCCGTTGCCGCGTCCGCCGCGGAACAGCTCTCCGTTGATGATCAGGCCTCCTCCGATCCCCGTTCCGATCGTCACGAGCATGGACGTTTTCGTTCCCGTCAGCGCGCCGATCCGATGCTCTGCAACCGTTGCTGCATCTGCGTCGTTGATCAGGCATACCGGCTTATGCAGGACTGCCGAGAGCATCCGTGCCAGCGGCGTATGGTGGAATCCGAGGTTATGCGCGTTGATCACGACGCCGTCCTGCGGAGATACGCTTCCGGGAACCGCAACGCCGACGCCGGCGATCTCGCCGTCCGGGACGGAAGCCTGTTCGAGAATGGAATGATACAGGTTCGCGCACGCCGCTATGACCGCTTCCGTACCTTCGCCGCGCGGAAAGCGAACCGAATCCTTTGCGATCAGCCGGTTGTTTTCGTCAATGATACCGGCCGCAATATTGGTCCCGCCGATGTCGTACCCGAACCGCAGCATCAGTTCTCCACCGCCCTTTCCACGGCAAGCGCGAGCTGATCCGCACAGGATGTGCTGCTTCCGCCGCAGGTATTGCCCTTGAGAATCTGGACCAGTTTTTCACGTTCCATGCCCTCGACAAGCTTGCCGATCGCTTTCAGATTGCCGTTGCAGCCGCCTGTAAAAACGACGTTGTGTACCTTTCCGTCGACAATGTCGAAATCGACCTTGGTGGAGCAAACATTATTGACCTTCATCGTATAGTGCATATTTGTTCTCCTTCCTGGTATTTAAAATCAGCCTTGAAACGGGCTTTTCGATTCCGTATGTAATAAGCGTGGCGGCGGTAAACGCAACGATCAGCCCTATGATCGTGACGGTCCACTGCATATTTACGCCTCCGTTTGCAATATCCGCGCCGCTCTTTGCCCCAAACGCCGTACACACCTTGACGATCAGCCATTGGTGCCACAGATACAGATTGTAGGATAGCGCGGCGATCGCCGCAAGCACGCGGTTATCCAATAGTTTGCGAACCGGCTTTGCCGAGATCGAGGCGCCGAGCAGAAACACTGTAAACGCAAGCGACAGAACCGTTCGATACTGCATTTGCCAAACCTGTTGGTGTGATGCGTCTCCCGACGCTGCGCACGAGCGGAACAACCGAAAGATCAGGTACAGCGCCGCGGCGACAGCGATCGTTCCGAGGATCGACGGGATCGCCTTGTGCCGGACGCATTCGGCATACCACACGTACAGATATGCAGCCATCATTCCGTTCGCAAAGACAGGCAAAAACGTCAGGAACCGGTTGACCATGATGCGCGGCTCGCCGAGCGCCGGAGAAACCGCGTTCGTAAACCATACGCCGCAAAGCATCATCGCCGCATACACAAGGAGCGGTCTGCGTTCGAACGCCCGCGCAAGCAGCGGAAAGATCAAATAGAAAGCGACCTCGATGCATACCGTCCACATGACCGCCGTGATCGCCGTGAACAGATAGGTATCATTGAACAGCATCTGCGTAAAGGTCAGATGCGTCAGAAGATCCTTCAGTGCAAACGACGCTCTGCCCTTGTACGATCCCATCGCCATGGCGACTGCAAACATCACGATCACGGCAAACAGATAACTCGGCACGATCCGCGCAAACCGTTTTTTGAAGAAGGTCCCGACCGGATCGACCGGCGTGCCGCAGAACGTTCGCCTCGCATACGGCAGATACAGTACGAACGCCGAAAGAAGCAGCATCAGGTCCACGCACAGATAGCCGACGCGCCGAAGCACGTCCGGATTGATCGACTTGACGCCTGCCCACGCAAGAAACGGCGTTGCATACGTCGGCATCAGCCATGTCTGCTGCCAGAAATGGAACCACAGCACGCACAGAACGCCGAGCGCGCGTACGCCGTCCAGAACGCCGACATGGGACGTATCGACCGAAAACACCGATGCTCTGTTTTCCCGGATCCGGTTCATAGCCGTTCGCTCCGTGCGGCGCGGAACGCATATTCGCGCAGAACCGACATGATCGCCGGATCCCCGCATTGCATGACCGCCGCCGCATCCTCGATCGCCGTCGGATCGCTTCCTTCCGTAAACCATGCGTGAAAATCACAGATCCGGTCCGAAAGCGCCGACAGTTCGGTTTTGCCCGTCAGCAGCGCCGCAAGGGTCGCTGCGATCAGATAATCGCCGTACGGCGACGCATGCGATCCGTCGATCCAATAGAGACCGATCTCCGGATGTTCGATGCGCAGCGCATCAAAAATCTCCGCCATCGGGGCAAGCATCATACGGTTTTTCTTTGCAAGCGTGCGGTAGATCCCGCTGATCAGCGCCGCTTTTTCCGGCTCGTCCCGCTTTGCCCACGTCATATACAGGACGGGTCTGGTTCCGACGCGTTCGCAAAGCCGGATCAGCTTTAAAAGCGACGGCTCCGTTTCCTCAATCGGCGGTACCGGATGTCCGAGCTGCTGGATCACACAGTAATCATACCGTCCGTAAAGAAGCGCGAACCGGATGGAAAAGTACTCCCGGCAATGCCAGTCCAGCCTGCGGTTTGAATACGCAAGCATTGTGACGTCCGTCGGTTCGCCGGTAAGTGTTTCACACATTTCCGCGAACTGATGCGGCATATCATTGAAATAGGTATGACTGTTGCCGATAAAGAGTACCTTCAATGCAATAACCCCGTTTTAATCCCACTCGATCGCGCCGATGCTCTCCAGATACGCTTCGCTGTAATCCATATAATCCTCAACAAAGCGCATGCAGTACATCTTCTGCTCCTCAAACGATTTCTGCATTTCCGTAAACAGATACTCAAACGCCTTATCGTCGTCGTAAACCTCGCCGTCGTTGACGCCGGTCTCCTCCATGAAAGCCTCATCGAGCTCGACGATGCGATCCAGCATCGCATCGAAGACTTCCTCCTTCAAAATCAGGAAATCTCCCTGTTCCATAAATTTCTGTTTGATAAACTTTTTTGCGTTTTCCACGCTGTATTCCTGTTCCATATGGACCTCCGTGTTGTTGATACATGGATTATATCACAGATTTACAAAGGTTGCTACTGTTTCCGGTTAATTTTTCGCCGCATCCACAAACCATTTCTGCCCCTCAAAAAACAGGAATCGCTTTCTTCCGTTGATCAGGCAGGTATACCGCACGCCGCGTCCGCCC
>CAMVGD010000136.1 GCA_947166925.1 uncultured Clostridia bacterium | reverse complement strand
GCGAGAATTCATAAAGAGGGTGTTAAGAAAACGTGTTGCGTTTCTTAACACCCCTATTCTTTTTTTGCGGCGGTCTATGGACCGGGGGTAACCGCCGCCATCGCCTGCAGGCTTTGCGGACTGATGACGTGCTCCATCTTGCAGGCGTCCGCTTCGGCAACGGATCGCTCGACGCCGCAGTGCATGAGAAAGCGCTGAATCGTCAGATTGCGCTTCAGCGTTTCGTTCGCCAGCTTTGCGCCTTTTTCGGTCAGCAGGATTGCATGGCTGCCGTCCTTCTTGATATAGCCCTCGCGCAGCAGCCCTTTGACAATCTTGCATACGGTCGGCTTTGACACGCCGAACGCTTCGGCAAGCGCGATGCTGCGCACGCTGCCCTCCCGTTCGCGGAACAGCAGAATGGTCTTAAGGTAGTCCTCGGTCGTCTTTTTCATATCCCGGCTCCTTTCAGCCGATCAGCAGGCAGATCCCGGCAAGCGCCGCCGCAACGAACGGGAATACGAGGATGCGGATGATCTGTCCCCTGCGGTTGAAGCCGAACTGACGGTATCCCGCGCAGCCCTCCGTTTCCGGGTAGAAATGCTGAAAGAAATGCGATTTCGCCAGCAGCAGCCAGTCGAGACATACGATGTCGAACGCCTTCCAAAGGTAAAGCATCACAAGGAAGCGCACAAAGAACTGCCAGAACGAGAAGCCGTTTTTGATCCCGTCCCAGCCGCCGTAAACGAACGTGCCGATCGCGATCAGCAAACAAAGGATCGCAAGCTTCCAGCCGAGCACGTGCTGCCCGGGGAACCGCTCGGGATGCTCCTTTGCCGCCGCCTGAATGTCCTTCGGCGCGCTTGTGAAAAGCTTTCTGTTCTGGATCAGGCAGACGGCGGCGCAGAGCGCGCCGAAGATCGACGCGATCAGGATCAGCGAGAGCAAAAGCGTTAAAAGCATAGGCGCCTCACTTTTCCGCGCGCACCGTGATCCACGGCTTTTTCGGGTAACGGTCGACCGCAGCGCTTGAAAAGCCCGCCGCTTTCAACGCCGATGCGAGTTCCCCGACCGTATGGCATTTCATGCCGTCGATGATCTTCTCGAATTTCAGACCGGTCTCGTCCGTGCCGTCGGATTCGTTGCAGATGAGAAACGTCCCGCCGGGCTTTAAGATGCGGCAGACCTCCGTAAAGCAGGCTTCGAGCCCCGGCCAGAAATAGACCGTTTCAAACGCGGTCGCAAGATCGAACGATCCGTCCGCAAACGGCAGTTTTTGCACGTCGCCCTGCAGCACGGTACAGCGTCCCGCGGTGATCATCGCTTTGTTGTATTCCTTCGTTTTCTCGACCGAAAGCGCCGAATAGTCCAAGGCGACAAGCTTTGCGTCCGGATAACGCTTCAGAAGCGCATTCGCGTTCCGCCCGCCGCCGCAGCCGAGCTCGACGATCGTTTCGGGCGAAAGGTCCGCAAGGCGTCCCATGCCCCAATCGGCGAGCTTTGCGTGCCCGCCGTTCATGCCGCCGATCATCAGCTTGCCCAAAAAGCCCTCCGGCTTTCTCGTTTGATTCACATACTTTCTGAACAGTCCCATTTTACGATCCTTTCCTTTTGTATCCGCAGTCACAGTACGGTCCGCCGGACGCAAGCGTGTACCTGCGCACAAAGATGTCCGCGCCGCCGAGCTCGCTCATCGTGTAGTCAAGGCGGCACATGGCGGGAATGTATGCAGACAAACCGAGTTCATGCATCAGCGTGCAGATGCCGCAGCGGTAAAACCGCGCTTCGTAGCCCGAACCGTCCGCATACGGCAGAAAATCCATGTTCCACGAATACCGGTTCCGGTCCGCTGCCTTCATTACCGCGGTCCTTTGCATGGACGCGATATCGCGCTTTTTGAACTTGCGTCTGCCGCCCATGCGGCAGAACCGTTTCATGGCGCCGGTCGTCATGGATTTGCGATAGTAGACGGTCATTTGTTCAAGCGGCGGCTGTTCTTTCATTGCAAGGCAGAACGACGCGAACATGGCGCAGTTTACGATGTTGACGACGAACCGGTCGCCCTTTTCAAAACTCAGCAGACCTTTGATGATCTCCCTGTACTTCGCTTTCGCGCGTTTGGTCACCTCAGCCGCCGCGCGCCGGTCAAAGCCGAGCACGTCGGTCAGATTTCTTTGAAACGATCGGCAAAAGAGCATCCACATAATTGCAGGCGGTCCCGGATATTGCATAGCTCACTCCGTAAAGTCCATCCGGACGATCTGCATCTTCATCCATCCGTCGCCGATCTTTGCCATCAGCCGGAACAGCCCCGGCACCGACGGATCCTGAAGGTCGTTGTAGCCGAGCATGTACCCGCGCGAGGAGACGGCTGCATGCTCCATCCACGGCAGAATATCCGCTTCGATGCTGTCCACGCTGAAATAGTCGGAGATCGAGGTGATGCCCGCTTCCTTCACCCATGTTTTCAGCATGATCTTCACCGCGCGCCGGTTCGCCGTGTCGAAGACGAGCCGCCCGCCCGGAAAGCGCTTTGCCATCGCGTTCAGAAGTCTTCTGATCTGCCCGGTTTTGAAATAATAGAACACGCCCGCGGCAAGAAAGCACACACCGTTATTTGCGTCGATTTTGTCGAACCACGAAAGGTCGTTCAGATCCGCGGCGATATTTCTGACGCGTTCGCTCTCCGGCAAAAGCGCATTGCGCACCGCGATCACATCGGGCAGGTCAAGGTTATAAATCCTGCAGGTCCCGTTGTCGCAGTTTTCCGCGGTCTGATCGAGCCCGCAGCCGAGGTTGACCAGCGCGGCGAGAGGATGCGCCGCAAGGTAGTCCTTCGCCTCGATCATCAGATCGGTCTCGCGCATGGCGACCTCGAGCGCGCCGAAGCGGTACGCCGTGCTCTTTGCACGCTTCTCGAGCGCCGAAAAATCGTAGTCGATCCGGTCGATCAGCTCCACCGCCTTGTCGTCCCGGAACAGATCCGGAAACTGCTCCGTGCAGAGCTTGCGCCCGTAAAGCGGGATCACCAGCGTTTCCTGCACGGTGTTCTTCTCAATGTGCGTCTTCATGGCTTATTTCTTTCCGACCAGCAGCGCGGAACCCGCGAGCTCCATCCACGCCGCTTCCTCTTTCCGTATGAACGTCCCGTCGTCCGTGGGGATCAGCCGGACGTCTTCATAGCCCATGCCCCTGAGCTTTTGGGTAAACGCCTGCATATCGCCGTATCTGTGCTTCGAGAAGATGTCATGGATCGCGAACGTGCCGCCCTTTTTCAGCACGCGCAGCGTTTCCAAAAGAAGCGCCTGCTTATCGCCCGGGATGTTGTGATACACGTAATTGCTCGTGACCGCGTCGAAGGTCCCGTCCGCAAAATCGAGCCGCGTCGCGTCGCCGCGCCGGAACGTGACGTTCTTCACGCCCTCCGCCCATGCGTTGTTTTCGCACAGCGGCTTGTTGTACGAAGCGTACTCCCTGCCCCAGCGGTCGATCCCGATAAACGACGC
>CAMVGD010000135.1 GCA_947166925.1 uncultured Clostridia bacterium | reverse complement strand
CATCAAAAACGCATCGGCGTAATCTTTTTTGAGCACGTTCTTTTTGCGCAGGAAATTCATGAACAGCTTGACGAGCGTTGCGGTCAGCACGCCGAGCAGGAAGTTGAACCCGAAGATCACGGACTTCATGCCGGGCAGCAGCGCGCCGAGCCCGTACATCAGCAGGTACGCAAGGAAGTATGCGGTGAAGATCAGCGCGATCTGCACCGTGAGACGGTCGACGCTTTCCTTCATCGGCAGCTGCCGGTCTCCGTCGCCCGGCGCGTCCGCCCCGGTCGTTGCTTCGGCGTCCGCAATGCTGATCTTGCCGCGCTTTTTCAGGATGTTCAGGTGGATGACGCCGCCGATGCTCGCGGAAAGGAAGCCGAGCGCCGCGATCGTGAGCCCGAAGCTCTTGCCGCCCGTGAAGCCGTATTCGGATTCAAAGATGTTGCCGTAGTTCATCGCCTGACCGGTGCCCTGTCCGTAGCCGAACGGCAGCAGAATGCCCGCGGCGTTGAAGAAGTCCTTTACGACCAGCGCAGCGACGATCGAGATGCCGAGACCGAAGATGCCCTGCAGCAGATAGGAGGAAACCGTCGTGACGCCGGTGTTGAAGATCTCGGACGTGCGCTTCTTGGTGAGCCTGCCCTTCGAGGGCTTGAACGCGGACGCGATGAAGCCGAGCGCAAGGCAGTGGTACGTGATCAGCTCGAGCATCGCGGTGCCGTTGTGCCCGAAGAACGCCGTCTCGAACATGCTCTCGTGGGCGAACAGCTTATAGACCCCCGCGACCGCGATCAGGATCGCGCCGCCAAGCACCGAGGTCGGGATCAGCGAGTTTTTGAGAAACGGGATCGCCTTCCGGAGCATGCTTGCGGCAAGCAGGCTCAGAAGCAGAACGGCAACGATGCTGATCGTGCTCCACACGTTAAAGTCCCAGAAATTTTCCATTTGCATCTCCCCCGTCGATGTTTTTGCTGTGATAACAGAGATTCACGTATTTCAAGGCGTTGAAGCGTTTCCCGCCCTTTATCTGATAGGTCTTGTCCCCCGCGTACAGGTTCAGCTTGTTCCGTCCGAGCACCGCCGCCGCGCGCAGTTCCGAAAACCGCAGAACGATCGGTTCGTCCGTTCCGATCTCGACCCGGTCACCGTACAGCCGCAGCGCCGCAGCCTTGGCGATCCGTCTCTTGTGCTTGTTCAGCACGACCTCGTACAGGTCCGCCGTGTCCGTATACATCGGCTGTTCCGTATACGCGGAAAGGTCGAGCGACGTGACGAACGCGCTCTGCGCGTCGTACCATTCGGAAACGGTCCCGTACGGGAAATCGAAGCCGACGCCCGTGAGCCGTTTGTCCTCGCCGTAGACGATCCGGCGCCTGCAGCGCGTGCATTCGATCTCGTTCCCGCCGCTTTCAAAGGACGACAGCCCGCAGTACGGGCACCAGTAGATCGCGCGCTCGAGGTATTCCGCGCGTCTTGCGGAACGGTATGTGCCGGGAGATCGGCAGTCGTCGACAAAAAGCCCCGCGGAGATCTCCGAAAACAGCTCGTCGTTCGTCATGCCGGAGAATTCCTCCGGTTCGATCACGCGCGAAACGTAACAGCGCATGCCGCCCCTGCGGGTTTTGTCGCTCCAGCGCGGCTGCACCCCGTAGCCGCCCTCAATGCGGTACAGCGCGATCGGCAGTCCGAGCTTTCTGGCAAGCCCTGCGATCGCGGGATTGATGTGCTCGGTCTTGCCGGAATAGGTGCGGTTGCCCTCCGGCGCGATCGCGATCGTTCCGCCTTCCTTGGCGACGCGGATGCAGGTCTTGACTGCCTTAAGGTCCGTCGTCGATTTCACGATCGGGATCGGCGCGACGAGGAACCGCAAAAGCGAAGAAACGAAGCCTTTTGAGAAGATGTCCTCGGTCGCGACGTAATAGACGGGTCCGGAAAACGACAGACCGACGAAGAACTGATCGAACGGCGTCTGGTGGTTGTAGAGCACCAGATACGCGCGATCGCCCTGTTCTTTGAACCGCTCCGGCTTAACGCCGTACTTACGCCGCGCGACGGGCGTGAGAACCACGCGCGCAAGCTCCGTTGCGATCGCATGCCGTTTTTTGATCCATTTCTGATCTTTCCTCATTTCTCTGCGATCTCCATATTTCGCTTTTTATAATATAACATTTTCCGAGCCGAATGGCAATTCTTTTTTTACCTGCAAATATAGCAAAAACCTCTCTTGCCTTTGGTAGACAAAAGAGGTTTCTTTGATGTGCAAGAGCGCGTAAAAGTACACTAAACCATAGAAAGAACGCGTAAAAGGCATTCCGGTCATTCTGCCCGGCAAAGCACATTGATCCAGCGTTCATCCGCCCTGTCAGGCCGAGCGTCGCCGGTTATCCACAGATCGATCTCATGAAAACCGCCTGTTTCCTCGAGCAAACTGCGGAGCGATGTTTCCGTAAAGTCCGAAAAGACTCTGCCGTTCCTGTCTCTTTCAGTCTCCCCATATTTGAAGGACGCATAAAAAACACCGTCCGTTTTCAGAGCGCGGCGGATCAAGCGCAGTACCTGGGGCAGTTCGGCCTTTCTTGTATGCAGGATAGAAGCGCAGGCCCAGACGCCGTCGAAAGCGTCCTCATAGTCTAATTCCTCAAAACGCAGGCAGCGGACGGAACAGCCGACTCGCTTATGGGTATAATCGCACAATTCCGGGCATCCATCCACAGCAAGCACGCAATTACCCTGCTGTGCAAAATAGAGGGACGCGCCGCCTGCCCCGCAGCCGAGATCCAGGATGTTGCCGCCGGAGGGCACATAGGTCAGGAATTTGCGGTAAAGGTCCGACATATCCACGGTCTCTGTTCGTTCAATAAACGCCTCCGCGTTTTCTTGATACCAATGCAGCGTATCATTGGGATTGGGCATAGCGTCTCCTCCTTGGTCCTGATCCTATGGGATGATTATACACTAATTACGCTGCGAAAGCAACAAAAAACCTCTTTTGCCCTGGCAGACAAAAGAGGTTTCTTTGCTGGCTGCCGAACTAGGATTCGAACCTAGACAATACGAGTCAGAGTCGTAGGTGCTACCATTACACAATTCGGCAATCTTTTTCTGAAAAAATCCCGAAGTGCCGTCCGCCATTTGTGATAAGACCCGCCTCTCGGCAGGTGGATACACTGCGATTTTCGCAACCGTCCCGTCGAAGCGGGCTTGGTTTTGAAGGGACCGACGCGTGCTATTCCGTCATCACTATGTGGGTTTATCACGATAAAGCGTAACAAACACCGCAGGATTTTTCTCTGGTGGGGTTAGTTGGGCTCGAACCAATGACCTCCACGATGTCAACGTGGCGCTCTAACCAACTGAGCTATAATCCCTCACAGGGAACAGGATGATTATAGCATAAGCGCCCGAAAAATGCAAGCCTTATTTTTCATCAATCGGGCAATGGGAGAAAATCTTTTGCGCTAGTGAATTCCCAAAGTAAGTTCCAGAGTGGAAGTAAGAGATGGAATTTACCTTG
>CAMVGD010000134.1 GCA_947166925.1 uncultured Clostridia bacterium | reverse complement strand
AAAAGCTCCGGCGCGCCGTTCTCATGAAATTCCGTCGGTATGCGGTTCAGTTCGTCTGCCCGTTGTCTCATACCTGTCTCATTCTGCCGCTTCCGTTTCCTGCGGCCGGTCAGTCGTAAATGCTGTATGCGATCGTTGTTGTTTTCTCCCAGACGTAGTCGAAGTGGACGAACCGCTCCCGCGTCAGAATCTGCGCCGTTCCTTCCGGCGGGAAACTCTCCGGGCGCCGCATGACAAAGAGGTACTCGTACGTCGTATACGTCTCGCCCTCCCACTCATACGAATTGGGGATCCGGTGTACGCTGCAGAGCTCCGGCGGGATGCGCTCGCCGTCGACCGTGACCGAAACGAAGATCTCGCCGGGTTCCAGCGCCTTGTCCGGATCGGCAGTAAAGAGCAGCGAATCGTTCGTCGTATCGTATACGATCGCGACGAAGCATCCCGGATAGTGCCATTCCGTCGCTTCCTCGTCGTCCCCATGGTAGGAAACGCTGACCCATTCCTCCGGCTGCGGATACATGTTTTGCGTGACCGTGCCTTCCTCCCCGTTGTCAAGGCGGAATGAAAGCGTCGCCTCCAGATAAGGCTGTTCATACGTGCCGAGCGCTTCGTACGTTTCCAGATAGACGGAATAGAACTCGTTCAGGTCGATCCCCATGAATTCATGTCTGCCGCGCGCGATGTCCTCCTCGGTGAAATCATACTCGAATACGGACACGTCGACCGGCTCCGCATACAGCCGGACGTGCACCGCCGACGTATGCGCGGGATCCGTCAGCAGCACGACGCCGTTGCTGACGGAATGCGTCTGGAAATAAACGATCTGGACGTCGGGATACGGTCCCGCTTCCGGCTGCATCGTCGGTTCGGGCGAGGCGGCGGGCGTTTCGGCAGGCGCCGCAGGTCCGGTCGGATTCGCTCCCGCAGTCGTCGCAGGAACCCCGGCGTCCGCCTCCGCCGTGCGGTTTGCCGAACGCATCGGCATAAACACGCCGAGCGTCAGAATCCCCGCCGCAGTCAGAAGCAGCAGCAGTTTTCGCGGATCGAAGCGTCTCTCCGCCTTTTTCTGCAGCTTCAAAAACCGATTGAATTCATCCGGCAGCTCCAAAAGCTCCGGCGCGCCGTTCTCATGAAATTCCGTCGGTATGCGGTTCAGTTCGTGAACCGATTGTCTCATTTCTGATGCAGATCAAGCTGCGGGAACGGCACCTCGACGCCGAGCTTGCGCATGCCGACGAACAGATCGTGATTCAGCGCGCGCGTGCCCATGAAGATATCGCCCTCCTTGACGTCGACCGTAAACCGGAGCAGAACGGCGCTGTCATCGAGCTTGTTGACGCCGAGATATTCCGGCACATGCAGCATCAGCGGCTGATTGTTCTCGAAGATCTCCTGCAGCAGAGCGGGGATCTTCTGCTCCAGCGCCTCGATATCGGTCTCGTAGGGGATCGGGAAATCCGCAACGGACTTCGAAGCGTTGTCCGAACGGTTCAGGACGTTCTTCATGTCCGAGTTGTTGATGATCTTGACGTTTCCGCCGACGTCGGTCAGCACGGTCGAACGGACGTTGATCTCCGTGACGGTGCCGCGGAAGCCGTCGACCTCGATGATGTCGCCGATATTATACTGATTGTCGATCAGGATGAACATACCGGTGACGATATCGGCGATCAGGCTCTCTGCGCCGAAGCCGATGATCAGGGCCAAGATCCCCAGGCCGGCGAGGATCGTCACGATGTCGACGTTGAAGATCGTCAGCGCCACACAGATCGCGGCAAGGATGACCGCGTACCGCAGAATGTTCTTGGCCAGCGAGATCAGCGTACGGACACGGTTGTTTTTCGGATTCGGCAGGCTCAGAAGGAACAGGATCAGTCCCTCCGCCGCGAACATGGCGAGCAGGATCAGAACGCCGCGCAGCACGGCTTTTCCGTTCAGCGAGAGCTTCGGAAGCTCCTCGAAGATGCCGAACCTTCTCCCGAGGCAGTAGACCAGTACGGCGATCACCGCCAGTATCAGGGCGCGCAGCAGCGCACCGAATCTTTTGGAGTTCTTTCTTTCCCGTGCGGAATTCGGTTTCATCAATGGTTTCCCTCCTTATCAGATTATATACAGTATACGCTTATCCGTCTTTTCTGTCAAGAAATGCCGAAACAGGAAACGCCCCGCTTCGGCGCGGGGCGTGCGTTTGATTCAGTTTTCGTCGGCGTTCAGCGTTTCCGCGACAATGTACAGCGGACGGTCCTTGAGCTCGTCGTACATGCGGCCCAGGTACATGCCCTGGATCCCGACAAAGCAGAACAGCAGCGCCATAAGCAGCATGCCGCCTGCGACCGCCCACAGCCACTGCGGACACGCCGTGCCGAAGATCGCGGTAAGCACGATCATGGCGATCAGACCGAGCACGCCGAGCATGCCGAGCGCGATCCCAAAGCCGAACGGCAGCTCGAGGGGCTTCGACGAGAAGTTGAAGATCCCGTCGCATGCGAGCTTTATCATCTTCTTCAGCGTGTACTTCGTCTTGCCGGCGGCGCGCTCCTCGCGCACGTATTCGAGCGGAACGGCTTCAAAGCCCATCCATGCGGACATCCCGCGCAAGAACCGCGCCTGCTCCCGCATCTTCAGGAAGACGTCCGCGACCTTGCGGTCTAAAAGCCGGAAATCGCCGGTGTCGAGCGGGATCGGGTATGCGCTCATCGAGGAGAGCAGCCGGTAATAGAGCTTTGCGGTGAGCTTCTTGAACAGCGTTTCGCCCTTGCGCTTTTTGCGCTTGCCGTAAACGATGTCCGCGCCGTCCTTCCACAGTTCCACCATCTTCGGGATCAGCTCGGGCGGGTCCTGCAGATCGACGTCGATGATGATCAGCGCGTCGCCCTTCGCATGGTCCATGCCGCAGGTCACGGCAAGCTGATGTCCGAAGTTGCGGGAGAACGAATAGACCTTTACGGTGTCCGGATGCTCCTTTGCAAGCGTGCGAAGCTGTTTCATCGTGCCGTCGCGGCTTCCGTCGTTGACGTAAATGATCTCGTACGGATGGCCCGTCGACCGCATGGCGGCGTCCATACGGCGGTAGGATTCCATCAGCACCTCCTCCTCGTAATACACGGGGATGATCAAAGATAGCATCTTTTCCGACATAACTGCCTCCGAATTCTTTTTTATCAGTATAGCCCAAAAAAGTTTCGGTTGCAATTCCTTTTTATGAGATATATAATAAGGTCAGAATCTGAGTATAAAGGAGATTTGGCTATGGCAATCGTAACAAGCACCGAAATGTTCAAAAAGGCTTACGACGGCGGATACGCGATCGGCGCATTCAACGTCAACAACATGGAGATCATCCAGGGCATCACCGCCGCGGCGATCGCGGAACGCGCTCCGCTGATCCTGCAGGTCAGCAAGGGCGCGCGCGCATACGCAAACCACATCTATCTGATGAAGCTCATCGAAGCGGCGATCGAGGACGCCGAGCAGAACGCGGGCTTCGACCTGCCGATCTGCGTCCATCTGGACCACGGCGACAGCTTCGAGCTGTGCAAGAGCTGCATCGACGGCGGCTTCA
>CAMVGD010000133.1 GCA_947166925.1 uncultured Clostridia bacterium | reverse complement strand
TGTTCGCAATGTACGCGAGCAACCCGGCAGGACAGAACGCGGCTGTTGCGATCTACCGCTACTCGAAGTTCGCGGACGTTGTGAAGGGCAACCCCGAGGACGTCAACAAGACCAACGGCAGCAATCACTGATCCGTTGAAAAACACATAACCGACACCGGTGCGGTCCCAGACGGGACCGCACCGGTTTTCTGTTTCGGCGCAGTCTTTCCACAGGTCCGGACGCGCACGGAAGCAAATAATATGTAAGTTATTTCTTCATTTATTTCTTGCAATTTGTTCAGAGCTGCGCTAAAATAAAATATGGCAGAATATATGTTTCTATATATTGTATATTGCAACATATATGCATTCAAAACCGAAAGGAAAGGGGAAGAAAAGGAAGATGTCTAACTGGAAAAAGCTTCTTTCCGTGCTGGTAGCGGCGCTTATGCTGCTCACGATGCCGATCACGACCGGCATTGCGCGCGCAGTCGCCGAAGGCACGACAGAACAGACGGAGACTCCGTTCGAGGGCATCGAACTCGAGATGGAAGAAATGGATCCGAACGACCTGCACGTCCATAAGCTCGGCGAGGTTACGGAGGACGGGGAGGACTCGGAAGGGTTTGATCCGGAGGATCTCGAGGTCGTCGAGGACCTCAACCGGATCGTCCGCGCCTCGATCTTCCTGGATGAGAAGTCCACGATCGATCAGGGCTACAGCGTACAGGGCATTGCGGAAAACAGCAGTGCGACTGCGTACCGCGACAAGCTCCGCAGACAGCAGGAGACCATGCAGCAGAAGATCGAGCAGGAAATCGGTCACGAGCTGAACGTCAAGTGGAATCTGACGCTGCTTGTGAACGCGATCTCCGTCGAGATCCCCTACAAGGATATCGTCATCATTCAGCGCATGGACGGCGTCAAGTCCGTCGAGCTCGAGAATATCTACGAAGCGCCCGAGCCCGTCGACGGCGATCAGCCGATGACCGCGAACACGAGCGCGTACATGGTCGGCGCGCAGGCGGCGTGGGCGGACGGCTATACCGGCGCAGGCAGCCGCATCGCGATCCTTGACACCGGTATCGATACATCGCATCAGTCGTTCAACGGGGATGCGTTCGATCACGCGATCGCAGAAACCGGCAAGACGGTCGATCTTCTGGATCAGGCGGAGATTTCCGGCATGACGCTGAACGGCTCCGGCGCTTATCTGAGCACCAAGATCCCGTTCGCATATAACTATGCAACACATACCACGGACGTGGAGAACTCCACCGGCTATCAGAGCAACCACGGCTCCCACGTCGCGGGTATTGCGGCGGCGAACCGCTATATCAAGAACGGTTCGAGCTATGACGACGCGCTCGAAACGGTCCATGCGGTCGGCATGGCGCCGGATGCGCAGCTCATCGTCATGAAGGTCTTCGGCGGCTCCGGAGCGGCCGAATCCGACTACTTCGTTGCGATCGAGGACGCACTCGTGCTCGGCGCAGACGCGATCAACCTTTCGCTCGGTTCCGCGGCGCCCGGCTTCACCTATGCCGGAACCTATCAGGCGAAGCTGAACGAGATCGCGAGCGATCCGGACATGCACGTCGTTCTTGCAATCGCGGCGAGCAACTCCGACGCATTCGACGATCATACCGAGACTCCGCTGTATAAGGAAGACAGCTTCTTCCATACCGGCGGATCTCCGGGTTCTTATCTTGCAAGCCTCGGCACCGGCGCGGCAGCGAACACCGGCGTAACCGGCGCACCGTTGGTATTCGGCGGAAACAACATTTTCTATACCGAGACGGATTCCACCGGCGCAAAGATGACCAGCATCGGCAGCGCAAACGGCACGTCCTATAACTTCGTGTATATCGACGCGTTCGGCGAGGCGACCGATTATTCAACGGTCAACAGCGCGGCGTCTCTTTCCGGTAAGATCGTCATCGTCAACCGCGGCGAGATCAACTTTGCCGATAAGGGCAACAATGCGGCAAGCTACAGCCCGAAGGCCGTCATCGTCGCGAACACCGAAGACGAAATGTTCGGCATGAAGCTGGACGATTACACCGGTACGTTCCCGATGGTCTCCATCAAGCTTTCCGACGCGCAGGCGATCAAGACGGGAAGCACTTCTCACACGACCGGCGGCATTACCTACTACACCGGCACGATATCGGTCAAGTTCGGTTTGGTTACCGAAGAGCAGACCGCGCGTGAAGACGCCGTGATGGTCGACTTCAGCTCCTGGGGCATTCCGGGATCCATGATCATGAAGCCGGAAATCGTCGCTCCGGGCGGCAGCATCTATTCCGTCTACGGCTACGACAACAAAGATGTCACGGGCCGCAACGAATACGGTCTGATGTCCGGTACTTCCATGGCGGCGCCGCACATTGCGGGGCTTTCGGCGCTCGTTGCGGAGTATCTCCGCGAGAACGATCTGTCCGATACGACCGCTGCGCTCTATAACACCGAGCTTGCGAATGATTACAGCATCCGCGCGATCATGCAGAGCTTACTGATGAGCACCGCGACGCCGATGAAGAACAACAGCAAGTACGTCTCGATCCTGCAGCAGGGCGCAGGTCTTGCGGAGGTAAGCAAGGCAGTCGAAGCGAAGTCCGTTGTAATGATGGACGACGCTTATCTCACGACCGATACCGGCGCTGCGGCGGACGGCAAGGTCAAGGTCGAGCTTGGCGACGATCCCGCAAGAACAGGCGCATACGAATACAGCTTCAACGTCTATAACCTTTCCGGCGAAGCGCTCGAGTACACGCTCGATACCAAGCTGTTCACACAGGCGATCGACGGCGATTACCTGTCCCATGAAACGGTCGATCTGCCGACCGGCGGCGTCACCTACGATTGGGTCAGCGATTTCACACCGGAAGGTCACGACGTCGACATGGACGGCGACACCGACAACGCCGACGCGCAGGCGATCCTCGATTACCTGACCGGCGAAAAGACTGCGTCTGAGGTCGATCTGACCGTTGCCGATCTCGATGAGGACGGCGCGATCACCTCGCACGACGCGCACGTGCTGCTGAACTGGCAGGCGGGTGAAGGCCCCACGGGTTACGTGATCTCCGCACACGGCAAGGCGACCGTCACGGTGCACATCAACCTGACCTCCGCGCAGAAGGCGGTCTTTGATGAGAGAGCATGCGGCGGTTACCTCGAAGGCTTTACCTACGTGACCTGCACGACGGCAGACCTGGAAGGCGTCAGCTACGCGCATCAGCACACCATCCCGATCCTCGGCTACTTCGGAAGCTGGACGGATCCCGAGATGTTCGATACCAACTCCTATACGGAGAATCTCTACGGCAACAATCAGACCAACTACTCCGGTGCTGCTGCGGCGAACACCAACTACATGAAGGTGTCCTACAACGGCGTGGAAACGAAGTTCTCCGGCAACCCGTACAAGCCCGAGAGCGCATTCCCGACGGAGCGTCTTGCGCTGAACAGCACTTCGCTGATCAACTCCATCTTCTATAACCTGATCCGTCCGGCGGGCGGCACGGGCTTTGCGATCAGCAAGCTCGACGCCGACGGCAACGTGACCGAGGTCGTGTACAGCACGGTCACCGGGACCGAGG
>CAMVGD010000132.1 GCA_947166925.1 uncultured Clostridia bacterium | reverse complement strand
GGTTATCTCGTGGATGATTTCCGACTATCAGGACGGCGATGTGCGCCGCCTTTGCCGCGGCAGTCGCGTTCCTGCCCGGCATGTTTGCGCTTTCCGTGTATGAAATGAACGCAAGGCACTGGATCATGCTGTCCGCAATCACGGCGGCGGGCGTCGCCGTGCTGATCCTCGGGACGCTGATCGTGCAGCCGATCCTTCGAAAACTCGAATCAAAACCGTAACAGGAGGTTATATGGCTTCTTCCCGGGGATTCCTGCAGTTTGTTCTCGAACAGCTTTCCGCGCCGGAGGACGTGTCGGTCCGTCCCATGATGGGCGAATATGTACTGTATTGTCACGGTCGCGTCGTAGGCGGGATCTACGACGACCGGCTTTTGCTGAAGCCGACGCCGTCCGCGCGGCTTTTGATGCCGTCCGCGCTTGCGCTGCTGCGGGACGCGGAGCGGGATATCCCGTACGAAGGGGCGAAGGAGATGCTGGTCGCGGACGTCGACGACGCGGCGCTGACTTGCCGCGCGGTCGAAGCGATCGCCGCGGATCTGCCTGCGCCGAAACCGAAACGAAAGAAGGGATGCGAATGATGGAACAGCTCTGGGAGTACACGGACACGGAGTGGCCGTTCACCTATACCGATCACGACAGGATGATCGTCCGCGCAATCGTATTCGACGACGCGGGATTCTTCTATTTCGTGCGCGTCAGACGCAACGATCAGTTCGGCGAGGCGACGCTGATCGAAACGTCCGGCGGCGGCGTGGAGCCCGGGGAGAAACTGATCCCGGCGCTTCGCCGCGAGCTGAAGGAAGAACTCGGCGCGGAGACGGACGTCGTCGCACGGATCGGCGTCGTCAGCGATTACTACAACCTGATCCACCGGCACAACATCAACAACTATTACCTGTGCAGGGTCCGCTCGTTCGGCGACAGGCATCTGACGCAGGACGAGATCGACTGCTTCCACCTGTCCACGCTGCGCCTTTCGTATGAGGACGCCGTCTCCGAATATGAACGCTGCGCGGACTCCCGCCTCGGACGCCTGCTCCGTCAGCGCGAGCTGCCCGTGCTGCGCCGCGCGAAGGCGCTGCTGGACGAGCTGTCCTGAGAAAGCCGTCGGGCAACCGCCCGCAAGGATCAAAAAACGGACTGCATTTCAAAACGCAGTCCGTTCTCTTTTTGACGTCCGTTCGGGATCATTTCTTTTCCGGCGCAGCCTGCTGATGACACTTTCCCGCCATAGGGCAGTGCGCACAGCCGCTGCCGCAGGAGGAACGCCCCTTTTTCCTGCCGCGGATCAGCGAGACAACGATTGCCGTCACCGCCGCCGCAAGCACAAGCAGGATCCCAATCGTCAGAAGATTCTCCCGGATCCAGTCAAACATACCGCACACTCCCTTTCGTGAAAGAACTGCCGCCGCCCCGCAAACCGGAACGGCGGCTTTGCTTCTTACTTGACGCGGACCTTCTGCGTCAGCGTCGTCGCTTCTTTATACTTCTTGAAGAACAGCATGTAGACGAACAGTCCGAGCACGAGGATCGCGACGATCAGACCGATCACGTTCACGCCGCCGGTGAAGATGCGGCCGAACTGATAGATCATCAGCGCGATCGCATAGGCGAACAGGCATTGATAGCCGATCGCAAACCAGGTCCACTTTGCACTGTTCATCTCGCGGCGGATCGCGCCGATCGCCGCGAAGCACGGAGCGCACAGCAGGTTGAACACGAGGAACGAGAAGCCGGAGATGCCGGTGAACGCCTGCGCAAGCGCCTGATAGACGGTCAGCTCGGTGCCGCCGTAGAGCACGCCCATCGTGCCGACGATGTTCTCCTTTGCAATGAGACCCGTGACGGAAGCCACGACAGCGCGCCATTCGCCCCAGCCGAGCGGCGCGAACAGCCATTCGACATAGTGACCGGCAACGCCGAGCAGCGACAGGCTGATCTCATCCTCCGCAAGCATGCGGAACGTGCCGTCGACCACGCCGAAGCGGGAGAGGAACCAGACCACGATCGTGGAGAGCAGAATGATCGTACCGGCCTTCCTGATGAACGACCAGCCGCGCTCCCACATCGAGCGGAGCACATTGCCGACGGTCGGCCAGTGGTAGGCGGGCAGCTCCATGACGAACGGCGCGGGATCGCCCGCAAACATCTTCGTCTTCTTCAGCATGATGCCGGAGACGATGATCGCCGCCGCGCCGATGAAGTACGCGGAGACCGAGATCCACGGCGAGCCGCCGAAGATCGCGCCTGCGACCATGGCGATGAACGGCAGCTTTGCGCCGCAGGGGATAAACGTGGTCGTCATGATCGTCATACGGCGGTCGCGCTCGTTTTCAATGGTACGCGACGCCATGATGCCCGGGATGCCGCAGCCGGAGCCGATCAGCATCGGGATAAAGGACTTGCCGGAAAGACCGAACCGACGGAAGATACGGTCGAGCACGAACGCGATACGCGCCATGTAGCCGCACGCTTCGAGGAATGCGAGCATCAGGAACAGGACCAGCATCTGCGGCACGAAGCCGAGCACCGCGCCGACGCCTGCGACGATACCGTCCATGATGAGCCCGTACAGCCATTCGGGGACCTTTGGATTGCCCTCGCCGTCCAAAAGCAGCTTGTCGAGCAGCGCCGGGATGCCGGGCACCCAGACGCCGTAATCGGCGGGATCGGGCTCCTCGAAGCCCTTCTCCTCAAAGTAGCCGATCGCGTCCTTGAAGGACATCGCGTTGACGTCCTCGTCCGCGTCCTCGGGAACCTCGTCAAAGTAAACGGTCACGTCGGAGATCGCCAGCGTTTCTTCGTCTTCCACCTGTGCGATCGCGGTCTTTTCATCGGTCGTGAACGCCTTGAGCTTTGCGATCAGCGCGTCGCCGTCGAACGCTTCGTCCTCGACGTCGTATTCAAATCCGTACGCCGCAAGCGCGTTGGAGGCGGCGGCAAAGTCGTCCGCGGCTTCTTCCGCCTGCTTGTCGCCGATGCCGACGAGGTGATATCCGTCGCCGAACAGCCCGTCGTTCGCCCAATCGGTGGCGTTCGCGCCGACGGTGACCATCGCGATCCAGTAGACGAGGAACATCACGATTGCGAAGATCGGCAGTCCCAGCCAGCGGTTGGTCACGACGCGGTCGATCTTGTCCGAGGTCGAGAGCTTGCCCGCGCCCTTCTTCTTATAGCAGGTCTTCAGGACCGTGCCGATCCAGACGTAGCGCTCGTTGGTGATGATGCTTTCCGCGTCGTCGTCCAGCTCCTTCTCGGCGGCGGCGATATCCTGTTCGATATGCGCCTTCGTCGCTTCGGAAATGTCGAGCTGCTCCATGACCTTGCTGTCGCGCTCAAAGACCTTGATCGCATACCAGCGCTGCTGCTCCTCGGGCAGACCGTGCACGACCGCCTCCTCGATGTGCGCGAGCGCGTGCTCGACCGGACCGGAGAACGAATGCTGCGGCACGGTTCTGGTGCCCTGCGCCGCCTTGATCGCTTCCTCGGCGGCCTCCGTAACGCCCGTGCCTTTCAGCGCGGAGATCTCGACGATCTTGCAGCCGATCTGCTCGGAAAGACGTTTCGTGTCGATCTTGTCGCCGTTCTTTTTCACAACGTCCATCATGTTGATCGCCACGACCACCGGAATGCCGAGCTCCACGAGCTGGGTGGTGAGGTACAGGTTGCGCTCGAGGTTCGAGCCGTCCACGATGTTCAGGATCGCATCCGG
>CAMVGD010000131.1 GCA_947166925.1 uncultured Clostridia bacterium | reverse complement strand
AGGGAGTGTTTCAAAGAACACCTCGTTCGTCGTCGTCGGCGAAAACGCCGGCAGCAAGGCGGACAAGGCGCAGTCGCTCGGCATCCCCATGATCAATGAAGAAGAATTCCTGAAACGGATCGGAAAATGAAGCTCGGAAAACTGGACAACGATACATTGGAACGCCTGATCCTCGACCGGTTCCGTCATACGCGGCCGGAATCGTTCGGCGCGCCGCGCATCGGCATGGACTGCGCGACGCTGGACTTCCAGGGGGATCTCATCGTAACAAGCTGCGATCCCATCACGAGCGCGGACGCAAAGCACATCGGCGCGCTGTCGGTGCATGTCAACTGCAACGATGCGGCGGCAGGCGGCGCGGAACCGGTGGCGCTGCTCGTCACCCTGCTTCTGCCGCCCTCGGAGACCGAGGAAACCGTCGCCATGATCGCGAAGGACCTGCAGGATGCAGCTGATCACGCAGGCGTCGATATCGTCGGCGGGCACACCGAAGTGACCGACGCGGTCACACGGGTCACGACCTGCACGACGGTCATCGCCCGCACGCCGAAGGCAAAGATGCTTTCGGGCGCAAAACCGGGCGACGAGATCGTCATGACCAAATGGGCGGGGCTCGAGGGCACGATGCTGATCTCATCCGATCACGCGGACCGACTTTCGGATCTGTCTGCGGATACGATCGAACGCGCAAGATCGCTGTCGCAGCATCTGTCCGTCGTACCGGAGAGCCGGGTCGCGCTGCGAACCGGCGCGCACGCAATGCATGACGTGACCGAAGGCGGCGTGCTCGGCGCAGTTTGGGAGCTTGCGGCGCAGTCGCATTTCGGCGCGGTCGTCGACCGGAACGCGATCCCGATCCTGCCCGAAACGAAAGCGATCGCGGATGCCGTGGGGCTCGATCCGTACCGGCTGATGGCAAGCGGTTCCCTGTTGATCGCATGCGAAAACGGCGCAAAAACCGTCGCCGCGCTGGAAGAAGCCGGCATCCCCGCCGCGGTCATCGGGCGCATTGCGGAGCGCGATTTCCGCTTTGCGGACGGCTCGCCGCTCGATCCGCCCGGCGCAGACGAGCTTTATCGCCTGTTTTAAGCTGATTTTCACGAAAAAATCCTGTTCCGCTCTTGTGTTTTCGGGTCGGGATATGGTATACTTTGGATTTGCGGAGGTAAGTGTATGAAAAGCATGACCGGATACGGAAAGGGCGTCGTTCAAAAGGACGGACGCGAGCTGACCGTCGAACTCAAGAGCGTGAACCATCGCTTCCTGGACGTCTCGATGCGTCTTCCCCGCGTGCTTTCCTGCATTGAGGACCCGATCCGTCAGACGATCGGCGAACGGCTTGTCCGCGGGCACGTCGACGTATTCGTCAACTACCGCAACACGCGCAGCGACGCAAAGAGCGTCCGCGTGGACAACGCCCTGCTTTCCGCTTATGTGCTTGCCGCAAGAGCGGCAAACGAATCCTTGGGGCTAACGGACGATCTGACGCTTTCGGGCGTTCTTCGTCTGCCCGACGCAACGGAGATCGTTCCCGCCGACGAAGACACGGACGCGCTGATCGCGCTTGCGAAGGAATCGACGGGGCTTGCTTTGAACGGGCTCATCGGGATGCGTCTTGCCGAAGGCGCAAGGCTCAGAGCAGCGCTGCTTTCGGGTGTCAACGCAATGGACGCGTACCGCGAGGAGATTCTTGCCCGCGCGCCGTTCGTTGCCGCGGAATACCGGGATAAGCTGAACAAACGGATCGAATCCGTGCTGTTCGACACTGAGATCGACCGCGCGCGGCTTGCCACCGAGGTCGCCCTGTTTGCGGACCGCTGCTGCATCGACGAGGAGCTTGTGCGGCTCAAGAGCCACATCGCGCAGTTTCGCATCTATCTCGATTCGGATAAACCGGTCGGCAAGGATATGGATTTCCTCGTGCAGGAGATGAACCGCGAATGCAACACGATCGGCAGCAAGGCGAACGACGTCACGCTGACCAAATCGGTGCTTGCCTGCAAGGCGGAGATCGAAAAGCTCAGAGAGCAGATCCAGAATGTGGAGTGAGCGGCATGACGGACAATTCTGCATTGGTTTCGGTCGGGTTCGGCAACATCGTTTCCGGCGCCCGCATCATCGCCGTGGTCACGCCGGATTCTGCGCCGGTGAAGCGTCTCATCCAGGACGCGCGGGAACGCCGTCTTCTGATCGACGCAAGCTGCGGCCGCAAGACGCGCGCCGTGCTCGTTATGGACAGCGGACACGTCGTTCTGTCCGCGCTGCAGTCGGAAACCATCGCGCGAAGGCTCAACGCCGAATGGAGCGCGGAAGGATAAGGAGAATGCTATGGCAAGGAAGAAAAAAGGTTTGCTGCTCGTCGTGTCCGGACCTGCCGGGGTCGGCAAGGGAACGGTCAACGCGGCGCTGATGGCAAAGCACCCCGAGATCAGAATGTCGGTCTCCGCAACGACACGGCTGCCGCGTCCCGGCGAGATCGACGGCGTGCATTACTTCTTCAAAACGAAAGAGGAATTCGACCGCATGATCGCGGAGGATGCGTTTCTCGAGTATATGCACGTATTCGGCATGAACTACTACGGCACGCCGAAGTCGTTCGTCGAGGAGGAACGCGAAAAGGGCAATCACGTCATTCTCGAGATCGACGTGCAGGGCGCAAAAAAGGTCAAAGCCGCCTGCCCCGACGCCGTGCTGGTGTTCATCGCTCCCCCGTCGCTTTCGATCCTGAAGGCGCGGCTTGTGGGACGCGGGACCGAAACGCAGGAATCGATCGACGTCCGGACGGCGACGGCGCTCGACGAACTCAAGGCGCTGCCGGATTACGACTACATGGTCATCAACGACGTTGTGGAGGAAGCGGTCTCCGAAATGGAAGCCATCCTTTCCGCTGAACTCCTCCGCACCGGAAGAAATACAGAACTGATCACGAAACTGACAGGAGGCGAAACGATATGATGAATTATCCTTCTCTGAACGAGCTGGTTGAAAAAGCAGGCTGCCGCTACATGCTGGTGACCGCCGTTGCAAACCGTGCGAGACAGCTCCAGGATCATCCCGAGAAGCTCGGCACCAACAAGCCCGTATCGATGGCCGTGGACGAACTTTACCACGACAAGCTGATTCTGAACGCACCGAAAGACGCATAAAAGCAGTCTTTCCGCCCGCTGCGTTCGCGCACGGGCCTTTTTTATAGGACTATGTTTGCCGAAGTGATCGTCGACATCGCACATACCGCCGTGGACCGCAGGTTCACCTACCGCATTCCCGAGGGGCTCCCCGTTTCCGTCGGGCACCACGTTCTGGTGCCGTTCGGACAGGGGAACCGCACAAAGGAAGGCTTTGTCGTCGCGTGCAAGGAATCGGCAGACTATCCGGAGATCAAGGACATCGCAAAGATCATCGAGCGATACCCCGTGCTTCTGCCGGATCAGATCGCGCTTGCCGAATGGATGAAGGACGCGTATCACTGCCTGTTCGTCGACGCGCTGCGGCTGATGATTCCGGCGCAGATGCGCGGCATGCGCGTCAGGGAAAAGAAGGTCCGTACCGTCATGCTCCCCGAAGGCGTCGATCCCGCAGCCGTGTCGGAGGCGCTGAAAAACGCGCCGGCGCAGAAGCGGGTGTTCGACCTTGTCGTACGGATCGGCGCGGAGGCTTCGGTCCCGGACATCAACGCATTCTATCCGGGCAGCACGCCCGCGATCAACGCGCTGATCAAAAAG
>CAMVGD010000130.1 GCA_947166925.1 uncultured Clostridia bacterium | reverse complement strand
ATTCGTCTCAAAGATAGAAGCATTATACCACAAAACGCGCGTTTGTCAACCGGATTTTACAGAACATAAATTGACACGATTTTGCATGTATGCTATCATTTTTACATGGCGAAGAAAAGAAAGCGATACAGGATCAAGGCGACGAAACCGCTTCTCATCATGCTTGCGTTCGTGCTGCTGCTGATGCTTGCGGTGCTGATCGCGCTTTTTTCGTGCACCTTAGGGACTGCGCCCGCCGCCGTGCAGGCGACCGGGGCGCCCTCCGCCGTTCCGACGCCGACGCCCTCCCCTACGCCGGAACCGAGCTGGGAGGAGCTGCGTCTTGCGGAGATCGAACATTACGTCCGCGCGTACGGAAACTGTCCCGACGAAGCGGCGGTCGAAGCGCGCATGGCGACGATGGTGATCGACCCCGAACAAAAGATGGTCGCGTTCACCTTCGACGACGGTCCGCGCGACCGGATCACCGACCTTGTGCTCGACGTATGCGAGCAGTACGGCGTGCGGGCGACGTTCTTTATCAACGGCGAAAACATTGCCGCGCACGAGGAGCAGCTCATGCGCATGCTGTCTCTGGGCTGCGAGATCGGCAACCACACCTGGGAGCACACGAACGTCGAGGAGCTTTCCGCCGCGGAGATGCGCGAGGAGATCGGCCGCGTCAACGACGCGGTCCGCGAGCGCTTCGGCTATACGATCCGGCTGTTCCGCCCGCCGTACATCAAGTACGGCGAAAAGGGCAGCGAAACGCGGAACACGCTGCTTGCGCTGATGATCGAATGGAACATGGCGGTCGTCAACCATACGCGCAGCACGCACGACACCTACGACACATACACCGCGGAGAAGATCTATCGGCGCGGCGTCGCTGAGACGGACGAATCCAAAAAGCCGCTTGCCGGTTCGATCATTCTCTGCCACGACAAGGCGAAAAAGACCGCCGAAGCATTCGGCAGGATCGTGCCGGAGCTGCTCTCCCGCGGGTATCAGCTCGTGACCGTTTCCGAGCTTCTGCACTATTCCGACGAAGGATTTCACGCGGGCTGGATCTACTCGTCCGCAAACTGAACCGGAGGCTGTTATGCGAAAAGTCAGGATCATCGTTCTGGAAAGCCGCTGCCGCGACGGTCTGTGCGCCGCAGGCGACACTTTCACGGTCGAAAACGTCTGTCCCCCGCTGTGTCATGAGCTTTGGAGCGTCATCTATCCGCAGGTCTTTGCGCTGCAAAACGGCGCAGAGCTCGATCACGGCGACGAACGCGCAGCTTTCTTTGAAGCGTGCTGCCCCGACGGCGGACGCGTGCGGATCCGCGCGGAAGCCATTGCATCGGACTGATTTCCCGTTCCCGTCATCCATGAATCCGTACAGAAAGGCATTTCCATGCGCAAACGTATTCTATCCTTCCTTCTGATCCTGCTCCTGATCTTCGCCGTTCTTCCGGCGTCATTTGCGGACAGCGCGGAAGATGCGCGATCGACCGCGGCGCAGGACGCCGAGCAGTTCGGACCAGACGCTGTCGTCGAACGCGACGAGCAGGGCGAGCCCGTCTCCGTCAACGGCTGTCCGGTACGGCAGGTCCGCGCCGGCATCAACCTGCGGGCGAACCGCGCGGCGTATCAGTACAATATCTGGTTCACGGAGTATCCGTTCTGGCAGCCCGCGACGCAATATGACGGCAACCTTGCCGTAATGTCGCTCGCGATGGCGCTTTCGGCGAACCGCGCGCTGAAGCCGTCGAAGGAATCCGTCGATTACTTCGATCCCGCGCTGCATCTGGAAAAATACCTGACGGACGCAGGCTTTTCGCATATCCGCAAGGACGACTATTCCCGGGAGACCAGCATGTACACGATCTCCATGGCGATGGGCTCGCGGATCATGGAGCGCGAAGGCGAGGAGCCCTTTACGCTGATCGCGATCGGCGTCTGCGGCGGCGGATATCAGAACGAATGGCAATCCAATATGACGCCCGGCAGCGGCAAGCTGCACGAGGGCTTCCGATCCGCATCCATGCTGGTGATCGACCGCCGTGCGGGCTATATCCTCACCAACGGCATCGAAGGCAACATCAAGGTCTGGATCTCCGGCTTCTCACGCGCCGCCGCCGTTTCCAACGTGACGGCGGGACTTCTGGTGCAGCAAGGCATGTTCCCGAAGGAGAACGTGTACGCCTATACGTTCGCGACGCCCGCCGCGGTCAACAACGCGCCGCAAAGCGGCTACGAAAACATCTTTAACGTCATCAATCCGATGGACGTCGTTCCGCAGGTCATGCCGTACGACTGGGACTTCGCGCGGTTCGGGACCGATCTCTTTATTCCCGTCACGGAGTTCTCCTCGACCGGCGAGATCTTTACCGCCGCCCGTGCGGGCATCGCGCGGCGGACCTTCGGCATCGAGGCAAATTACAGCCCGGCGCTGAACCTCCGCATGCGTCTGCTGCTGTCCATGATCATGGACGTCGCGGAGACCCGGGAACAGTATAACGCGCATCTGCAGCCCGCCGTGGTCGGCATCATGCAGAACAAGAATGCCTCCAACCTGCTCTCGACCGTCCGAAGCCTGCTGCTCACCGTGAAGGACAAGGGCAGCGCAGGCAGAATGAACGTGGACACGCTGGTCGATTACGTATTCCGCGTATTCGGCAACGTGCTGACGCGTACGGAATTCGACGAGGCCAATCAGAACACCGGCAATATCGCGCTCCGTCTGTTCAACGAACACTGCGAGGACGCATACCTTGCGAACGTCGATCTGATCCGTGCCGGCGCGTTCGAGGAGGACTTCGAGTTCACCTATGTGCTCATCCGCGGACCGGTGGACGTTTCCCTGCTCCGCGCAGACGAACCCGACAGCAGGATCACGCTGACCGCCGACGGCGCGATCACGGCAGACGGAGCCCGTTCGGACGCCGCCATCAAAGACGCTTCCGCGCAGGATTCGCTCATCCACCGGCAGTACGCAGAGCGGATCGGCGATACAAGCGTCATCGCCGTCCCGCACGACGCCGATTTCACCGTCACCTGGGAAGCCGTGGAGAACGGGACTGTGGAGGTGAATCTGGCGAACTGTTCCGTGCATGCCTCGGCGCGGTATTATGGTATGACGACAGATCCGGTGCGCGTCGTTCGCGGCGATGCCGGCACGGCGTACCGGTCGGAATCCGGCGAATTCCGGATGCCGGAAAGCTTTGTGCCCGCCGTCTTCGACGCAGAGGATCTCGCTGCGTTCATCGGCATCGACTCCGTCGGCGTCAACTGGCGCGTCTCGCTGATGCTCTTTGCCGGGCTCGCGGGCATTCTCATCACGGTCCTCATCTGGGCGGCGCTGCTGTTGAACCGCAAGCGTAAAAAGCCCGGCATCCCCGTCTGGCTGTGCCTCTGCGTGTTCTGCATCGCCATGCTCGAAGCGGAGCTCGCGTTCTGGTTCTTCGCGGATCATACAAACCTGCGTATGCTGTGGAAGATGATCCTCGGCGCCGCGCTGCTCGTCATCTTCCTTATGCGGCACTGGCGGTCGGGACGCACGCTTCTCATGCTGCCGGGATTCATCCTGCTGATCGTCGCCGACGTCGTGATGTGCCTGTATGTCCTGCAGGGCGCAATCCTCTTTATGGCTGCGCACGTTCTTTTGATCTTCGCCTTCCTGTACCGGTCTCCGATGCCGCTCAAGATGTGGATCCAATGGGCGGTGCTCTCCGCGATCGCGTCCGTACTGATCGTTTCCGGCTTTATCCGGAAGATCGGACCGCTTGCATGGGGCGCGGCTGCCTATGCGAGCATCCTGCTGCTGATGAACTATACCGTCGGCGGGCAGCTGCCGCGCGTACGGGTCGCCGCAAGGATGTTCCTTCTTGCGGAAGCGAT
>CAMVGD010000129.1 GCA_947166925.1 uncultured Clostridia bacterium | reverse complement strand
TTTCGAACAGGTCTTCTGCTGTCCACAGTTGAAACGAGCATCGGATCTTCCCCCCTAAAATCCGGGGTATGGCGACAAAACGGGCGTGACCATAGAGGTCAAGCCCGTTTCATGTCCTTTTTAGCCGGTAATGCCTACCTCAAAGCAACTTCCTTGCGAAGTGTGACCCGAAGCGGTCTTTTTGCTTTTCTGTACTCAGTCGAGATGATACAGCTCGCTGTATTTCTTCGTGAGGTAGTCCGTGTAGTACATCGGGTCGAACGACGCGCCGAAGGCTTCCTCCATCAGCTTGCCGGGCTCCTTCATGCAGCCGAAGCGGTAGATGTGCTCCGTGAGCCATGCGACGATCGGCTTGAGATCGCCCGCGCGCACGAGGGTCCATACGTCAAGGTCCTGCTCGATGCGCCTGATGAGCTGCGCGCCGTACGCGCTGCCCACCGCGTAGGAGGGAAAGTAGCCGAACAGTCCGCTCGCCCAGTGCGAATCCTGCAGCACGCCGCGGCGGTCGTCCGGCACGTCGACGCCGAGGTACTCCCTGTACATGCGGTTCCACTCCGCGGGCAGATCCTTCGGCTCGAGATCGCCGTCAAAGAGCCGCTTTTCAAGCTCGTAGCGGATCATGACGTGCAGCGCGTAGGTGAGCTCGTCCGCCTCGGTGCGAATGAGCGACGGTTCCGCCTTGTTGACCGCGACGTACATGTCGTGCGCGGTGACGTCCTTAAGCTGCTCAGGGAAGATCTCCTGCATCTTCGGGAAGATCGCCTCGATGAACGGCTCGCTTCTGCCGATGATGTTCTCGAAGAAGCGCGACTGGCATTCGTGCACGCTCATCGAAACGCCCTTGCCGATCGGAAGTCTGGCGATCCCGTCGGCGATGCCGCGCTCATAGGTCGCGTGACCGCCCTCGTGGATGACACTGTACATGGACAGCTCGACGGCGTCCTCGTGGTAGTGCGTGGTGATGCGCACATCGTACTTCGTGAACTCCGTGGTAAACGGGTGTTCCGTTTCGCCGATGACGCAGTAACGTCTGTCAAGCCCCAGCACGTCCATCAGGTAGTCCGAAAAGATCCGCTGATCGGCGGTCGGATAGTGCCGGTGCAGGAACGATACGTCGGGCTGATCCTTGATCTTTGCGATGACCGGCACGAGCCGTTCGCGTACGGTCGCAAAGAATTTGTCGAGCACGGCGGTGTTGAGCCCCTTTTCGTACTCGTCGAGCAGCGTATCGTAGACCCGCGCGTCGGGCTTATAATACTTTGCGAAGCGCTTCTTCGCCGCGATCAGCTTCTCAAGGTGCGGCAGGAACATCTGAAAATCGCTCTTGATCTTCGCCTCGTGCCAGACCTGATCGGCGGTCGTCTGGTCGATCGTGTACTGTACGAACTCGTCCTTCGGGATGCAGGCGATGCGCTCGCGCTCCTCCATCGCAAGCTCGGCGGTGCGGACGATGGCGGGATCGACCTCGTCGCGGTGCGCAAGGATCTCGCGCTGCATCGCTTCGGTCTCCTCGGAGGTGACCATGTCGTACATGACCTCGGAAAGAACGCCGAAGGTCGCGCCGACGACGGGACCTGCGCCCTTCGGCATGACCGTGTTCATGTCGTAGCTCATGAGCCCCATCGCGTGGGTATACGCGCGAAGCTTTTCAAGGTATTTGCGGTAGTTTTCTACGGTTTCCCGGATCATATGCTAACTCCTTTCGGGATTGTCGTTCGGTTCTTCTGATTCTTCAAAGATTACGACGGGATCGGGCGCTTCTTCGGGCGATGCCGGTTCTTCGGGGTCTTCAAAGATCGCGACGGGATCGGGCGCTTCTTCGGGCGATGCCGGTTCTTCGGGCACCGGCTTCTTTGCGGCGGGTCTGCCGAGCAGAACGAGCAGCGTCACGCACAGCACGCCGAGCACGATGAGCACCAGCGTGCGCCGCGCGTCGCGCACCTTGACCGAAACGGTCGCCGCGTTCTGTTCGCCCGACGCGGTTTTCGCGGTCACGGTAAGCTTCGTTTCGCCGACGCCGTGCGCGATCACGTACAGCGTTCCGTTCGCCGCGAGCATGCCCTCCGCCACGCCGGGATCGCCGCTGACGACGGAGAAGCGCAGAGGGACGTCGTCCTTTGCCGAAAAGCCGTCGGTATAGGCGGGCAGCGTTCTTGCGACGTCGTCGCGCGCGCCGAGCGGCAGCGTAAGCGAAAGCTCGAGCGTTTCGGGCACGGTCACCGCCGGCGCGGTTTCCGGCTCAGCGGCAGGCGCTTTCGCGCAGGCAAGCGACGCAAGCAGAAGAATGCACGCCGCCAGGATCGTCAAAATTCGTTTCATATCGTTCCTTTCATGCGCCGAACAGCCAGTCCAGCATGTCGTCAAATCCGGCGTCCCAGTCGCCGGTCCAGCCCTCCGCCCAATCGGAAAGCCCGCCGAACAGACCGTCCCAGTCGCTCCAGTCGTAATCGCCCGCGTAGTCGTCCCAGCCGTTCCAGCCGTCGAAGTCGTAGTATTCGGTATCGGTCCTGACCGAGACGAACTGCCGGAGCCAGTCGACGTAGGTTTCGTCGAAGCCCGCGTTTAAGAATACGCGCCGAAGCTCCCGATAGAACGCGTCGTCGCCGTACGGCAGCGTCACCGAAAGCCCGGAAAGCGTCGTTTCGTTGGCGGTCGCGCCGTAGTACACGATCGCCTGATCCAGCGCCGCCGAGAGCGACCCGGACGCGGGGGAGGCGATGTTCGCCGCCAGCGACAGCATATCGGTGATGCAGTAATCCTCGAGCGTTGCATCGTCGCCGTCGGTGAACCAGCCGCCGACCGCGCGGGCAAGCCGCGGATGCGCGCGCCCGGTCGATTCGCGAAGCTGGCTGTAATTCGCGGAGAGCAGTGCCTCCTCGCTGCTGTAGGCAAACTCCAGCCACGCGGGGTACAGAAGCGTCATGTACGCCTCGTCGATCAGCGCAAGCGTCATGCCGTCCTCCTCGCTGCTGCGCTGCTCCGCGATCCGGATCGAATCGTCGATCGCGATCTGCCCGAGCGCGGGCGTGCCGATCGCGGGATCATCGGCAAGCGCGGAAAGCCAGCCCTCGTGCGCCCAGCCGCAGCCGGGCTCGAAGTCCTCGGAGAGGAGCGTGTAGTCGCAGTAATCGTACAGCGCGCAGCAGACCTCGAGCGAGGACATCAGGCAGCAGTCCATACCGATGAGGTCGAAGTACACGCCGCCATCCCTGAGCGCCGTCTGCATCTCGTCGATCGTCAGCGTCGCCGTATAGGGCTGGAACTCGTCGTAGCCGTAGCCGTAGACCGGACCGCCGCCGTGGTCCCACAGCAGCAGGATATAGCGGTCCGCGGGCGCGTATTCCACGCCCCAGCGGATGAAATCGGAAAGCGTCGAGGGGATCGTCGTATCGAGCTGCGGGAGCGAATCGTCCAGAAGATCGAGCCCGCCTGCCGTGATGCGCCAGCGCTGCGCATGGCGGGAGGAGATGCCGAAGCGGCTGTCCCATTTCTTCGTGCCGACGGTCTCGACAAGAATGTTCATGCGGTCGCTCTTTTTCGCGCGGACCATCTCAAGAAGGTCCTCGGTCGCCTCGCCGTACTCGGATTCGAGGTCGGAGCCGTTCATCAGCACGAGCACCGTCACGGTATCCGTGCCGTCGTGACGGAGCTGCACCTGCTTTTCGCGCACCCATGCGGACGGATCCTGCGGAATGGGCGTTCCGGCGGGCTGATGCTCATCGTCAAACGGGGAAAGGGAAGCCGGCGCCGTCGATTCCGAGGGCGGTTCCGTCGGCGCTTTTGTCGGCGCGGCGGTCGGCGCGGCGGTCTGCGGCGGAACGGTCTCCATCCAGGCGTCGCTGTGATCGGGAAGCCACTCGAACCTGCTGCACACCGGCATGCAGCCGTTGAAGCCGACGCAGGTG
>CAMVGD010000128.1 GCA_947166925.1 uncultured Clostridia bacterium | reverse complement strand
GAGCGCGCCCGCGATCCCGCGTCTGCGGTGGCTTTCCTCGGTATAGACCGCACAGACGTTCGGAGACAGGTCTTTTCGGTCGTGGAAGTCGTTTTCGATCACGCCGAGCCCGCCGACGATCGCGTCGCCGTCCAGACAAAGATACCAACCGTATTCGGTCTCGCCGGACAGGTACGCGTCCATACATTCGAGATACGCTTCTTCCGGAACGCCCCATTTCGAGCTGAACCATCGCGCAGCGGTCTGTTCGAGCGCCGGACGCTCGCGCAGGGTGATGAATTGATAAGATTCCATAGAAACCTCCGGCTTACAAAAAAATGCCGCAGAAAACCGCATTCCGTTTGCGGCGATGGAGATCGGGCTGTCGTGCCCGCATTCCGTGCCGCATACTCCGCTTTCCACGCGTACCGTGCCGCCTCGCCGCAAAACGACGCACCGTATCGTGATTCGGTTGCCCGGTCGGATCCCCTAAACAAAAATGAAAACAACCTGCCCCAAAAGGCAGGCTGTTTTCATGGCGCAGAGAGAGGGATTCGAACCCTCGATACGGTTCCCCGTATACACGATTTCCAGTCGTGCGCCTTAGACCAAGCTCAGCCATCTCTGCAAGGCGTTTTCGTGGACCTTTGCTATCTTACAACAAACCCGCGAAAAAAGCAAGATATATTTTCGATCCCGCAAAAATATTTTGAAAAAACTCTTGCTTTTTTATGAAAACCGTGTATAATGATTTCTGTTCGCGGGGCATTAGCACAGTTGGTAGCGCGCAACGTTCGCAATGTTGAGGTCAGGAGTTCGAATCTCCTATGCTCCACCAGAAAGGATTTGTTTCGGCAAATCCTTTTGTTTTATCTCATCTTTTTCCGTTTCTGTATCAAACGGGGACTTTCCGGGAGGTACGCAATGCCTACGCGCAAATCCTTTTATTCGGAGATTGCTTATGTCGTCGGGATCGTTACGCTCGCGCTCGGTACGGTCTTTATGGAGCGTGCGGATTTCGGCGTGTCGATGGTCGTTGCGCCCGCATACCTGATCTACCTCAAGGTGTCCGCGCTGCTGCCGTGGTTCACGTTCGGCATGGCGGAATACACCCTGCAGGCGGTGCTGCTTTTCGCAATGTGCATCGTTTTGCGAAGATTTCGCATCGGCTATCTCTTTTCGTTCGTCACCGCCGTGTTCTACGGCGTCGTGCTCGACCTGCTGATGCTGCTCGGCGGTTTTCTGCCGAAGGACGTGCTTGCGCTGCGGGTCGTGTATTATGCGGTCGGCGTGCTTTTCTGTTCGATCGGCGTGGCGTTTCTGTTCCGGACCTACGTCGCGCCGGAAGTTTACGAACTGTTTGTCAAGGAGCTGTCCGCAAAGTACGGTTGGAAGATCCATAAGGTCAAGACCGTTTACGACTGCGTGAGCTGTCTTGTCGGCGTCATCCTGTCGTTTGCGTTCTTCGGACTCTGGCGCTTTGAAGGCGTAAAGTGGGGAACGATCCTTTGCGCGCTGATCAACGGCTTTCTGATCGGCAGGATCGGAGCGGCTCTGGACGGCATGTTCGAGTTCCGCGACCGCTGGGCGCTTCGGGAGCGGTTTTTTCGGTAAGAAAGGGAGGATCGGATCGTGGAACGGTCGGCGTTCAAAACGGCAGAGCTTGCCTATATCGCGCTCGCTGCGACGCTCATCACGGTCTGCGCGTGGATCACGGTGCCGCTCACCGTTCCGTTTACGATGCAGATCTTTGCGGTGTTCCTTTCGCTGATCCTGCTCGGCGGGCGGAACGGCACGATCGCTGTTGCGGTATATATACTGCTTGGCGCGATCGGGATCCCGGTCTATTCGGACGGCAAAGGCGGCTTTTCCGTACTGATCGGACCGATGGGCGGATACCTTTGGGGCATGCTTCTGATCGGCGGCGTCTATTGGATCGGCACAATGCTGTTTCAAAGAAAGCTGTGGATCGAGACCGCGCTGCTCGCCCTGGGACTGCTGATGTGCTACGCGTTCGGCACGGTCTGGTTTTCGGCGCTGAACCCGGAGAAAGGCTTTGCTGCGTCGCTGCTCGTCTGCGTCGTTCCGTTCCTGCTGCCGGATTCGGTCAAGCTCGCGCTCGCGCTCGTCTTCGGACGAAAGCTGCGCAGGATTCTTTCGATGCAATAAGCGCCCGCGCGGCGCTTTTTTATAGTTTGTTCATTTGCTTTCCGATCGGGCGAGGGGTACAATAGAAACAGGGAGGGATGGCATATGCAGATCGTTGTTCTGGACGGATATTGCGTCAATCCGGGGGATGTGGACTGGAGTCCGTTGAAGCAGCTCGGCACGCTTTCGGTCTATGACCGGACGCATCCGGACATGGTCGCGCAGCGGCTGCGCGGCGCGGAAGCGGTGTTTGTCAACAAGGTGAAGCTGAACCGGGATATGCTGTTCGGCGCGCGTCAGCTTCGGTTTATCGGCGTGCTTGCAACCGGTTATGACGTGATCGATCTCGGTGCCGCACAGGAACGCGGCATCGTCGTGACCAACGTGCCTGCCTACAGCACGGAAGCGGTCGCGCAGCACGCGATCGCGCTGCTGCTTGCCATGTGTCAGCATGTCGAATACCATTCCGCGCTCGTAAAAAACGGCGCATGGACGGCGTCACCCGATTTTTCCTGGTGGAAGATCGCACCAACACTGCTGTCGGGCAGAACGATTGGGATCGTCGGCTGCGGGCGGATCGGTTCGCGCGTTGCCAAAATAGCAGACGCACTCGGTATGCGCGTGCTCGGATACAATCCCGAGATGAAATCCGGATTTGTCGGCACATACGTTTCGCTCGACAAGCTGCTTCGGGAATCCGACGTGATCTCTCTGCATTGTCCCGCAAAAGCGGAGACCGTCGGCATGATCCGTAAGGATACGATCGCGCAGATGAAGGACGGCGCGCTGCTTGTCAACACCTCGCGCGGAAGCCTGATCTCCGAATCGGACGTATGCGACGCGCTGAAAACAGGTAAGCTCGGCGGCTACGCCGCGGACGTAGCCAGCGAGGAACCGATCCGGCTCAAAAATCCGCTTCTCTCCGCACCGAACTGTCTCATCACTTCGCACTATGCCTGGACGCCGAAGCCGATGCGGCAGAAGATCATCGACGTATCGACGGAGAATCTGTCCGCTTTTCTGAATGGATCGCCGATCAACGTCGTCGGCTGAACCCGTACCGCAACGCCCCGTCAAGGGGCTTTTTGCTGTTTTAACGGATTTGCCATGCTGAATTCACAATTGCCACTTGCAAAAATCGCAATTTCGGGGTAAACTGTAAACATCTATTCTCGGAGTTGTGTATCATGTTGCTGTGGACCGATTCGACATGGACCGCATGCGGTGTTTCCGAAGGGGACGGCGTGCTGGTTGCTCTGTCCGGCGGCGCGGACTCCGTGGCACTGCTGCTGGAGCTTATCGAGCTTCAAAGGAAGGGAAGGATCCTGCGTGTAGAGGCGGCGCATCTGCATCACGCGATCCGCGGTTCGGACGCCGATGCGGACGAAGCGTTTGTGACGGAACTTTGCAGACGTCTCGGCGTGCCGCTGCATGCGGAACGTATCGACGTGCCGCAGCTCGCAAAGGAATCCGGTCAGTCCCTGGAGCTTGCCGCAAGGAATGCGCGCTATGCTTTTTTGGAGCGCGTAGCCGCGGATCGGGATCTCGACTGCATTGCAACCGGACATCATCGGGATGATCAGGCGGAGACGCTTCTGCTGCATCTTTTGCGGGGAAGCGGCACCGACGGTCTTGCCTGCATGCGGCTTCGTTCGGGACGGATCATCCGTCCGCTGCTGTATACGGACAAGCACACGATCCTTGATTATCTTTCCGAACGCGGACAGACGTACTGTACCGATGCGACGAATTTCGAGACGGACGCAACGCGGAACCGCATTCGACTGCAGGTGATCCCCGTGCTCGAAACGGTCAATCC
>CAMVGD010000127.1 GCA_947166925.1 uncultured Clostridia bacterium | reverse complement strand
TGCGGCGGACGGGCAATGCCCGTCCCTACCCTTCCGTCAGCCATTCGGCTGACACCTTCCCTGACAAGGGAAGGTCGAATACCTCTCCGTCCACCTCCCTCTGATGAGGGAGGTGTCACCGATAGGTGACGGAGGGAGAGATCGATTGCGCCTGCGGCGCATGACAAAGCAACAAAAACGCCCGAAGGGTTTTCCCTCCGGGCGTGCGCTGCGTTTGCTTACTTCAGCTCTGCGAAGTACTTGATGGTGCGGACCATCTGGCTCGTGTAGCTGTTCTCGTTGTCGTACCAGGACACGACCTGTACCTGATACGTGTCATCGTCGATCTTCTGGACCATGGTCTGGTTCGCATCGAACAGGGAGCCGTAGGTCATGCCGATGATATCGGAGGAAACGAGCTTCTCGGTGGTGTAGCCGAAGGATTCGCTCGACTGCGCCTTCATCGCCGCGTTGACCGCTTCCTTGGTGACGTCCTTGCCCTTGACGACCGCAACGAGGATCGTGGTGGAGCCGGTCGCGACCGGGACGCGCTGTGCGGAGCCGATCAGCTTGCCGTTGAGCTCCGGAATGACGAGACCGATCGCCTTCGCCGCGCCGGTGCTGTTCGGAACGATGTTCGCCGCGCCCGCGCGCGCACGCTGCAGATCGCCCTTCTTATGCGGACCGTCGAGGATCATCTGGTCGCCGGTGTACGCATGGACCGTGGTCATGATGCCCGCCTGGATCGGGAAGTTGTCGTTCAGCGCCTTGGTCATCGGCGCGAGGCAGTTGGTGGTGCAGCTTGCCGCGGAGATGATCTTGTCTTCCTTGGTCAGGATGTTGTTGTTGACGTTATAGACGATGGTGGGCAGATCGTTGCCTGCCGGCGCCGAAATGACGACCTTCTTTGCGCCTGCGTCGATATGCGCCTGCGCCTTTGCCTTGCTGGTGTAGAAGCCGGTGCACTCGAGCACGACGTCGACGCGCAGCTTCTTCCAGGGCAGGTTCTGCGCCTTCGGCTCTGCATAGATGGTGATCTCCGTGCCGTCCACGGTGATGGAGCCGGGGACCTTTACGGTCTTGCCGTCTTCTTCAAACTCCGGTTCCTTGGACGTAACGGTGTGCTTGTTCTCGCCGATCACGCCGCAGTAACCCTTCTGCGCGGTGTCGTACTTCAGAAGATGCGCCAGCATCGCCGGGCTGGTCAGGTCGTTGATCGCAACGATCTTGTAGCCCTTTGCGCCGAACATCTGACGGAACGCAAGACGACCGATTCTGCCGAAACCGTTGATTGCAACTCTTACCATGAATATATACCTCCATAGAATATATTTTTCCTTTGTTATCGTACATCAAACGAGCGAAAAAAGCAAGCGTTTCGCGTAAGATTTGCGTAAATATTATTGACCGGGAAGGGGCTTGCCATCCCGTATCAATTGACGATCCCGTAGAACTCAATATGCGTATTGCTTGTTACTGTATAGCTGTAACGAAAATAATATGTATAGTAGATATGACCCGGCGCCGGCGTGGCAGCGGAATCGGGAGACAAAGGATTCGCGTATGAGCCGCGCCCTGCCGCTGACGGTGTGCCCACGAAATAGGCCGCACTCGAATCCGAACTTCCGTAAATCGTGATCTTCGTTCCCTTCGCTACGGAGCCGGACGTTGCACCCGAATAACCGCCGCCGGAGAATGTGCAGTTGTAGCAGCTCACCGTGTAGTATATCGGCGTCGGGGTAGGCTCTGGCGTCGGTTTCTTGGTCGGCGTCGGCGTCGGCTTGGGCGTGGGCTTGGGCGTGGGCTTCGGCGTGGGCTTCGGCGTCGGCGTAGGCGTCGGCGTCGGTTCGGGCGCGCCGCCGCTGCCGTCCGACCAGCAGGCATAGACCTTGCAGGGCATATGCTTTTTCATATCCCGGTCAAACACGGTCTTCGCATTCGGCAGCTTTTCAAAAAAGTCATAATACGTGACAGCGTCGACCATGAATCCGTCGACGTTCTGCCAACCGACGAAGGTTTTTCCCGTCCGAACGGGGGTCGGGAACGGCGCAAGATAGCAAAGCTGTTCGGATGCGATCGGGAACCCGATAAAATAACCGCCGATCCGCGTATCGCCGTCGTAGAATTCAAGATGGTAATCGCTCTCCTCCATCAGCCAGACGACGTGGATCTCAGCATTGTATACGCCTTCTACGTCCTTCGGAACGATCTCAAGATCGTCTGCCGTCAGCTTATCAGTCAGCGCAACGGTGCCGATCGGCGCGGGACTCGCGTTCTCCTTCGAAAGTCCTTCGAGATACGACGTTCCGCTGGATTTCAGCAGCACGTAGCCCAGCGCCTGATATCCCTTCTGTTCGGGCAGCGGCGGCAGCGTATATTCCTTGAAGGTCTCCGCGGGAAGCGTTTCGTCCGCAAGAACTGTGCTCGGATATGTGCCGCGCATTGCCGTATCCCTGTCAAAGACCTCCGAGTAGATCGTAACGCGGATCTGCCCCGTCATGCGCGGGGTCGGGGTCGGCGTCGGCGTCGGCGTCGGCGTCAGCGTCGGAGTCGGAGTCGGTGTCGGCGTCGGAGTCGGCGTCGGGGTGGGCGTTTCTGTCGGCGCTTCGGTCGGCGCAGGCGTAGGCGCGGCCGTCGGGCGACCCGTTTTGATCGGCTTGATGAGCGGGCCTGCTTTCGCCGTAGCGGCAGGCGTCGGCGTCTGTGTGATGCTGACGACCGCGACCGCATCCTCCTCCGGCGGGTTCACGCGAATGACCGGCGTGATTACGCCAAGCGTCACAAGACCGATCGACGCCAGATACAGCATGATCTTGCGCAGCGAAGAAGAAGGCTTTCCCTTTGGTTTTGCGGTCGTTTCCGAACGATTGAACTCATCGGGAAGCGGCGCAAATTCCTTTGCGCTCATATCCGGATGATCCGGCGGTATCTGATTGATCTCCTCGATGCTTTTTCTTGATCTCGACATAGTATAGTTTTGAATTGTCTTCTCAGTACTCGACATCCTTTTCCCAGACGAGGATCGTATCGCTGTGCATCAGCTTGCGGGTCAGTGTCATGGTTGCCGTTCCGTGCTGCGGAAAATCTTCCGGGATCGGGATCACCAGCGCATAATCATAGTAGATCGTGTCGTCGCCTTCATATTGATACCTTCCCCTCAGAAGGCGGCCGCCCTCTGCGGGAATCTCGCGTCCGTCGATGCGGACGCGGATCGTCACATCGCCGTTTTTCAGCGTATCGGCGTCGCTGCCGACTGTCAGCGCAAGGTCGCCGTTGGGCGAATCGAAGATGCGCACCGCAAAGCAATTCGGGAAGATATCGCCGAACATCATTTCGGCGATCCCGCCGACGTCGTCCTCAGAATCGAACCGCCAGTAGATCCAATCCTCCACCGCGGGTTCGATCGTTTCGGTGACGGTCTCCTCTCCCGCTTCACCCCGGATCGTATAGGTCAGCTCCATCGTAAGGTCCGCTTCCGCTTGATGCGCAAAGAATTCGTTTGCGTCGAAGCCCTCCTCCCGATCGCCGACGCGGAGCTGATAGGTCGCGTTTTCGATCTGCTCCGGCGTCAGTTCGATCTCGAGCGCGGGCTCCTCGACGTCCGGCGCGATAAGGCGCAGCGAGACCGACGAAACAAGTTCCGGCACCGATATGTGCAACGAGGTGTAATAGACTTCCGACGCGCGATAGTAGTAGATTATATCCACGCCGGGCGTCGGGATCGGCGTCACCTTCGGCGTCACCGTGGGGATCGGCGTCGGTACATCTGTCGGCGCAGGCGTCGCAATGGGCGTCGGTAAAGCGCTCGCTTCCGGTGTCATTGCCGGTTGCTCGGGTTTCTCTGTCTCCACCGCCTCCGCTTCCGCGGGTTTGTTCTCCGGGGAAAGCGGTGCGAATACGCCGAGTATCACAAGCCCCGCCGCGGCAAGGATCAGCATAATCTTGCGAAGGCGGGAACTGTCTTCCTTCGCCTTCGCCGGCCGCGGGAACCGGTTGAATTCATCAGGCAGCTCCAAAAGCTCCGGCGCGCCGTTCTCAT
>CAMVGD010000126.1 GCA_947166925.1 uncultured Clostridia bacterium | reverse complement strand
ATTCATAAAGAGGGTGTTAAGAAAACGTGTTGCGTTTCTTAACACCCCCTTTTATGCTCGTCAGTTCAAAAGCGCATACTGCGAATTGTAGATCTCGGCGTAGAAGCCGTTCTTTGTGAGCAGGTCCTTATGCGTGCCCTGCTCCACGATCGTGCCGTGGTTGACGACGAGGATCGTATCCGCGTCCACGATGGTCGACAGCCGGTGCGCGATGACGAAGCTCGTGCGGTCGCGCATGAGATCGTCCATCGTCTTCTGGATCAGGATCTCGGTGCGGGTATCGACGTTGCTGGTCGCCTCGTCGAGGATCAGGATCGGACGGTTTGCGAGGTATGCGCGCGCGATCGTCAGAAGCTGCTTCTGTCCGCCGGAAATGTTCGTCGTCTCCTCGTTGATCACGGTGTCGTAGCCGTTCGGCAGGGATTCGATGAACCGGTCGATATGCGCGCGTCTTGCCGCCTCGCGCACCTCGTCCGCGGTCGCGTCGGGCCGTCCGTAGGCGATGTTGTCGTAGATCGTGCCGGAGAACAGCCACGTATCCTGCAGGACCATCGAGAACACGCTCCGAAGCGCGTTCCGCGGCATCTGCATGACGTCCTTGCCGTCGACGAGGATCCTGCCGCCGTCGACGTCGTAGAAGCGCATCAAAAGGTTCACGATCGTGGTCTTGCCGCCGCCGGTCGGTCCGACGATGGCGACCTTTTCCCCCGCGCGGACGCTGATCGTGAGCCCCTTGATCAGCGGCTGCTTCGGATCGTAGGAGAAATCGACGTTCTCGAAGACGACGTTTCCCTCGCCCTTCGGCGCGGTCTCCGCGGTCGCTTCGGTCATCTCCTCCTCGTCGAGCAGCTTATAGACGCGCTCGGACGACGCGATCGTCTGCTGCAGCATCGAAAAGCCCTGCGCGATGCTTTCGAGCGGTCCCGCAAACATCCGCGCATAGAGCACGAACGCGACGATCGTACCGACGCTCATGCCGAACAGGTCGTTGGCGACGAAAATCCCGCCGATGATGCAGATCGCGATATACGCAATGTTGTTGGTCAGCGCCATGATGGGCTGCACGATCGACGAAAGGAACGTGCCCTTCTGCGCCGCTTCGCGCATGTCCCCGCAGATCGCGGCGTGTCGTTCGCGCTGGCGGTTTTCCAGATGGAACGCTTTGACGGTATCGAATCCCGTGAAGGTCTCCTCGGTCAGCGCGTACATCTCGCCGTTCTTCTTGCGCACCGAAGCGAAGTATTTTTCGCTCTTGCCCGCAATCTTCGCCGAAAGCACCAGCGAAAGCGGCACGAACACGATGACCGCCGCCGCAAGGATCGGATTCAGCAGGAAGATCAGAACGATGATGCCGATGAGCTTCAGCACGCCGGAGATCAGCGTTTCGAGGAAGCTGTGCACCGTCGTGCCCATCATGGAGACATCGTCGGTCATGTGCGAGATGATCTCGCCGTTCGGCGTCTGATCGACGTAACGTACCGGAAGTCTGCGGATCTTGTCGCTCATGCGGATGCGGATCGCGCAGGTGAAGTGCTTGGAGACCACGTTGTTCATGATCAGCATTTCGCCGACCGCCGCAAGCGAGCTTCCCGCATACGCCGCGGCAAGCAGGACGCATTCGAGCCCGAACGCGGCGCTGTCGAGCGTCGCGCTTTGACCGAGGTGCGCCGGCTCCCAGTAGTTATAGAGCCGGTCGGACAGCGCACGGAGGATCTCCGGCGTCAGAAGGGACAGCGCGACCGAAACGAGGCTGATGAACGCGGAAAGCACGAGCCAGCCCGCGATCGGCTTCGTATCCTTCAGAATGCGGAGGACGGTCTTCTTTGAGGTGTTCTGCTGTTTCATACGGCGTCACCTCCCAGCTGCGAACGCACGATCTCGCGATAAACCGCGCAGTTCTGTACGAGCTCCGCATGCGTTCCGCTCCCGACGATGCTGCCCTGTTCCAGGACGTAGATCCTGTCGCACCGCATGGCGGTCGCCGCGCGCTGCGTGATGATGATCTGGGTTTTGCCCGCAAGGTAGCGGTTCAGCGCTTTTCTGAGCTTGCTCTCGGTGAGATAGTCGAGCGCGGAAAAGCTGTCGTCAAATACATAGACCGAAGCGGGCTTCAAAATCGTTCGCGCAATGCTGATGCGCTGCTTCTGCCCGCCCGAGATATTTGCGCCGGACTGCGCAAGACGGTAATTGAGCCCCTCCTCGTGCGAATCGACGAACTCCGTCATCTGCGCGATGTCCAGGACGTTCCGCACCGCGTCCTCGCTTGCGTCCGGATCGCCCATGCGCACGTTGTCGAGCAGCGTCCCCTCGAACACCATGCCCTTCTGCAGCGCCGCGGACACGTTTTCGCGCACGCCGCCGCGCCCGATCGTTTCATACGGAACGCCGCCGAGCGAGATCGTTCCCTCGGTCGGCGCATAGAAATCCAGAAGCAGCTTCAGGATCGTCGATTTGCCGCTGCCCGTGCCGCCGATGATGGCGGCAGTCTCCCCCGCCTTCACCGTCATTTGGATGCCGGAAACGGTCAGGACCTCGCTGCCCGGGTACGCAAAGCCGACGTTCTCGAGGACCAGATCGCCCCCGAGGATCGTGCCGTCTCCCGCGTCCGCCGGTTCGTCCGGCAGATCCAGCACCTCGGTCACGCGGTTGATGCACACCTTGAGATGCGGCAGGAACACGAACGTCCAGCTCAGCATCATTACGCCGTTCAGGATCAGCGCGACATACTGCACCGTGGCGATGATGCCGCCCGCGGTCAGCCCCTGCGCGAGAAGCGCGGGATCCTGCAGCCGGTTCGCGCCGACCGTCAGCATGACGACCGTCGCAAGATTGAGGACCAGCATGCACAGCGGATTCACATAGCCGGCGCGGACGTTTGCGCGGATGATGTACTTTGCCATCTCCTCGGTCGCGTGCGCGATGCGGCCGTGCTCGTGCGCCTCCTTGTCGAACGCGCGGATCACGCGGATGCCGGAGAGCCGTTCGCGCATCAGCCGGTTCTGCACGTCGATGTATTCGTCGCTGAGCTTCCAGAGGCGGTCGAGATGCCGCACGATCGGAAACAGGATCAGAAACGCGATCGGCATGGAAAGCAGCAGAATGAGCGCAAGCACGCGGTCGGAAAGCAGCGCGAACGCGACGCCGCCGGCGATCATGATCGGCACCATGACCACGACGTTTACGAACATGGACGACACGCCCGAGATCGTGGACACGTCGTGTGTGGAACGCGTCAGCAGTCCCGACGTGCCGATCTTCGAGAAGTTTTCAAAATCGAGCGCGGACGCCTTCCGGAAGATGCCGTGCGTCAGATCGCGCGAAAATCCCGCGGAGATCCTCGCGTTCACCGCGCCGGTCCAGACCGCGCAGAGCATGGACATGATCGCAAGCGCAAGCATCAGCCCGCCGAGCCTGAGAATCGCGCCCATGTTGCCCACGGCGATGCCGTCGTCGACGATGCGGCTCATCAGGTACGGCAAAAACGTCCCCTCCAGCGTGGAGACGACGCACAGGATCCCGGTCAGGATCATCTGCTTTTTATACGGTTTCAGATAAGGAAAGATCTTTTTCATGGTCACAGTATATCGGGTACGCTTTCCTGCGTCCAGCAACCGTTGGTTGAACGGTCCGCGCTGCGCGGTTTTTTACCCGAAAAAAACAGCCGCGCTCCGTCAGAAAACGCATTGGAATACAGTATAATGGATAACGCCGGTCCCGTCAAGGGAGGCGTATACGCGCGCCGGATCCCGCTCCGCTTGTTTGTACAAATCGGAGCCGGTCTCCGTTTTGTTCAGAATTTGTGCATGTTACAATAATCTCACATTCTTACAATATATTTTTATTGACAAAACTTTTTTATTCATGGTATGATTGGGCAGTGGAGGTGTGAAAAATGGATGAACTTACAAAGCTGATCAAAACCGAGATCAAAAAGCAATTCCGCAGTGTACGTCAGTTTTCGATGTACATCGGCGTTCCGCAATCGACGATCGTGACCGCAGGATGCTGTCGAGCAGTTCTTTTTGTAATGGATGCTGATGGTCAACGGTGAAGCGATTGAGGGCTTCAACCAACTGGCTT
>CAMVGD010000125.1 GCA_947166925.1 uncultured Clostridia bacterium | reverse complement strand
GCCCGGGAAGATCGCCTTGTTGAAGTTGAACTTATCCGCCGCTTCCTGGTTCGCGAGGATCAGACCGCCGCGCGGACCGCGCAGGGTCTTGTGCGTGGTGGTGGTGACGACGTCCGCATAGGGGAAGGGAGAGGGATGCTCGCCCGCCGCCACGAGGCCCGCGATGTGCGCCATGTCGACCATCAGCACTGCGCCGACCTCATCGCAGATCTCACGGAACTTCGGGAAGTCGATCGTGCGGCAGTACGCGCTTGCGCCCGCGACGATCAGCTTCGGACGGAACTCGAGCGCCTTTTTGCGAACGTCCTCGTAGTCGATGACGCCGTGCTCGTCCACGCCGTAGGAGACGCACTTATAATACTTGCCGGACATATTGACCGGGCTGCCGTGGGTGAGATGACCGCCGTTAGAAAGGTCCATGCCCATGAACGTGTCGCCCGGGTTCAGCACCGCAAAGAACACCGCCATGTTCGCCTGTGCGCCGGAATGCGGCTGCACGTTTGCGTAATCGCAGCCGAACAGCTTCTTGGCGCGTTCGATCGCGAGATTCTCCACGACGTCCACGAACTGGCAGCCGCCGTAGTAACGCTTGCCGGGATAGCCCTCCGCATACTTGTTGGTGAGCACGCTGCCCATCGCCATCAGGACCGCTTCGGATACGATGTTTTCGGATGCGATCAGCTCCAGGTTGCCGCGCTGACGGTTGAGCTCGTCCTGCATTGCCGCGCCGATCTCGGGATCGTACGCCAGTAACTGCTTCAATGCCTCATTAACCATGTGTGTTCCTCCTGTGAATTTGTTTTCTATGATGCTTTTATGGCGCAAAACGCGCCCTTTCCACTATGCTAAATGTAACGCGAACGCGCCCGCGTGTCAACACCTTCGCGGAGTATATTATTGCATGACGGCTGCGCCTTCAATTCATGCGCCGGAAGGCGCAATTCATGTCCATTGGACAATTCGCGGAGCGAAGCGGGAATCCATTTCCGCTTTGCCTCCTGAACCTGCAGCATGAACGGACGGCTGTGTTGCCGAGCACGAGAATTATCTCCCGATCCGGTCGTACAGCGCGAACGCTTTTTTCAGCACGTCCGCATGGTCGAACGCGAGACGAACGCCCTCCGGAAAGACGAGAGCATCGCCGTCGCGCGTGATCGTGATCCACGCCGCGTCCGCCGCGTCGTCGCCCGCCTTGAAGCGCACGTCTTCCCGTTTCACCGGCACGAGAAACGCGTCCGAAACGATCCAGCCGCGCGGATCGCGTCCGGGCTTACTGAACAGCCCGATCTCAAAGATGTCGTCGACCGTGTATCCGGTCACGTTCGTTTCCTCGAAAAGCTCGCGCAAAGCGCCTTCGGCGGCGCTCTCGTCCGGGTTCACGAACCCGCCCGGCAGCGCCCAGCAGCCTAAGAAGGGATGCCCCTTGCGCCGGATCAGCAGCACGTCCCTGCCCTCCGACAGCAGTACGACGTCCGCCGTCAGATACGGCGCGGGGTAATGCCTGTCCTTGTATGCCGCCAAAAACTCCCGTTCCGTCAGACCGTTCTGATCCCGTGCTTCCATATCGACGCCTCCCTTGTGATCTGTTCTTTTATTATACCGCCGAACGCGGTCCGCGTCCACGGTTATTTTTTGCCGCGCACGCGCCCGTTTCCCGCAAAAATCAATTGAAAACGGTATATGAATATGATATGATAAAAAATACGAACGAGCATTCCCGAAAGGAGAACCGATATGAAACTGAAACGACTGGCTGCGCTTTTGCTCTCGGCAGTTTTGCTGCTGCCGCTGGGGATTGTCCGGCTTTCCGACGGCACGAACGCCGATGCGGAGCCGGATCTCTGGGAGCAGATCGAGCGGTATGAGGACGCGTGCCTTTCGGAGCGCGGCGTCAGCGTCTCGACCGCCTCCGCAACCGATTATATGACCATGACGGACGGCGTCGTCGCGCTTGTCGAAGGCTGGAGCGGCTATGAAGCGGGCTCGCTGTATCTGAACGGACAGTCCGTCTTCTGGCACGATACGGACGGCATCGGCAACGGCTGGGTCCCGAACGCGCGTCAGAAGCAGCGCGCCAACCTGACCGGCAGGGATCCGAAGGAGGTCGCCTCGGTCGAAACGGTTTCGTATGCGAACAAGGGCGGCTACCCGTATTCCTCGGACGTCGCGCTGATCGGACCGTATTACGGCGTGGACTCGAGCTTCACGAATCAGTACCGGAACGAGGCAAACTCGATCGCGCAGGCGACCGGCGGCTCCTGCACGGTTTATTCGGGCAGCGCGGCGACGATCGAAACGGTCGCGTACGCGCTCGAGACCTGCGGCACGGTCATCTTCGACTCGCACGGCAACACCGACTATTCCTCGGCGTCCGGCGACTATACGTCGAAAGCGAACACCTCCTATCTCTGTCTCACCAGCTACGAGGGTCTGACGAGCGCGGATACCGCCACGGTGGAGGGACGGTTCGGCAACTATCAGCATGCGTTCCGAAGCGGAAGCGGCGCGTTCGTCGACGGCACGGCGATCAGGAACCACATGACCGGCTTTGCGCCGAACAGCATCCTCTGGATGGCGATCTGTCTCGGCATGGCGACCGACGGCATGGAAGCGCCGCTCAGAGAGCAGGGCGTCGAAGTCGTCTACGGCTATTCGCAGTCCGTCACCTTTGCCGGCGACTATAACTGGGAAGCATACTTCTGGAACAAAATGAAGGACGGCGCGGACGTTGCGGAAGCGATCGCGTACATGAAGCAGCAGGGCGGCTACAAAGATAAGTATACGAGCGTTTATCCCGCATATCCGATCGTGGCGTCCTCCGAGGACGACTATCCCGGACAGGGTAACGTCGACGCGCGGCAGGAGGTCTTCTCCTCCTGGACGCTGTTCCCGCAGTTTTCCGTCACGGCGACCGTCAACGACGCGAGCCTCGGCACGGTGTCGGTCAACGGTACGACGATCACGGCGACGCCCAAAGCCGGCAGCAAGGTCGCGGGGTATGCGGTGATCTCCGGCTCCGCGTCGGTGACGCAGAAGGGCGACGGTCTTTCGAAGACGCTGTTCTCGGTCCGCGCGCAGAGCGACTGCACGATCCGCATTGATTTTGAAAAGCGCACGCCGGCAAGGTTTACGTTCGTCACGCCCGCGGGCGTGAGCTGCAGCCCGATCAACGGCTACGTCGAAGACGTGTTCACGCTGCCGGCGCCCACCGGCACGCCGACGGCGAACGCGCAGCCCTATACGTTCTACGGCTGGGTCGACGCGCGCGTCTCCGACACCGATACGCGTCCGGACTGCCTGTTTGCGGGCAATACCGTTGCGGTGACCGGCGACAGGACCTTCTACGCGCTGTATTTCTACGCGGTGCAGGACGGCGCGTCCGTTCCCGCGGGCACGTATCAGAAGCTGTTTGCGCCGCCTTCCGACTGGGCGGGCAAGGCGGTCCTGACGTATGACGGCAGCGTCGTGCTCTCCGCGAACACGACTGCAAGCGGCGTTTCGACGTCCTCCGCGGCGGTCGCGATCGGCAGGACCGGCATCACGGCCGTCGGCGACACGCTGGTCGATGTACCGGACAATTACCTCTATGAGATCGGATCCGTCGGAAACGGCAATTACACGATCCGCATGGTCGGCGGAGACGCGCTCTACCTCTGCTATACGGCGAGCAGCAACAAGCTCTCCGCAACGAACAAGGTCGTCGTTTCGGGCGGCAAGAGCGCTGCGTACTGGAAGCTCGACTGGCAAGCGAATCATCCGGTGTTCACGAACAATCAGACGACGACGGCAACGCTGTGCTACGACACGGAGAACCGCTGCTTCACCTGCAAGAAGAACAACACCGGCGAAGCGCTGACGGTCTATTCCGTGCCGGACAGCAGTCTGTGGTATACCACCGAGCTGGAAGACGGTCCCGCGCCGACGTCCACGCCGACGCCGACCCCGAAGCCCACCGCGACGCCGAAGCCGACCCCGAAGCCCACCGCGACGCCGAAGCCCACGCCCTCGCCGACGACAGAGCCGAAGGTCGTGTACGGCGACGCGAACTGCGACGGCAGCGTGACCGCGGCGGACGCGGCGCTCGTGCTGCGCGTACTGGTCGGGCTCGATACGCTCACCGCGCAGGGTATGCAGAACGCGCTGGTCAGCGGTGGCGACACGCTTTCCGCGACGGACGCGGCACTGATCCTGCGCCGCGTCGTCGGTCTGATCGACGCCTTCCCCGCGGAGCAATAACAAAGCATTGAAAAAAAGGGGTGTTAAGAAACGCAACACGTTTTCTTAACACCCTCTTTATGAATT
>CAMVGD010000124.1 GCA_947166925.1 uncultured Clostridia bacterium | reverse complement strand
ACCATGTTTCGGGACGAGGTGTCACCGATAGGTGACGGAGGGAGAGATCGATTGCGTCTGCGGCGCACGACAAAGCAACAAAACGGGGATGTTAAGAAAGTGCTCAGCATTTCTTAACATCCCCAATGAATTGCAGCATGGCCGCATGAATTGGCTGCGCCATGAATTGCCTTCGGCATGAATTGTGACCAAAGGTCACATGCATGTGGATTTTCCGGACGGAAAATCTTCCTTCATGACGCCGTTCGGCGTCAATTCATTCCCCGTGAGGGGAAATTCATGTCCAAAGGACAATTCACGGAGCGAAGCGGGAATTCATAAAGAGGGTGTTAAGAAAACGTGTTGCGTTTCTTAACACCCCCCGTTCTTCTTTTCGCTTGACAGACGGCGCGTCCGCCCGTTACAATGGAGCTGAACAAACAGACAGGAGGCAAGGTATGGAACGGTTTTCGGAGCTTTTGAAGGGCAAATTCGCGTTCGGCTGCATGCGTATGCAGCTGGATGAAAACGGTGAGGTGGATCTCGATCTGTTCCGCGCAATGGTGGACTGCTACCTCGACGCGGGCTTCAACTATTTCGACACGGCGCACGTCTATTACGACGGCAAGAGCGAGCTCGCTTTGAAGGCGTGCCTGACGAGCCGCTACCCGCGCGAACGCTACGTGCTCACGAACAAGCTGACCTCGAGCTGCTTCGAGACCGAAGCGGACATCCTGCCGCTGTTTCAGAAGCAGCTGGACATGTGCGGCGTGGAATACTTCGACTTCTACCTGATCCATTCGGTGCTGCAGGCGAACTATCCGAAGTATACGGACTGTCACGCGTTCGAGATCGCGCAGGAGCTGAAAGCCGAGGGAAAGGTGAAACACGTCGGCATGTCGTTCCACGATTCGCCGGAGTTTCTGGACCGCGTGCTTACGGAGCATCCGGAGATCGAGGTCGTGCAGATCCAGTATAACTGGCTCGACCTCGACGACCCGAACGTGCAGTCGCAGGGCTGTATGGACGTGTGCAAAAAGCACGGCAAGCCCGTGCTCGTCATGGAGCCGGTCAAGGGCGGCGGACTGGTGTTTCTGCCGGACGCGGCGCTTGAAACGCTCAATGCGCTCAACGAGGGCTCCCCTGCGGAGATCGCGCTGCGGTTTGCCGCGGAGCAGGAGCAGGTCGTGATGGTGCTTTCCGGCATGTCGACGCTCGAACAGGTACGGGAGAACGTCGCGTTTATGAAGGACGCGAAGCCGCTGTCCCCTGCGGCGCATCAGGCGATCGACGAGGTCCGAAAGATGATACGCGCGCTGCCGCTCGTTGCGTGCACCGGCTGCCGCTACTGCACGGACGGGTGTCCGCAAAGTATCAACATCCCCGGGATCTTCCGTTGCATGAACGAAAAGATCAAGTTCCCGAACCGGCCCGGCAGCCGCTACGGCTGGGTCACAGGCAAGGGCGGCAAGGCGTCCGACTGCATCGAATGCGGTCAGTGCGAGGATATCTGCCCGCAGCATCTTCCGATCCGCGACCTCTTAAAGCAGGCGGCGGCGCAGTTCGAATAAGGCAAAGAAATAAGGGGCTCCGAAGAGCAATTCTGTAAAGGGTGGTTTTCAAATCGGTACACTTTTCGACCCTCCCTTGTCAGGGAGGGTGGCTCGCGAAGCGAGACGGGAGGGTAGTTTCCTGACTACCCCTCAGTCAACTGCGTTGACAGCTCCCCTGACAAGGGGAGCTCAATTTTGTACCGTAAGGGCGCACTTACTCACCACCTTACGGCGGTGATACCCTCCTTCATCGGGACGTGCGATTTCTTTTTCTGTTTCACCGGAAAGGGATCATGTGAATCTGACGATGGGGCACTGAAGCAAAAAGCCGAGGCAATTCAACCTCGGCTTTCATATTTTTGCACATATTTCCTGCTTTCTGAACTGTGCGACGCCTGATATATAAACCGGAATTTGCGTCATTAACGCATGATGTTACATACCAAACTGTTTCTTTACTGCTTCGTATTCTTCCTTAAATGCAGGGTCGCGCAAATCTCTATGGTTCGAAGAGGAATGCTTCGATTCCCAGTACGGGTTATTTGACTTTGCTTCAATACACGCTTTTACGGTATTCATATTGATGCTCGGCCAGTAGCGCATACCGTTATTGATGAAGCCACGGGCCTGAAGCTTGTTGCCCGCAAGAGGAATCTCACGGAAAGTCTTTCCTATGCAAAGGCATATCTTATCCATATCCCGAAAATTGATGGATCGTCCGTACATCACCGGATAATCAATCTCTTTCGGAAGCGATGCGTTTCCGATGATCTCGCAATCACCATAATAGAGTATATTGTCCATGATGTATTCAGAAGGACAACTGTCCAGTTTGGCCAGCTCGTCTATACTGACATCCGGATCTTCCGTAACAATATGGTGTATGGAGATGCATACAGCTCTTCCCATCAGAATGTTCCAGAAGGCACCTCCGGACTCTACCCACTTGTACACATCAAAAAGCACCCTGCCGTAACCGTAGTGCTTACGGTCGAACCTAAAACGAAAGAAATCGCCTTCCTTGAATTTGCAGTGTTTTCTTTTCGCACTTGAAAAAGCATTGAGATCGGCAAGGTCCTTCTCTGTTGTTTCCATGATCCATTTGCTGATGAATTCCTCAGGAGGCAATTTCACGCAAGCCATCTCGGAACTATAATAAGTCGTCTGCGTATCGTAATTCCCGATCAGGACTCTTGCCGTGCCGTCCTCATTCATATGTAAATCCATATAGGTACCAAGCGGACGGCAACGCATGATGTTCATGCCATTCAATCTTTTAGGTTTTCCTTTGGAAGTGATCGGAGCGATCACGGTACGGTTATTCTGTGTCTTCAGGTGATAAGAAGATTCTTCGAATCCGCCGTCCTTCCAAATGCAGATTACTTTTCTCAAGACATCTCCGTCGAAATACAGAACTACCGCATCGTCAGACAATCCCCAATGAGCTGTGTTGCTTGGAACCTCCATACGGTCCCAAGAAGGATCTATTGATTCAAGTCCAAAAAACAGACGCTGTTCGTTCGTTAATTCCATAGAACCCCCTTTTATCCCCTGAAATATTAGCTCCGATTTGTGTGAATCACTATAGCATAGATGCTATGAAAAAACAACATTTGACTTGGTATCAAGAAAAGCGCAGTTGACCGGAGTCAACTGCGCTGTACTTGCCGAAAGAAAGAGTTTGTAAGTTGAAATACCCCCTTGACAAACCTCCTCCGAAGAGCCCCTTTTTTCATGTGGTTTTATCTCCTCCTTGCGCCTCTTGCGAGCGAGAAGAGCCGCAGGACCGTCACGAACGAGCCGAGCGCGGCGAGCACATAGGTCATGGCGGCGGCGCGGAGCATCTTCTTTGCGCCGGGCAGCTCGTCCTCGGCAAGATAGCCGCCATCGGTGAGCATTTCGAGCCCGCGCTTCGAGGCGTTGAATTCGACCGGCAGCGTGATGAGCTGGAACAGCAGCATCATGACGTACAGCCCGACGCCGACGAGCGCGATATACCAGCCTGCGTTGCCGGTGCCCCGCGCAAGGTACGAAAGCAGCAGTCCGCCGAGAACCAGGTACGGTCCGATGCGGCAGCCGATGTTCGCCGCAGGCAGGATCACGCTGCGCAGGCGCATGGGACCGTAGTCCTCGTTGTACTGCAGCACGTGTCCGATCTCGTGCGCGGCGACGGCGAGCGCGGATACCGAGCTCGAGCCGTAGACCGGTTCGGACAGACCGACGACCTGATTTTTCGGATCGAAATGGTCGGTCAGGCTTCCGGAGACCGCCTGCACCGGGAAATTGATCCCGTTCCGATAGAGAAGCTCCTCCGCAAGCCGCGCCCCGGTCACGCCGCTCCTTGACGGGACCTGCGCGTATTTGTTGAACACACGCTGCACGCGTCCCTGCGCGATCAGCGACAGGAGCATCACGCCGAGCAGAAGGAACAGATAGATATAGTCCATGGTCTTCCCTCCTTTTCTCATATTATAAACCATTAGCCTTTGAAATACCATTGCAAAACGTGAAAAATATGTTATAATTCTCTGTACGAAACGCAAAATTAGGGCAGTCTATTCCCGTGAGGAGGCAGATATATGCAGTATTTGAAGCTGAAGGACATTCAGAAGGCGCCGGAATCTTTCGTCGGCGCGATCACCGTCTGCGGCTGGGTCCGCACCGTGCGCGAGGGCAAGGCGGTCGGCTTTATCGAGCTGAACGACGGCACCTCGTTCCGTCCCGTACAGATCGTGTACCCGAACGACGAGCGGAAGCTCGGCAAGGGGCTTACCACCGGCTGCGCGATCGTCGTCGAAGGCGAGCT
>CAMVGD010000123.1 GCA_947166925.1 uncultured Clostridia bacterium | reverse complement strand
CATCGCCGCGCCGGAACTTAACGTTTATGACGCCGTCCGCCCATGCGTTTTTTTCGCACGGCGGCTTGTTGTACGAAGCAGACTCCCTGCCCCAGCGATCGATCCCGACAAACGATGCGTTCGGATTGCGCTTCGCACAGGCGATCGTGAGCGCGCCGCTGCCGCAGCCGACGTCCAGTCCCGTTCCGCCGTCCGTCAGCTTCACATGCTCCGCAATGCCCTCGATGATTTGCTTCGACATCTGCCGCTTGCCGTTATAGGAAAACGCGCGGTACATCAGGAGCATCCAGACGGTCACGCAAAGCGCGATGATCGTCAGCGCAAGGAACACGATAAACAGCACGGTCTTCGCCATGCCCGAAACGAGTCCCGTGAGCCCGAACACGACCCACAGGATCAGAAACAGCGCGGTCGCGGCAGCCCCTGTCCAGATCATGCCCTTCGGCATCCAGTTCTTATAATCCGGTTTCATTGATTTCCTACCTTTCCGAGCGGGCGCGTTCTTGCGCCTTCCTCCGTGTCGTCGTCCTCCACGTAGCCGTCGTACGGCGCGGAGGGGTCGACGTATTTCTTTGCAAACGGCTTGCACAGCTCGTCCCGATGCAGAAACGCAAAGTCGGGATCATCCGTCCAGCCGGTGTGCCCGGTAATGATCTTCAGCGGCTTGTTCCTTGTGCGCAGGTTCTTTTCGAGCGCTTCGAGCGATTTGACCGCAAGCTTGTTGTTCTCGGCGAGCGTCGAAAGGAAGCTGTAGCCGCCGTCCGCGCCGAACCAGATCGTGTCGCCGGTGAACAGGTATTCGTCGTCGACGAGGTATACCATGTGTCCCCAGGTGTGTCCCGGGACGAGGATGCACTCGATTCTGATCCCGTCGACGTCCAGGATCTGCCCGTCCCGCAGAAGCACTTTTCGATTGTTCATCTTCACGATCGGAAGCTTGTACAGCTTGTGCATGACGCGTCTGCGCACCTTGCCGGTTAAGTACCGGTTTTCGATCTCGCCGATATAGACCGTCGCATCCTTGAAAAGCTGCTCGCTGTCGGGCTCCATAGCGCCGACGTGGTCGGTGTCCTGGTGCGTGATGAAAATGTGTTTGATCGAAGCCGGGTCGATATCGAGCCAGCCCATCTTTTCTTTGAGCCGTTCATAGTTGTAGCCCGCGTCGATCATCACGGTCGTGCCGTTCTTTGTGTAAAAGAAGATGTTTGCGACCCACTCGCGCACACAGGCGACGCGTTCGTCGATCCGTCCCGTGTTCAGCGGCTTGAAGATCGCCTTGCCGCGAAACAGCAGACTCATCGACTTCTTCTGATTGTCCGAATCCTTTCTTGCCATACCGTCCTCCTATCGAATGATCATGATCAACAGCCCCACCAGCGCTGCGGGGATCAGGGCGAACACGACGCCCGGAAACAGCATGCCCTTCAAATGGAACCACTTCTGGTGATACGCCTTGTCCATGTGCTCGGTGCCCTCGAGCCGGAACCCTTTGAGGTTTGCAAACAGCACCCAGTCCAGAAAGAACGTGTCGTACGCGCCGATCCATACCATCAGCCCGAAGGTCAGCAGAAAGCCCTGCCAAAAAGTCCTTGCGCCCGCAAGCAGCGCGCAGACGAACAGGATCCCCGTGAAGATCACGATACCGAGGCTCTTTGTCAGGAACACGCGCTTCGACTTCACGGAGACGTCGACCCGCTCATGCGTCTTGAAGTATTCCTCCTGAATATCCGGCGGATAGTTGTGGATCGCCTCCGGCGTATACATTTTGTCCCCGCGATACGCCGAAAAGACGATCGCCGTAAAGATCGCCGCGAATGCGGCCGCTTCCAAAAGGATCACCCACCAGATCATGCCGCGTCCCCTTATCTCCCGAACAGACCGCGCTTTGCGTACGGCTCGACCGAAACCGAAACGAACGTATAGCCGGTTTCTTCGATCGCCTGTTTGAGCTTCCCGCGGTCGATCTCGCCCTCCGAAAGGAACGTCGCCTCGCCGTGCTTTCTCGACGCGCTCACCTTTTTCGCGTCGGGAAACGCCTTGCGGATTGTGTCGGCGATATGCGCCTCGCACATGCCGCACATCATGCCTTCGATTTTTGCTGTAATCTTGTACATAGTTTCCTCCTGATAAAATTATCCGAGCGCCACGTCCAGCGCCATCATCAACGTAAAGCCGAGCGCGAACAGCACGACGCCGATGTTGGAATGCTCGCCTGCCGACATCTCGGGGATCAGCTCCTCCACGACCACATACAGCATGGCGCCTGCCGCAAACGACAGCAGATACGGCATTGCCGGAACGAGCAGGCTTGCAAACAGCACGGTCAGAAGCGCGCCGATCGGCTCCACCGCGCCGGACAGCGCACCGTCCCAGAACGCGCGGCATTTGGTCTTTCCCTCCGCGTGCAGCGGCATGGAGATGATCGCGCCCTCCGGGAAGTTCTGGATCGCAATGCCGATCGCAAGCGCCAGCGCGGCGCCGATCGAGATCTCGCCCGAACCGCTCAATAGTCCCGCATAGACCACGCCGACCGCCATGCCCTCCGGGATGTTGTGCAGCGTGACCGCAAGCACCATCATCGTCGTCCGCTTCAGGCGGCTTTTCGGACCCTCCGCCTGTCCGATGCTGCGATGCAGATGCGGAATGACGTGATCGAGCAGCAGCAGAAACAGCACGCCGAGCCAGAAGCCGATCACCGCGGGCAGAAACGCCAGTTTCCCTTTCCCCGCGCTCTGCTGCATGGCGGGGATCAGCAGGCTCCAGACCGACGCCGCGACCATGACCCCGCCCGCAAAGCCTGTCAGCGCGCGCTGCACGCTGCGGCTCAGTTCCTTTTTCATAAAGAACACGCATGCCGAACCGAGCACCGTCCCGAGAAACGGGATCAGAAGCCCTTCCGAAACCGTCAGCCACATACGCTTCTCCTCACTTGACGCAGCAGAACACGCCCTCGGCCCGGACCGGAGAAACGCGTACCCCGGCGTACAGGTCCTGCAATCGTTTTTCGAGCGTTTCCCTTGTCTCAAACGGCGGCGTAAAGAAGCCCTTCGGCACATACATGTGCTTGACAAACCAATCGGTCCTTTTGAACTCCCCCGCAATATAGAAGCAGCCGCAGAAGATCCCGCCTTTTTTCAGCACACGATGGGTTTCCGAAAACGCGGCGTCCTTGTCGGGAAACGCGTGAAAGCCGTTCAGCGAAAGCACGGCGTCAAAGCTTTCATCCTTAAAAGGCAGCGCGCCGACGTCGCCCTGCACGAACGATACGTTCTTGACCGCAAGCGCGTCCGCCCGCCGTTCGGCGTTACGCATCATCTCCGCGGAATAATCGAGACAGGTGATCCGCGCTTCCTTGAGGTTTCGATAGACCGGGACGGTCAGAACGCCGGTCCCGACCGGGACCTCCAGAAGCGATCCCGAAAAATCCTCCGGGATCGGCGCAAGCGCGTCGTTGATCCACTTTGCCGCAAGGGATGCGTCCAGTCCCCATACGAGGCTGTCCATCAGCTTGTCGATCGGCGTGGACCGTGTAATGATCCCGTCGTACAGATTGGCGAACCCGCCGCCGAGCGCTTGATAGGATGCTTTGATCTCCTCGTGTCTGTTCATCGTTCCCTCCCCGAACCTGTGTGTTCCCGAACGGTCAGCCGCTCGATCGGCGTACCGTCCTTCCATTGCCGCCGGTAGATCTCGCTGCACCGTCTGAACAGACGAAACGTCTTCTGCGCCTTTGCCTCGTCGCCGTAGACCTTCCAGCAGCCGACGCATTTCACGTCGCACTCCCGATGCTCGATAAAGCCGCGCACGTCCTCCGGCGGATAGCCTAAAAACAGCCCGATCTCATGCGGAAAATCCGCATTGCTTCGGATCCGCTTCGCAAGGCAGCTCAGGCAGCGCGCGGGCGAGCCCACGCAGTACCCGCAGTCGGACAGGATCTCGCTTGCCGCGCCGTCGGACAGATCGCGGGAAAGCCTTCCGGGGCGGTACAGGTACAAAAGCGCCTTGTTATTCTGATAGGAAAGAGGGATCACTCTGAGTCCCTTTCCGGAAAACCGTTGATTCCATTCCCGCAGGGAAGCGCGCATCGCTTCCGCGTTTTCATATGCGCAGCGGAACAGGCTGCCCGTTTTGATCCCCGCCAGCGTCGGCGCGCCGTGCAGGATGACCGCTTCCTCCGACATTCGTTTCTCCTTTCGGTTAGCATTCGCTAACCCGTTCCCCGAAAAAAGATGCTTTCTTTCAAAAGCATTCCCGTTTCGTTGGTTAGCAACTGCTAACCTTTTATTATCATAGCACTTTTTTTCGTATTGTCAAGGGGCGTACCGATTTTCGATACGCCCCGTTTTGCGATTGTTTTATCCCTGCTAGCGCAGCATGCTGTCTTCCACCTGCTGGCGGCGGCGCTGCTCGTCGGTC
>CAMVGD010000122.1 GCA_947166925.1 uncultured Clostridia bacterium | reverse complement strand
GAGGACGAGGTTTCCGCCATGCAGGGCGTGCGCGCGCTGAAGGTCGAATACGAGCAGCTTCCGTTCGTGCTCGATCCGCAGAAAGCGATGGAGGACGGCGCGCCGCAGCTGCACGACGAATACCCGCACAACATCTTAAAGCACACTTCGATCCGCAAAGGCGATTACGAAAACGCGATCAAAGAACCGGGGCTCATCAAGGTCGAGGGCCGGTACGACACGCCGACGGTGCAGCATTGCCACATCGAAAACCACGGCTGCTTCGCCTATGAGGAGAACGGGCGGATCACGGTGGTGAGCTCCACGCAGATCCCGCACATCGTCCGCCGCGTGGTCGGACAGGCGATCGGACGCCCTTGGGCGGACATCCAGATCATCAAGCCGTATATCGGCGGCGGCTTCGGCAATAAGCAGGACGCTTTGTATGAGCCGCTTTGCGCCTGGTGCTCCGTTGAGGTCGGCGGGCGGCCCGTTCGCATCGACTGCTCACGCGAGGAGACATTTGTTTCTAACCGCGTGCGTCACGCGATCCGCTTCCACATCACAAGCTGGATCCGTCCCGACGGCAGCATGGCGGCGCGGAAGGTTGATCTCTATTCCAATCAGGGCGCTTACGCAAGCCACGGACACAGCATCGTCGCAAAGGCGATGGGGTCGTTCCCGCAGCTCTATCCGTGCGACAACATGGAATGCGACGCATACACGGTCTATACGAACATTCCGGCGGCGGGCGCGATGCGCGGCTACGGCATGCCGCAGGCGTCGTTTGCAAACGACTCGAACATCGAGGAATGCGCGCACGCGGTGGGCATGGATCCGGTCGAGTACCGGAACAAATACATCATGCCGCAGGGGTATTTCGACGGGTTCAGCAAAAACTGCAATTATTACGATTCGCACCGCGAATGCCTTGCAAAGGGCAAAGAGCTGATCGGATACGACGAAAAGGTAAAAGAATTCGCAAAGGATTCGGGACCGATCCGCCGGGGCATCGGCTGCGCGTCGTTCTGGTACAACACGGCGGTCTGGCCGATCGCGCTCGAAACCTCCTCGAACCGGATGCTTCTGAACCTCGACGGCACGGTCACGATGCAGGCGGGCGAGACGGAGATCGGACAGGGCGCCGACACCGCGTTTGCGCAGATGGCGGCGGAGGCGATCGGGTTAAAGAGCTATAAGGACGTCCGCGTCGTCTCCTGTCAGGACACCGACACGACGCCAACAGGGCTCGGCGCGTACGCGTCGCGGCAGACGTACGTCGCGGGGTTCTCGATCCGCAAGACCGCGGAGATCCTCAAAGAGAAGATCTTTGCCTACGCGAACAAGCTGACGCGTCAGTCCGTGCACAACATGGAGATCCGTGATGGCGTCGTGGTCCGCAAGAGCGACGGCAAGCCGCTGATCACGCTCTCGGAGCTTGCAATGACCGCGCAGTACAATCCGAAGGACAGTGAGCACATCACGGCGGAATCGACGTTTACGATCCAGAACAACGCCTATTCGTTCGGCTGCACGTTCGCGGAGGTCGAGGTCGATATCCCGATGTGCAGGGTCACGGTGAAGAACATCGTGAACGTGCATGACTGCGGGAACCTCATCAATCCGGCGCTTGCGACGGCGCAGGTGCACGGCGGCATGTCGATGGCGATCGGCTACGGCATGAGCGAACAGCTTTTGTTCGACCAAAAGACCGGCAGAGCGCTGAACAACAACCTCTTGGACTATAAGCTTTCGACCGTGATGGACCATCCGGATCTCACCGCTGCGTTTATCGAGAATCCCGAGCCCACGAGCGAATTCGGGACAAAGGCTTTGGGCGAGCCGCCGGCGTGCTCCGGCGCGCCTGCGATCCGCAACGCGATCTACAACGCGACCGGTGTTGCGCTGCATAAGCTTCCGATGAACCCGCACAACCTGTTTGCGGCGTTTACCGAGGCGGGACTGATCCACGACGATTGGCAGGAGGACTGAGCCATGTATGATATGAAGGCATTGTATGAAGCGACGAGCGTCGAACACGCCGTCCGGCTTCGTTTGGAGCATCCCGAGGCGCAGATCATCGCGGGCGGCAGCGACGTTCTGGTGCAGATGCGCGAGGGCAAACGCGCGGGCAAAGAATTGATCAGCATCTACGGACTGGACGAGCTTCGCGGCATTTCGATCGACGAAGACGAGAACATCCGCATCGGCTCTTTGACGAGCTTTTCGCACATCACGCGCGATCCGATCATTCAAAAATACATCAATGTACTCGGCGAGGCGGTGGACATGGTCGGCGGACCGCAGATCCGGAACATCGGCACGATCGGCGGCAACACCTGCAATGGCGTGACGAGCGCGGACTCCGCCTCGACGCTGCACGCATGGGAGGCGATCGTCGAGCTGACCGGCAAAAACGGCGTCCGCAGACTTCCGATCAAGGACTTTTACATCAAAGCGGGACAGGTCGATATCCGCGTCGAAGACGGTGAGATCCAGACTGCGATCCTGATCCCGAAGGCAAGCTACGAAAACACCTTCGGGCACTACATCAAGTACGCGATGCGCAACGCCATGGACATCGCGACGCTCGGCTGCTCGGTCAACGTCCGGCTTTCAAAGGACAAAAAGACGATCGAACGCGCCCGTATCGCCTACGGCGTGGCGGGTCCGGTGCCGATGCGTGCGCCGCATGCGGAAGCGCTTGCGAACGGACAGCCGATCAGCAGGGAGCTGATCGACCGATTCGCCCGCGCGGTGCTCGAGGACATCAACCCGCGCGATTCGTGGCGCGCAAGCAAGGCGTTCCGGCAGCACATCGCGGTCGAGACGGCAAAGCGCTGTCTCTTTGAATCCATCCTTCTGGCGGGAGGTGAGCTTTGATGGCACAGTATAAACTGGTTCGTTTCACCCTGAACGGCAAGGAGGTCGAAAAGATGGTCGACGTGCGCGCGTCGCTCACCGACATGCTGCGCAACGATTACCATCTGACCTCGGTCAAAAAAGGCTGCGAGGTCGGCGAATGCGGCGCGTGCAACGTGCTGATCGACGGCGAGGCGTTCAATTCGTGCATCTATCTTGCGGTGTGGGCGGACGGGAAGAACATCCGCACGCTCGAAAGCCTGACCGGACCGGGCGGCGAGATTTCCGACATCCAGCAGGCATTTATGGAGGAGAGCGCGATCCAGTGCGGCTTCTGCACGCCGGGCTTCATCATGACCGCCGTAGAGATTTTGGAGACGAAAAAGCTTTACACGCGCGACGAGCTGCGCAAGCTGCTTTCCGGGCATCTCTGCCGCTGCACGGGCTACGAAAACATTCTGAACGCGGTCGAAAAGACCATGAAACGCAGATTGGGCGTGCCGGTCGACTGACAGAAACAGACAGCGCTGCAACCCGCGGCGCCTTGCTTTTGCGATGCGTTCCGGGCTCTGACCGCGCTTCGGAAGAAAGAGAACAAGCGACAGGTTTGCGCCTGCCGCTTTTCCTTTGTCGCGGTTTGTTCCGAGAAATTTTGCAATTTTGACGCAAAAACGGTCTTTACCGGACAGGGAATTTGTGGTAGACTATGATGAATTCTTATGAGGTATATCATGAAACAAACGAAAAAATCCCTGATCTGGGTATTGATCATACTGCTTTCACTCGGCACGGTCGCATGCCTGAACGACGCCGAACCGGTCCCGACGGACGTTGCGGAGCTCGTGACCGCCGCGCCGACCGCCGCGCCGACGCCGGAACCCACGGCGGAGGAGATCGTGATCGCCGCGCAGGAGACGCCGGATCTTCCGACGCTGCCGCCGACGCCGAGCCCGACGCCCACGCCGGAACCCACCGAGGTTCCAACGCCATCGCCGATCCCGTTCTCGTACTACTGCCCGACGGTCAACATGAGCTTTGAGGAGCTCGTCGGCTCTTTGCCGGACTTTGACGAATCGAACCCCAAGAGCAACACGACGTTCTGGATGCCGAAGGGGTATCCGGCGCCCGATACGTACCGCATCGTCGTCGATCTCTACTGGCAGATCGTCGCGGTCTACACAAAGGATCCGGACACCGGCGAATACACCGTACCCGTGCGGTACATGACGTGCGCGTCCGGCGATCCGCGCAAGTACAACGAAACGCAGGCGGGCACATTCCAGATGAAGCCCACCAGAGTCCGTTTCGGCAACTTCAAAACGGGTGAGACGGCGCAGTACTGGTCCCTGATTCGGAGCCGCACCTATTTCCATTCGACGATCTACTCGAAATACCGCGATCTTAGCTCGGTCGACAAGGCGTCCTATGAGGCGGTCACCAGCGGAAAGAAGGCGTCCCACGCCTGTATCCGCCTGCTCGTGCCGGACGCGCGGTGGATCTTCTACAACATCTGCTACGATACCGTGTGCGAGATCCGCAAGGGCTCAAAGGACGACGCCGAAATGCAGGCGATCCGCGAACAGATGCACTTTGCTGCATGGAAGGACAATGCGGATCTTTCGACCGCAAACACGCCCTATACCGACAACTGGAAGATCGAGGACGTCAAGCTTGAGAAGCCGTACGTCCACGCGACGCAGCCGCCGGTGCCGAAAAGCTGAAACATCCGGTCTGTCGAATCGTTTCGACAGACCGTTCTTTTTTGCAGCGCAGCCGCACATGCCGCCGTTTTTTACGGACGG
>CAMVGD010000121.1 GCA_947166925.1 uncultured Clostridia bacterium | reverse complement strand
AAAATGCCAGTGTTTTTTTCAAAGTTTCAAAAAACTATTCCGTTTTACCCGTTCTCGACGCAAGATTTTGCCCGTGAAAGCGCATGTCATTCTTGCATTTTACGCGGGATTATACTATAATATTGCACGGTAATTTTTCCCCGGAAAGGAGGATCCCATGGATCTGTTCTCCAAATTTCACAATCCGGTTCTGGAAATGATTCGCGAAAAGAACATTTATCCGTATTTCCACGAGCTCGAAAGCATGCAGGCGCCCGAAGTCATTATGGAAGGCAAACGCCGCATCATGCTCGGCTCGAACGGGTATCTGGGACTTGCCACGCATCCCCGCGTGATTCAGGCGGGCGTCGACGCTTTGCAGAAGTTCGGCTCCGGCTGCGCGGGATCGCGTTTTCTGAACGGCACGCTCGTGCTGCACACGCAGCTCGAACGCGAGCTCGCCGCTTTCATCGGCAAGGAAGCCTGCATGACCTTTTCCACCGGATTCCAGTCGAACCTCGGCATCATCAGCGCGATCGCCGGACGCGGCGACGTGATCCTGTGCGACCGCGAAAACCACGCAAGCATCTATGACGGGTGTAAGCTTTCCTACGCCGATATGGTGCGCTACCGCCACAACGACATGGCGGATCTCGAAAAGAAGCTCAAAGAGGTTCCCGACAAGGCGGGACGGCTGATCGTCACCGACGGCGTGTTCTCCATGGGCGGCGATATCTGCAACCTGCCCGAGATCGTGCGTCTTGCCAAAAAGTACGGCGCGCGGGTCATGGTCGACGACGCGCACGGGCTCGGCGTCCTCGGCGAGGGCGGACGCGGCACGGCGTCGTATTTCGGTCTCACCGACGAGGTCGATATCATCATGGGCACGTTCTCGAAATCGCTTGCGGGCATCGGCGGCTTCATGGCGGCAAACGCCGAGGTCGTGGATTATGTGCGGCATTCTTCGCGTCCGTTCATCTTCTGCGCGTCCATCCCCCCTGCCTCTTGCGCGACCGTCAACGAAGCGCTGCGCATCCTGATCGAGCAGCCGGAGCTTCCGAAGCGGCTCACGGACCTGTCCATGTACATGCGAAACGGCTTAAAGCGCGAAGGCATCGCGATCCGCGAGAGCACGACGCCGATCATTCCGCTGTATACGCACGACATCGAAACGACCCTGCGCGTCGAAAAGGCGCTGTTTGAACGCGGCGTTTACGTCAATCCGGTCCTGCCGCCCGCCGTGCATCCGAGCGAGTGCATGCTGCGCACGAGCTACATGGCGACGCACACCGAAGCGCTGCTCGACGAGGCGCTCGGCATCATCAAAGAGGTGTTCACCGAGTATGGCATCTGATCGCATCGTCGTCATCACCGGCGCGTCCAAGGGCATCGGCAAAGCGACCGCAGCCGTGTTTCATCAGGCGGGCGATCGCGTCTATAACCTCAGCAGAAGCGGTGAGACGACCGAAAACGCCGTTCATATCCGTTGCGACGTTACGGACGAAACGCAGTGCAAACAGGCGATCGCGGCCGTTCTGGAGCGCGAGGGACGCATCGACGTGCTGATCTTAAACGCCGGCTTCGGCATCTCCGGTCCGGTCGAAACGACGGAGCTCGACGCGGCGAAAAAGCAGTTCGACGTCTGCCTGTTCGGCGCGATCCGCGTGCTGAATGCCGCGCTGCCCGCGCTGCGTGAAAGCAAGGGGCACGTGCTCGTTACCTCCTCCGTCGCCGCCGTCACGCCGATCCCGTATCAGGCGTTCTATTCGGCGTGCAAGGCAGCGATCAACAGCGTCGTGATGGCGCTCCGAAACGAATTGAAGGGCACCGGCATCCGCGTCGCGGCGGTGCTGCCGGGCGACGTCAAGACCGATTTTACCGCACAGCGCGAAAAGAATCCCGCAAATGTTGAGCTGTATCCGAACGAGGTCAGATCCGTCGCAAAGATGGAGCACGACGAACAGCACGGCATGAGCCCGGACCGCATCGCAAAGCGGTTTTATCGGCTGAGCCTGCAAAAGAACCCGAAGCCGTTCTGCTCGGTGGGTTTCGCCTATTCGGCGGTGCTGATCCTTGTGAAGATCCTCCCCGCGCGGCTTGCAAACTTTATCCTCGGCAAGATGTACGCGTGAATCCATGCGCTTTGCGCAATTTACGCATATGCTCTGACCCTCCCTTGTCAGGGAGGGTGTCAACCGAACGGTTGACGGGAGGGTAGTCTACCCCTCAGACTGCTTCGCAGCCAGCTCCCCTGACAAGGGGAGCTCGATACAAAAAGCCGTGATGAATTGGCTGACGCCGTGAAACGACCTGACGTTTATGAATTGTCAGCTTCGCTAACATGAATTGGCTTCGCCATGAATCGCGGCAAAACCGCATTTGCACCTCATCAGTCTGCTTCGCAGACAGCCTCCCCTCAAGGGGAATCCTCTGATGTTATGCCTTCTCCTTGAGGAGAAGGTGGCGCAGCGTGAGCGAAGCCGGATGAGGTGAATGAATTGTCCTTCGGACATGAATTGACGCTGCGCGTCATGAATTGTCGGCTTTGCCGATATGAATTGCGGCAGAGCCGCATGAAAGGAGCACACTATGAGCAAGGACAGCATCGTGATGCTCTGCATCCTCGTTCCGCTCGCCTCCTTTTTCACGGGGATCGGCATTTTCGCATGGACGCACAAAAAGCCGATGTGGTTCTGGTCTGGCAGCACGGTGAAAGAAAATGAGATCACGGACGTGCCGGCCTATAACCGCGCGAACGGGATCATGTGGATCTGTTTCTCGCTGATCTACTGGACCGCCGCCGTGCTGGGGATCTTCAGCGCGCGCGCCGCGGGACCCGTTATCGCCGTCGGTACGCTCGTCGGCATCGTCGGGCTGATCGTTGTGTACAAACAGATTTACAAAAAGTATCGGAGATAACCATGTTCAACCCCACTCCCGCCATGGCCGGATGGTTCGGCTATCCCCTCGAATTGGATGACCGGCTTCGCCTCATCCGGGAAGCCGGTTTTCAGGGAGTGCTCCTTTGGTGGGCGGTCGAATCGGCATTCGAGCCGCCCGTGCCCGAAAAGGTCGAGACCGCGGCAAAACACGGGCTTTCCGTCGTCAACGCACACCTGCATTATGCGAACATCAATTCGCTTTGGGTCGACGGATACGAGGGCGAGCACTACGCAGCGGAGCTTGCGGGACTGATCGCCGAAGCGGGCGTGTACGGCGTGCCGACGCTGGTCGTGCACCTCACGCGGTCTCTGACGCCCCCGCCATTTTCGGAGATCGGCCTCTCCCGCTTCCTGCGCCTTACAGAGGTCGCCGAACGCGCGAACGTGGATCTTGCGTTTGAAAACCTGCGCGCGCCGGAATACCTGTATGAAACGATCGCGCGGATCGACTCGCCGCGCGTCGGCGTGTGCTTCGACGCCGGACACAACCATTTCGTCTGCCCCGACCGGCGGATCTGCGTTGATTTTGCGGATCGCATCAAGGCGGTGCATCTGCACGACAACGACGGCACGCGCGACGCGCACAACCTCCCCGGCGACGGCACGATCGACTGGTCCGAGGTTCGCGAGGAGCTTCTCGCGTCCGCCTATGCCGGTCCGTGGTCACTGGAGATCGAGCACGCGCAGACCTCGGAATTTGGCAAGGCGCTCCTTTCCCCCACGGACGATCCCTACTACGGCATGGGTCCCGAGGAATACCTCGCCCGCGCCTTCCAAGCGCATCAAAAGCTGATCCGCGGCGAGCTGTAACGGAAAACGCATATACGAAAAGGTCCTCAGCTGAGGACCTTTTTTATGGATGAAAATGCTTTTGCGTGATCGACAAGCTGCTTTCCTGTGTCAAGAGAACCGACCCCTTGACACCGTCCCTCTGTCGCACAAAACCGGTATGTTCACTCTATCACCTTACGAAAAATCCGCTCTCCGTCTGATGATGTACGAGAAAACGCAAACCCGTTACGGATATAAAAGTGTTCAGCCATTCTGACAGGAACAAGCTCAATATACGTTGCTCCCAAGGATTGAAGATGCTTTTCGACCATTCGATATACAGCAGAACCAACACCGGAGTTTCTATACGCTGCACATACATAGAAGTTGTTGATATAACCTTTGTTACACTCCTCGCGGAACGAGTAGGTAATCAATCCGACGCAGACTTCATTTTCTGCAATCCGCATCATAAAATAAGGATTATGTTCCTGAAGCGTCTGCTCAATCATCTGTGCGTTCAGAGTATCATCGTGAAGATCGTCAATGTTCTCATGATATTCTTCTTCGTCGCACACTTCTCTCAGATACGAACTGAACAAATCATAGAAATCATCCCATTCGTCTTTTTTCTGTAAATCAAATCGTATCAGTTCGATCATAACCGTCCCCCTGTCACCCCCCTGACAACGCTGTAAAAAGTTGTCAAGAGAACCGTCCCCTTGTCACACATGTTTTTCATGTCATTTATCTTCCGTTGCGTTCTCTGTCAACACAGAAAAACCCTCCCCTTGTGTTGTCGAGCTCCCCTTGTCAGGGGAGCTGTCGAGGTTTACCGAGACTGAGGGGTAGTCAGGGAACTACCCTCCCGTCTGCCTGCGGCATCCACCCTCCCTCACAAGGGAGGGTCGAATCCTGTGTCAAGAGAACAACCATGCTCCGGCAAGCGGACACATATACACCATGTGGACGA
>CAMVGD010000120.1 GCA_947166925.1 uncultured Clostridia bacterium | reverse complement strand
GCACAGCCGCGCTGGATCGACCTCGGCAAGGAGGCGGACATCTACCTGGCGCGCGTGGACTTGCGCGATCCGCAGCACCTCAGCTTCCAGCGCCAGAGCCGTGACCAGCGCCAGCTGGAGCTGGTGGAAACCACGCTGGCCGACGGCCGCCAGCGCGTGCTGGCCCATGAAACCAGCAAGACCTGGGTGCCGCTGCACAACAGCCTGCGTTTCCTGGCCGATGGCAGCGTGCTGTGGTCTTCCGAGCGCAGCGGATTCCAGCATCTGTACCGCATCCACCCGATCCCGCTTAAGGAACCGTTCCGCATCTTTGCGCAGGCGGGCGCGGCGCAGGTCCGGACGGCGGCGCCGCTTCTTGCGCTTCTGTGCGTCGGCGAGGGCACGCAGGACCGAATGGCGATGCGAAGCGCGGGGCGCATCGGCGCGATCACGGGCGGACTTCTTGCCGCCGCATCGCTGTTTCTGCTGTCGATGACGTTTACCTATACGCAGCTTCAGGATATGCCGGCGCCGTTTTACCGGATGCTTGTCGAGGTCCGCGCCGAAAACCCGACGCTGCGGCTCGACCGCGCGGTGCTGTTTCTGTGGCTGTCCGGCGCGATCCTGTCCGCCGCGTTCTATCTGTACGCCGCAAGCGTGCTGTTCTCGAAGACCTTCGGCGTGCGGGACGTGCGCCCCGTCGCGCTGTGCCTGTCCGGGACCGCGATCGCGCTGATCCTGGTGCTTTACTATGACTCGAAGACGACGGAGACGATCCTGCGCGTTTTGTACCGCGACGCGTGGGTGCTGATCTCTGTGCCGTTCCCGCTGATCCTGCTGAGACCGAAAAGGAGGAAACCGTGCGCCGCATCTGCCTGATCCTTGCCCTGCTGCTGCCTTTTGCGGGCTGTATGCAGTCCAAAAACATCGACGAATACGCCTATGTACTGAACGTGGGCGTCGAACGCGGGACGACGATGCCGTATCTTTTCACCGCGCTCGTTTCCGTGCCCGGCGGTACGGAGGACACCAAGGTCGAAAACCGCGTCGTCACCGCGGAGGCACGGTCGTTTTCCGAGGCGTACGAGACGCTGAACGCCGCGTATCCGAGCAGGCTGAGCTTCGCGCGCGCGTCGCTTCTGGCAATCGGCGAGGACCTCTGCAGGGACGGTGCGCAGACGAACTTTTTTGATTTTGCGTTCGGCAAGCCGGACCTCTGGCCGAATCTGCGCGCCGTCGTGGTCAGACCGCCGGTCCGCGATGTGTTCGAGGGCTGGATCTCGGAAGCCGATCCATCGCTCCGCAAGATCAAGACGGCGGCGGGGGATCTTGCGGACGAATCCGGCATGACCGCGGACACGGGGTACAGCACGTATCTCGAAGCGATCGGCGACAAACGGTTCGACGCGATGCTCGCCTATGCGGGCGTGAACGAATACGGGCTCAGTCCGGATCTTCTCGGCGGTGAGACCTATCCGTACGTCGGCGGGTCGCTGCTGGTCGAAAGCACGCTGAAGACCTCGATCGCGGGCAGCGCCGTGTTCGACGGCGACCGCATGGTCGGGATCCTGGACGGCAGGCACACGATGGAGGTGCTGATGACGACCGGCGCGTTCCGGAAGGGCGAAATGCACTTTACGCTTCCGGACGGCAGCACGATGCGCGCGGCGCTCTACCGCATGCGCGCGCCGAAGATCCGGCTGAAAAACGGCGAGGCGACGGTCCGTCTGTATCTGGAAGCCGACGTGCTCGAACCGACGTCGCTGCCGATGGAGCGGGACGCGCTGAAAAGCTTCCTGACAGAACAGCTGGAAACGGAGCTAAAGGCGGTCCTTGCCGCCCTGCAGCGGGTCGGCAGCGACGCGATGGGCTTCGGTCGGTACCGCGCGGCGCAGTTTCGGAACGCCGCGGACTGGGAAGCATGCGACTGGAAATCGGAGTACCGGAGTCTTTCGGTCACGTTCTCGGTCACGCTGATGCTTTCGCACGATGCGCAGAGGGAGTGACGCCATGATCCTGCTTTTCGGCATGCAGCTCATACCGCTTATGTACTGTGTTCTGTATCTTGTGCACAGCTTCCGAATGCGTCGGACGGGGCAGGGGATCGCGGCGCTTTCGCTGCTGCTTGTTCTCCTTGCGGCGCTTTCCGTTCTGATGTGGGAATTTCTGATCGCCCCGTAGCCGAAAAATCATACCGGATCCTTGCAATAACGGTTTCTCTGTGGTATGATATACACGCTACACGAACTTCATATCACATCGGCACAATTTGGGTGCGTTTTTCTGCCATTGGCAAAAACGCAGCCTCCAATTTGGCATCCATCTTGTGCGATGTGAGTCAGAAGTTTGTGTAGCGACAGACGGAGAAATGCGTTTTTCGTGCGCGGCTCCGGCTGCGCACTTTTTTGTTTTGGAGAGGGGAAAATGGAGCAAGCAAAACCGACGGGTTATCCGTCCGTCGACAAGCCTTGGCTGAAAAACTATTCCGAAGAAGCGATCAACGCACCGCTGCCGGAATGCACGATATACGAGTATCTTGTCGAAAACAACCGCGCGTATCCGAAGGATATTGCGATCCACTATCTGGGACGCAGGATCACCTATAGGGAATTGTTCAAACGGATCGATGAGACCGCCGCCGCGTTTGCCGCTCTGGGCGTACAGCCGGGCGAGATCGTCACCGTTGCGCTGCCGAGCATTCCGGAGGCGCTGTATGCCGTCTATGCGCTGAATAAAATCGGCGCCGCCGCAAACATGATCCATCCGCTTGCGGGAGAGGACGAGATCATCCACTATCTCAACGAGGTCGAAAGCCGGGTCGCGATCCTGTTCGACGGAACCTATAAACTGATCGGAAAACGGATCGGCGAGACCTCGCTGAAACACGCGATCGTCGTTTCCGCAGGCGAATCGCTTCTCTTTGGCTTGAAGCAGTTTTATTACGCGAACAATCCGAAGGTCTGGCTTCCGCAGGATTCGGTTTTCCACAGTTGGACATGGTTTTTGAAAGGCGGAAAAGGCACGGCTGTTCCGACGTTTGCGAAGGATCCCGATACGCTTGCGCTGATCTCCCATACCGGCGGCACGACCGGCGAGCCGAAGGGCGTTATGTGCTCGGATCGCAACATAAACGCGCTGATTTGGCAGGTTGGAAAGATTCTGACGAGTTCGCGACAGGAAGTAATGCTTGTTGTTTTACCGCCTTTTATTAACTATAGTCTTGTGAACGGGATGTTTGAACCGCTGTCACTTGGTCATAAAGTAATACTGATACCGGATTATAAACCGGAAAAGTTTGTTTTGTATATCCGGCGTTATAGACCTAATCACATCAATTCAATTCCGGCATATTTGGAAACGCTCTTGCAAACAGAAGAAGCAAAGACGATATCATATTCCTGTTTTAAATATGTCTATTATGGCGGTGAAGCGATGAGTGAGGAGACTGAACGAGCTATAAATGAATTGATTCTTCCAAGAGGTGCGCAATACCGTTTGGGAAAGGGATTAGGGTGTACTGAAATGGTCAGTTCGGCATCATTGACTACGGATGCATGTAACTTGCCCGGATGTGCAGGAATTCCATTTGTGCGGGCAAATTGCATGATCTCGGAGCCAAGAACGGATAAAGAATTATCCTATTATGAAATCGGCGAAATCTGCTTTTCCGGGCCCACTTTAATGATGGGTTATTATCATAAGCCTGAAGATACCGATGAAATCATAAAACTCCATTCAGATGGACAAAGATGGCTCCATACAGGCGATCTTGGTTATATGGATGAGAACGGCGTACTGTTCGTCACCGGACGCATCAAACGCATTTTTATGACCAAAGGGAAAGATGGGAATATCTCGAAGATCTTCCCCGATCGGATCGAAAAAGTAATCGGACAGCATCCTGCGGTCGCCGTGAATTGCGCGATCGGCGTTCCGGATCCGGAACGGGTGCATGTTCCGGTCGCGTATATCGTTCTGAACGACGGCTGTACGGACTGCGATCGGATCGAAAGCGAGCTGCGGGAATTGTGCAAGGCGCAGCTGCCGGAGTATATGAGGCCGGAGCGTCTCGTGTTCGTTGACAAGCTGCCGAGGACCGCGCGCGGCAAGATCGACTACCGTGCGTTGGAGGAACGCGCGGCGAAAGAACGGTAAAGCGTTTCCGGGGACGGGGGAGAACAAAACAGAACGGATCCAAAACAAACGGCGCGCACCCGAAAAGGTGCGCGCCGCGGTTTGTTCGGCTGTTACTGGACGGATTCGGGGATCAGGGCCGCCGCGTCCATGATATGGGCGTAGAGGAGCTCGACCGCTTTGCCGGCGTCGCCCTCCTTGCATGCGGCAAGGATCCGCTCGTGCTCGACGACGGAAACCTCGCGCTCGGCGGCGTCGCCGTAGAAGCCGGATCTCAGATACCGGTCGATATTCGCATGGATGATCTCCATCAGCATATCCGCGACCGGATTGTTCGCCTTTGCGGTGAGGACCTCGTGGAAGCGGATGTTCAGGTTCTCGGATGCGATCGTATCGGTGACTTTGCGCTGTTCATCCAGGATCGCGTCAAGCGCCTGGAAATCTTCCTCGGTCATGCGCGGAACGGCGATCTTCAGCATCGCGATGGAGATCGCGGCGCGGACCTGCATGGTATTGATCAGCATTTCACGCGAAAGCTCCGTGACCGTCGCGCCGCGGTTGGCGTGGATCGTGACCAGATGCTGCGCC
>CAMVGD010000119.1 GCA_947166925.1 uncultured Clostridia bacterium | reverse complement strand
TGATGATCGTTGCGGGCATCGCCGCGATCCGCTTCTCGGTGCTCGAACGCTACTGGGGCATCATTCTCATCATGGGCGCGGTCGGACTCGTCATAACGTATATTTATAACCGGATCGTCGCAAAGAAACTGTTCCCGGACTATCCCGAAGAACAGTTCCTCGCGATGTACGGCATGCTGACCGGCACGGCTTCGACCGGCGTCATTCTGCTCCGCGAGCTGGACGGCAACTTCCGCACGCCCGCGGCGGACAACCTCGTGTATCAGAACTTCCCGGCGATCGTCTTCGGCTTCCCGATGATGCTCCTTGCCACGCTCGCGCCGAAACAGCCGATCCTGACGCTGCTGATCCTCGTCGGCTTCTTTGCGGTCATGAACGTGATCCTGTTCCGGAGCCGCATCTTCCGCCGCAAAGAAAAGAAGGCGGACGAAGCAAAAGAATAATGCAAACGTGTTAAGGAGCCATCCGGCTCCTTTTCGCTTATTGTCGAAAACGGTTGAAACCGAACGAAATTCATGCTATAATGCGCTTGTATGTACAAGCGAGTAAGGACTTTGCACAACGTTTGATCGGGCTATCAAATCGAAAGGGGAATCGTTATGGCAAAAGAATCATTCTGGATCATGCGGACGTTCAATCCGCTGTTCTTCGCGACGTTCGGCGCGTTCATCGCGCTGCTTGTGATTGCAAGTCTGATCCTGAAAAACAGGAGCGAAAAAACCAAAAAGATCGTTCTGATCACCGCCTGCGTTCTGACGTTTGTCGGCTTCTTTATCTACAAGTATTTTCTGTCGATCGACGCGGAATATGACAAGCTCGTCATCGAAACGCGCGGCGGATTTTCCTGGTGGGCGGAGCTTCCGCTGCAGCTTTGCAACATCAACATGATCCTGATCCCGATCGCGGTCGCGACCAAATTCCGTCCGCTGATGAGCTTCAGCTTCTTCCTTGCGCCGCTCGGCGCGCTGATGGCGCTGCTTTCTCCCGCGGTCGGCTTTGACGGTTATTCGATCTGGCTTCCGCGCATGCTCGGCTTCTACGGCACGCACTTCATGATCATCATCGAGGGGCTTGCGCTCGCAACGTTCGGCTTCTACCGTCCGAAGTTCAAGGATTTCCCGAAGACGATCCTCACACTTGTGATCCTGCTGCTCGTCATCACCGGCGTCAATCTGCTGCTCATCAAGACCGGTCTGTACGAGCGCGCAAACTACTTCTTTACGATGGAGCACGAGGGCATCTCGATCCTCAAGCTCTTCTGGAGCTGGATCCCCGTGCCGGTGCTGTATCTGCTGCCGGGCTCCGTGATCCTGCTTACCTACATGTCGCTTGTGACCGCGCCGTTCGCGATCGCGGAGAAGATCAAAAAGAAATAAACAAATATCGTGAACATGACGGACGAGCCATGCTCGTCCGATTCTTTTTACCGCATTATGTTTCGAGTGAAGACCGTAGGGACTGGCATTGCCCGTCCGTTTCCTTTTTGCACATTCTTTTAGAAAAAAGATCTCCGATTTCCATTGACATGTACAGTCTATCGTGATAGACTAAACATGGTCGATAGGAATAGACCGACATAACAGGGAGGGCATCAGGCATGGAAGTGGAACTCGGCGCCATTCAGGAACGGTTTGCGGATCTGATCTGGGAGCATGAACCGATCGACTCGGGGGAGCTTGTGAAGCTCTGCGCCGAGCGGTTCGGATGGAAAAAATCGACCACCTATACCGTCTTAAAGAAGCTTTGCGAGAAGGGGCTGTTTGAAAACGCAACGGGGAAGGTGTGCGCACGCATCTCCAGGGAAGCGTTCTATGCGAACAGAAGCAAGCAGATCGTCGCCGATTCTTTTCACGGTTCGCTGCCGGCGTTCTTTGCGGCGTTTCTGTCCGATCGCGGATTGACGCCTTCGGAAGCGGATGAGATCCAAAACATGATCGATTCATACAAGAGAGGGGAATGAGCATGGAAGCGGTCTTTTTGAAGGTGCTGAACATGAGCCTTTCGGCAAGCGTTCTGATCCTCGTTGTGCTTTTGCTTCGATTGATCCTGAGAGGTGTGCCGAAATGGGTTCATTGTCTGCTGTTCGCGATCGCGGGCTTACGGCTGATCCTTCCGTTTTCGCTGAAAACCGTGCTGAGTCTGATCCCGTCCGCGGAGCCGATCCCAAGCAACATCGCGGTCATGCCGGAGCCTGCGGTCAACACGGGCATTCCGGTCGTCAACGAAACAATCAACCCGATCATCACAGAGCGCTTTGCGCCGGAGCCTTTTAACAGCGTAAATCCCCTGCAGGTCGTGCAATACGTTGCTTCGATCCTATGGATCGTCGGTATCGCCGGGATGCTTGCGTTCCTGCTCATCAGCTACCTTCGCGCAAAACGCAGTGTTCGCGCCGCGGTGCGGGATGAAGGCGGGATCTATCTTTGCGACGAGGTACGTACGCCGTTCATTCTCGGTCTGTTCCGTCCGAAGATCTATCTGCCGTCCGACCTTTCCGCGGAGACGCAAAAAAGCGTGCTGCTGCATGAACGGGCGCATATCAAACGCGGCGATCAATGGTGGAAGCTGCTTGCCTTTCTGATCCTTTCGGTGCATTGGTTTAATCCGCTGTGCTGGCTTGCGTACATTCTCTTTTGCCGCGACGTCGAATCGGCGTGCGACGAAAGCGTGATCTGGTGGATGACGAAGGACCACGTCGCCGCCTACTCGCAGGCGCTTTTGGAGTGCAGCCGTCCGCATCGGATCGTTTCGGTCAGTCCGCTTGCGTTCGGAGAAACCAACGTCAAAAACCGTGTCAAATCTGTGCTGCGTTATAAGCGCCCGCTGCGATGGGCGATCATTGCGTCCGTTGTGATCCTTGCGATCGTCGGAATCTGTTTTTTGACAAATCCGAAGGATCAATCATCCGAAACGAAGTGGGCAGGGGACGGGCATTGGTATACCTTTAGCGTCGTTGATTCGAGCATGTCAACGCTGATCAGCTCAACGAACAGAGTATATTACCTTTGCCCGACAGAATACCGCGCCGCAAACTGTGAAAGCGTTGCGATCGGAAAACTGTCCGGAACAAACAAAGAGTACAAGGTATATACGGCAGATCCGAAAGAACGCGTGATCTGGTTCGATTGGGAATACGACCACATCCTTTTCAAAATGACGTATCGTCGTTTCGACTGTGAATTGCCGGTACCGGATGTCAATAACAGCGGATTTGAAATCGGTGATCATTGGAGCTTGAGAGGAATTTTAACGCTGTCAAACAAAGCAGAAAAAGAAATGCGTTCTTTGCTGTCTGCACTGAAAACGAAAGGGGAAACGGTGCTGTGTACAAGTGCAGAACTGACGGACCGTGATCCCATTTATTTGGTCAGCAACAAGATACCGGGACTCGCATATGAATCGGACGCGGTGATCGCTCTTTATAACGGACAGATTGTGGTGGGACAGTTTAACGATCTCTATGCACAGAGCATGGAGGGTTCTGTCATACGACTTGACAAGGACAGCGTACTGTATCGCGAATACGACGCATACCTGAACGGGACGGCGCAGAACGACACGGGAACGGTGCAGTATTATCAATCGAAGCAGATCTTTATTCCCATCAAAGGCGGGCTTACCGACGGAACGACAAAATACTATTATCTGCCGGAACATTGGTATATGTGGTACAGATATGGCTTGTTTGACGGAAACAATGAAAAGTTTATCGGCTACGTTTATTCCCGGTTATTTACTCCGTTGGGACAGAATTATCTTGAGCCGGTCTTTATATGTGAGCCGAATGAGAATATATTGCAGATCTATACCCATGATGATTTGGAAAGCAGCTTGATCCTGATCAGTGAGGACAGCGTTTTGCCGGATCCCTTCAGGGAAAAACACCGTGTTTATTTGATCAACGATACCAGAGAATATGATCTGGAGCTTTCGGAAGCGGTGAGCGGCGAACTGCGTGATCTGTATCAGAATGCAAATAACGGACAGAAATCGATCGATGGGAACGCAGAAGAATACGGGACATTGATCCTGCGGGACGTTTCGAACTATCATGAGTTATGCTATGCATTTGCAGACGTCCGCATCAAAGACGACAGGATATGGCTATACCTATCGGACGCCAAGCTGTTCGTCCCGGTACCGGATAATACGCACGCATATGCGGAGCTGATGGACATCTATCAAAACGACAAGTTGCCGCAGGGAAAATGGTTTTATCTCCATTAAAAACCGAACAGAAAACAGCGGGCGGGAGGGACATTCCTTCCCGCTTTTTGCGTTATTCATCCTTCTGCGGCAGGCGGATACGATCCGCCCCTACGGATCCACGGGTTTGGTGGGTGGATAAGATCCGTATGACGTTGAGCCAAATGCATGTCATCCTGAGGAACGGAGCGACGAAGGATCTTCCGGACAGCATGCATCAGATCCTTCGCTTTGCACAGGATGACATATCACACTTATACCGTTATCCTTTCAAAAACATAATGGAAATATATATTTTCCCTCTTTTCGGATGGAAGAAACCGTGTTATACTTGATACAAGTATAAGTATACAATGCAAATGAAAGGGAAACGGTATGAGCATCGTCGGAAAAAGCGAGATCCGCGTCGACGCCTTCGACAAGGCGACCGGACGGACCAAATACTATGAGGACCGCATACCCGCGGGCACGCTGTATGTGCGGATCAAGCACAGCGAGATCGCGCACGGGTTTGTGAAATCGGTCGATACTTCCGGGGCGGAAAATATCCCGGGCGTGGTCAGGGTGTTGACCTGTTTCGACGCGCCTGAGATCGACTTTCCGACGGCCGGGCATCCGTGGTCGATGGATCCCGAGCATCAGGACGTCGCGGACCGCAGGCTTTTAAACACACATGTGCGCTATTACGGCGACGACGTGGCGGTCGTCATTGCGGAGGACGAGGTTTCCGCCATGCAGGGCGCGCCCGCGCTGACCGTCGAACACGAGCCGCTCCCGCTCGTCCCCCACCCGCACAACCCGCACGCCCCCCCCGCGCCGCCCCCCAAGAGAAAAAAACACGCCCCGGGGCGGCCGCGCCCCCCGCGGCGAGGGCCATTGGCCGCGGCTGCTGCGCGACGCCGCCGCGGGGCGCCTCGCGCCCGAATACCGCAAC
>CAMVGD010000118.1 GCA_947166925.1 uncultured Clostridia bacterium | reverse complement strand
CGATCGGCCGATCCGCCGCGATGATCGACTTCATCTCCGCTTTCAGCGCCGCGATCCGCTGCTGCGTCGCGCCGACCGCGATGTCGCGGCGAAGCGCCTGCGCGTTCTCGTAGGTCAGCTCGTAATCCTCCCAGATCCGGTCCGCGCTCGCCCTGAACTCCATTTCCATGCGGCTCATGGCAAGCTCGTTCTTGTGCTTGCGCTCGCCGAGCGTGCGATAGTTCTCCGAAAGCGCGTCGCGTTCGCGCCGGTACTGGCTCAGAAGCTCGTTCAGCCGTGTGCGCTCCGCTTCAAGCTTCGACTGCTCCTCCTTGGCAAGGCGCAGCGCCTCCTGTTCGCCCGAAATGCTTTTCTCCATCTCGGAAAGGCGCTCGTCCGCCGTCGCCACCGAGGCTTCGAGCGAGGCGATCTCCGCATCGAACGACTGCACGCGTTGTTCGGTCAGGGCAAGCTCGCGGGTGAGCCGGTGATGCTCCGCGCGTCTCGCGTCCGCTTCCTTCTCCATTGCGGTCAGTCTGATCCGCTTCTCGGTCAGCGCGGCGACGCGCTGTTCACGCGCGTTCTTCGCCTCGGCGATCGAAAGCTGCTCCCTGCGGATATCCTCGGTGCTCGAAAGGTTCCGTTTCTGGATATCGTCCTCGACGGACGCTGCCGCAGCGCGCCGCTTTTCGATGTCGGCGATGCTCTCGTTCACGTCGCTGCGCTCGTCAGCGAGGTCCTGCACCGCTTCCTCTGCCTCTTTGAGGTCGCGTTCGATGATCTCGCACTGTTCCTTGAGCCGGACAAGCTCCAGCTCGTCCTCGTGCGCCGCGCCGAGGAAGCCGTCGATCTGCGCGTCCTTTAAAAGCATCTGCTTCTTCTGCGCCTCGATCTGCTTCTGCTTATCGGCGACCGCCTTCTCCGCGGTCTTAAGCTGTTTCTTGATCTCGTCGGCTTCGCGTTCGCGACCCAGAAGCGAGAAGCCGGTCTTTTTCAGACTGCCGCCCGTCATCGTGCCGCCGGTGGACAAGAAGTCGCCCAGAAGCGTCGCGATATGGAACGCGTTCTTTGACTTTTTGCGCAGCGCGATCGCCGCGTCAAGCGTTTCGGTGACGACCGTGCGGCCCAGAAGATACTCCGCGACGACGGAAACACGTTTGTCGCACGTGATGAGCTCGCTCGCCAGTCCGACGACGCCGGGCTCCGAAAGCAGCGCGCGCTCCCGTTCGTTCAGCGGGTTCGGAACGAGCAGCGTGATCGGCAGCAGCGTCACACGCCCGAGGTCGTTCTTCCGCGCATACTCAATGACCGTTTTCGCGTCCTCAGCGGTCGTTGTCACGATATTCTGGAGCGATCCGCCCAATGCCATGCCGATCGCCGTTTCGACCTTTTTCGGGACTTTGAGAAGCTCTGCGACCGGTCCGATGATGCAGCCGCGCAGATCCGCGTCGGTCTCCGCCGCAGACAGCACCGCGCGCACGCTGTTCTGGTATCCTTCGTGCGAGCGGATCATTTCGCGCAGCACATGCTCGCGCGAGGACAGCGCGCCGACGTTCTGCTCCGCGATCCTTAGCTCCGCCTGCATGGCAAGGAAGTCCGATTCCATTTCGAGCCGTTCCCGCTGCGCCTGTTTGCGCGCGGAGATATGCTCGTTCATCTTCGCCGCCTGCTGTTCAACGGCTTTCTTTGCGGTCTCCGCTTCGGTCCCGAGCGCCTCGACCTTTGCCTTCGCCTCGGTCTCCTCGCCGTCAATCGCCTGGAGACGGTCTTTAAGCGCCGCCGCCATCGTATCGAAACGAGAGAGATCGCTCCTTGCGTCGGCAAGACGGTTCATCGCCTCCATGACCGCGTTTTTCTGCGCCTCGACTGCCTTTTCGCGGTTTGCGATCGCCTCGTCCATGCTTTGGATCGCTTCGGTCTCCGCCGTGATCTGTTCGGTCAGCGCCGCAAGCGCCTCCACGTCGGCATTGCCGCTCTCGTTTTCGGCGATCTGCGTCCTGAGCGCTTCACACACGCGTTTTGCCTCGCTGCGCTCGCTGCCGACACGTTCGATCTCTTTTCTGGCATGCTCGCGCCGCTCGATCAGAAGATTGCTTTCGCCGACGTGCGATTCCACGCCGGACAGCATTTCGATGACCTTGTTCTGCTGCGCGCCCGCGCGTTCGTCGATCTCGCGCACCCGCGCCTCGAGCTCCAGCGACTGTTCGCCGAGCGTGCGGTCCTTTTCTTCATTCAGCGCCAGATCGTTTTCGAGGGCTGCGATCTGCTCCGCAAGCGTCTTCATGCGTTCCCGCATCCGGTCGCTGTTGTAGAGGAACAGGTTGACCTCGAGGTCTTTGAGCTCCTCGCGAAGCTTCAGATACACCCGCGCGGTCGCGCTCTGCTCCTTCAAAGGCTCCAGCCGCTCGCCGAGCTCCTTCAAAGTGTCCGCAATGCGCTCCATATTGCGCTCGGTATTCTCGAGCTTGCGTTCGGCTTCCTCCTTGCGCACGCGGTAGCGCATCACGCCCGCCGCCTCCTCGAGCGCCGTTCTGCGGTCGCCCGACTTATTGGACAGGATTTCGTCGACGCGTCCCTGCGAGATGATCGAGTATCCGTCCTTACCGATGCCCGTGTCGCGGAACAGCTCGGAGATGTCCTTGAGGCGGCAGCTGCGTCCGTTCAGCACGTATTCGCTCTCACCCGAGCGGAACATGCGGCGCGTCACCGCGACCTCGTCGTACTCGATCGGAAGCAGATGGTCGCTGTTGTCGAACGTCAGCGTGACCTCGCACATCGACTGCGGCTTGCGCTTCTGCGTCCCGTTGAAGATGACGTCCTCCATTTTCGAGCCGCGCAAAGCACGCGCGCTCTGCTCGCCGAGCACCCAGCGCACCGCGTCGGAAATATTGCTCTTGCCGCTGCCGTTCGGTCCGATGACCGCCGTGATCCCCGAGCCGAAAACGAGCTCGGTCTTTTTCGCAAACGACTTGAAGCCTGATATGTCCAGTCTGACAAGTCTCATTTTGTTTCCAGCCTTGAAAGCGCGTCCTTGGCAGCCGCCTGCCCCGCGCTCTGTTTTGAATGTCCCTCGCCCTCGCCCAGCACCTCGTCGCCGAGCATCGCCTGCATCGTAAAGGTCTTGTCGTGATCGGGACCCGATTCGCCGACCAGACGGTAGCTCACCTGCTTTCCGTGTGTTTTCGCATGGATCAGCTCCTGCAGCCGCGTCTTGTGGTCCTTTTCAAAGACCGGCGTCGTCAGATCCAGCAGCGGCAGCACGAACCGGTGGATAAAATCCCTCGCGGGCGTAAAGCCGCCGTCCAGATAGATCGCCGCGATCACCGCCTCGAACGCGTCGGACAGGATCGAAGGCTTCTCACGGCCGCCGCTTGCGTCCTCGCCGCGTCCCAGAAGCAGGTATTCGCCGAGCCCGATGCCCTTTGCCGCGCGGAACAGCGCGTCCTCGCAGACGATCGACGCGCGGTATTTGGTGAGCTGTCCCTCCTGCATCTTCGGAAAGCGGAAAAAGAGCTCCTCGCTTACGCACAGCTCGAGGACCGCGTCGCCCAGAAACTCCATGCGTTCGTTGTCGCCGCCGATCCCCGGCACGTACGACGAATGCATCAGCGCGCGCTTCAGGTACTCGGGTTTTGAAAACGTGTACCCGATCCGGTCCTGTAATTCGGTTAAGTGTTCTTTTGTCAGCATACGATTCTATTTACCAAAAAACCCGCACTCATTGCGTGCGGGTTCGGTTCGACTTGCCTGTTTCCGCTTATTTCTGCAGATAACGAAGAATATCGCCGACGGTCTGCACTTTGGGCAGTTCTTCATCGGGGATCTCGGTGTCGAATTCCTGTTCCAGATCCATGACGAGCTCGACTACGTCCAGAGAATCCGCATGCAGATCCTCCACAAGATGGCTCTCCATCGTGATGGTCTTGGGGTCGATATCCAGCTGTTTGCCGATGATCTCGCAGATTTTTTCGAATTCCATGATTACTCCCTTCCGTCCCGAAGGACGATTCGATCACTTGGTTATTTTACCGCAAAACATTTGCGTTTGTCAATCCTCAATGTTCAGCGTCTCCGCGAACGCGCCGATCTTTTCCGTCACGCCGCCGCGCACGAGCCGCGTTGCCTGCAGAAGGCACACCTTGACCGACTTTGCGTCCGAGCTGCCGTGCCCCTTGATGATGCCGCCGTTGATGCCCAAAAGAGGCGCACCGCCGTATTCGGTGTAGTCCAGCTTCTTTTTGAGCGAGTTGAACGCCGGCTTGCCGATCAGCCCCGCGAGCTTGCCGCGCGTCGATTCCATCAGCGATTTTTTCAGCATCGTCGCGATCCACTTTGCCACGCCCTCGGTCGTTTTAAGCATCACATTGCCGTCGAAGCCGTCGCAGACCAGTACGTCAACCGCGCCGCTCGTAAGGTCGCGCGCCTCGACGTTGCCGATGAAGTTCAGCCCTTCGACCGCCATGAGACGCTGATGCGCTTCCTTGACGAGCGCGTTGCCCTTCTCCTCCTCGGTGCCGTTGCAAAGCAGCCCGACCCGCGGATTCTTCACGCCCTCGACCGCTTCGAGGTACGCCGCTCCCATCAGCGCAAACTGCACGAGATACCCGGGCTTGCAGTCCGTGTTCGCACCGCAGTCGATGATCTCGGTCACCGTGCCCGCCGTCGTCGGGATCAGCGTCGCAAGCGCCGGGCGCTTGATGCCCTTATGCCGCCGCACGATCAGCGTCGCGCCGGTCAGCACCGCGCCGGTGCTGCCTGCCGAAAAGAAGCAGTCCGCTTCCTTATCGCGCACGCATTCGAGCGCTTTCACAAGGCTCGAATCCTTCTTCTTGCGGATCGCCTCGGTCGGATGCTCGCCCATTTCGATCGTCTCGGTCGTACAGACGGTCTCGATCCGGTTCGCAATTTCCGGATGCGCCGCCGTAAATTCCTTCAAAACATCTTCATTGCCGAACAGCTTCAGGTCCACGCCCTCCGCTTCCATCTCATTCAGAAATGCCAGAACGCCGTCCAGCACCGCCTGCGGCGCGTTGTCGCCGCCCATCACGTCAACTGCAAGCTTCATAATACCCCTCGCTCCGTAAATCTACGATCCTTCCGATCGCTTTAACCGATTTATTATACCCCAGATTCCATCGGGATGCAAGAAAAAACGGAAATGCAGCGCAGCATTTCCGTTGATGCCCGGTCGGCGATCACTGTAGCCGTGCCAGTACGCCGTCCTTCAT
>CAMVGD010000117.1 GCA_947166925.1 uncultured Clostridia bacterium | reverse complement strand
GCTTGACAACGGCGTCGTCCGCTTCTCAGGCGACGCGCGCTATACCGTGCCGGAGACCGAAGCGGACCGCGTCTTTTCGGGGCTCAGCTCGATCTTTGCGCTTGCGGACGGCAAGGTGATCCCGTTCGGCGAGACCTTCGGCGACGCGGACGCGATCGCCGCGCTTTCCGGCGTTGAGGACATGGGGATCGGTCTGAACCACGCGCTGTTCCTTCTGGCGGACGGAACGGTCGCGGGCGTCGGCAGCAAGGCGTACGGCAAGCTGAATACGGCGGACTGGACGGACGTGACCGGCGTTGCGGCCGGCGCGTGGCACTCGGTCGGCTGCCGGAAGGACGGACGCGTCCTTTCGACCGGCAACAACGATTTCGGGCAATGCGACACGGCGGACTGGACCGGGATCTTTGCGGTCGGCGCGGGGCTCTGGCATACGGTCGGGCTCAGAACCGACGGCACGGTCGTCGCCTGCGGCGACAACACCTACGGGCAGTGCGGCGTCTCCGACTGGACGGACATCGCCGCCGTTGCCTGCGGCGCATGCTTTACGGTCGGGCTCAGAACCGACGGCACGGTCGTCGCCTGCGGCGACAACGCAGCCGGACAATGCGAGGTCTCGGGTTGGACCGAGGTCGCGGCGATCGCCGCCGGCGCGTATCACACCGCGGCGGTGCGCGTGGACGGCACCCTGCTCTCCGCAGGGCTGATCCCGCACGAAGCGCTTCCCGAAGCGCCGATCTTCGCTTCCGACTGGACGCTCGATCCGGTCGAAGCCGCCGCCGTGCCCGCCTCCGTACAGCAGACCGTCTATATCGAAGGGCTCGAATCCGAATTCGGTCCCTGGCTGTATCTCGATCCGAACGGCGCGGCGCTGATCTGCGTGGACGATTCCGCCGTGCGCACGCCGCTGCGCGCCGATCTGCTTGCGACCGCAAGCGCGCTGCCGGGCGGACGCGTGACGCAGCCGGAGGCCTCCGGTCACATCATTTACATGGATACCGAAATGCCGGAGCTGCAGGCGCAGAAGGCGCATGCGGTCGTCGCGTTCACCGGCGACTACATCGGCTTTACCAGCAACCGCAAGGCGGTCATGATCCGGAACGGGATCGTCTATTACGACCGCGCCGAAACGACGACGCTGGCGATCCTGCCGGACGGCACGCTGCAATGCTATGAAAAAGGGGAAACGACCGCGGAACAGCTGCTCGATCAGGGTGTAAAAGACAGCTTCTCCTTCGGTCCGCTGCTGGTAAAGGACGGAAAATCGCTGATCACCGATCCCGTCAAGTACAATGAATATACCATGCGCGTCGGGTTCGGCTACAGCGATCCGTATCATTATATTACCGTGGTTTCTCTGCGCGCCCGTCTGAACCAGTTCACCCACATCCTGACGGCGGACACGCTGGTCAGCTACGGCGCAAAGCTCGCCTATAATCTCGACGGCGGGCATTCCACCGCCCTCGTGTTCATGGGAAGGGATCTTTCCATGCTGTCGTTTGAGGGCAAGAACTACTCGACCGTGCGTGCGCTGTCGGATATCGTGACGTTTCTCGAGAACCCCATGGTCCAGCCGCCCGCGGAGGAACCGCCCGCCGAGGAAGCGCCCGCGGACCAGACGCCGTAAGCGTTACGGCAGGAAGGGTTCGACGGCGACGTTCTCCTCGATCATCTGCCTGAACGCCAGGAAGCGCGGATGCTCGCGCCAGCCGCGTTTCGTGGAACCTGCTGACACAAAATCAAATTCCGCATTCGGGAAGGCTGTTTCAAGCGTTTGAACGCCTTCCTTTCCTATTCTTTCCGCAACCTTCTCGCCGAGCCAGATCCGCTCCAGCTTTTTGCAGGACAGCAGCGGCGTGATGTCGCTGATGTGCGCATAGCACAGGTTGACGTCCAGAAGCCCGCTGAGGTTCGCAAGCGGGGAAATATCCTCGACGCCGGTCAGAAACAGCTCCAGATATTTGAGTTTCGAGAGCGTACCGAGCGGCGTGATGTCCTTCAGTCTCCGGTTTTCGGCAAGGATCAGCACCTGCAGGTTCTTGAGCTCCGTGATCCATTTCAGATCCGTGATGTCGTTATGCCCGAGATCCAGCACGATGAGATCGCGGCAGTAGCGCAGCACCTGCACGTCCTCCGTATGCATGCGGTAGGTGCTGTCCCCCGGCTGCAGCGTCGAGAACGCGACCGCGTCCGTCGCAACGGTCCAGCGCCCGAACTTCACCGTCCAGACCACCTTGACCTGCGGATACCGGTCCCGCAGCGCCGCAAGCTGTTCGTCGGAAAGGGAGCAGTCGTGCAGCTTCAGCTCCCTGAGCTTTGGGAAGCGTCCGACCGCATCCGAAAACGCTTCATATGCGTCGATCTGCGCGCCGGACAGATCCAGCTCCTCTGAAAAGCTGTCCGTCGGAACGCCGTTCAAAAGCACCGTACGGCGGACCGCCGCGCCCGGAAACCGGTCCGAGATCCCGTTGATCTGCTCCTCCGAAAGCGCCGCCTCCGAAAGGTCGATCTCCGAAAGCGCCGGGAAGCAGGCAAGATATTCCTTCAGCGTATCCGGATCCTGCGCGCCGGAAAACGCAAGCGCAGCCGCGTCCGACGCCGAAGCGCCGTACGTTTCGTCGTTCCAGAGGAAGCGGACGCCGGGCGTCTCCTTTACCGCCGCCGCAACGGTTCCGGCTGCCGCAAAAACCGCCGTAAGATCGATCTCCGAAAGCGCCGGACAGCAGGAAACGATCGTGCGGATCTCCCGTTCCGGATCCGCGTCCGCGGGCACGGCATACGTTTCGAGCGTTTCCGCAGGCACGCCGCCGATCAGAAGCACGTCCGAAAAGGAGACGTCGGGAAACTCCCGCAAAAGGTCGGACCACCGCTCCTCGAACGCCGAAAGTCCGCCCGCGCACTGCGACGGATCGAAATTCCGGGAAAGAGTGACGGACCGGCACGCCGTGCAGGCGGTCAGCACGTCGCCGAGCGCCGCAAGGTCCGATACGGGTACGGTCGGCGCAAGCGATTCGGCGTCCACAGAAAACGTCTCGCCGTTCAGCGTCACCCCCTGCTCCGGCGCCGCCGTCTCCGGGGATGCGACCGTGACCCGGTCGTCCTCCGGCAAAGCCTGCTGCTCCGCCGCGGGCGCAGGCGACTCCGCCGGCGTCTCCGAAGCGTTTCCGCACGCAGACAACAGAACCAGCATCAAGAGGCAGACGACCGTCCGCAGCGCCTTTTTATTCCGCATAACCATACTCCCGCATCCATAGGATAGTTCAGTATACCATACGTTCGCGCCCCGCGCAAGCACGCCCGGAACACGCATTATATATTATCATTCTGTCCCATAAAAGGACTTTTCTTTTTTCGGTTTTCTGTTATACTGTTCGCATACGAACATTTGTTCGTATAATCCGCAGGAAAGGAGATCGGAAATGTGCGTAAAGGAATGGAAGCGGATTGCGGAATGGGAGGCGATGCACTACCGGGAGCGGAAGGCGTTTTTAAAGGGCGTATCCGACGCCGGCGGCGGTGAAACGCAGCGTACGGCGCACGCAAGAAGCTGGGTCGAAGCCATCGAGAACGTGCTGCGCTATCTTGCGCGGTACGATCCGGAAAAGGAGCGGTTTTTCCGGCGGTGCTACGGACTGGACGACGGGCGGGCGCTGTACCGCAAAAGGGGGATCATCCCGCTGACCTTCGAGTTCCACGCGGGACAGTCCACCCTGTATGAATGGCGGAACGAGGTGCTGACGCTGCTGCTGCTGGCTGCCGGAGCAAACGGCGCGCTGAAGCCGTTCCGGAAGGAAGACTGAACCGGAAAGCGGACGCCGAAAAGCCGCTGCTGCGCTTTCGGCGTCCCTTTTTGTCCGCATGTCGCCGTGCTATGCAGCCGCAGATTTGTCCATACAGATCTCATGCATTATGCATGCGGATAACCGCCGTTTTATTCTTATGTTATCGGTATTCCGATGTTTTCGGAGGAAATTATGAAATATGCACTGCGTATTCAATCATCCTATACCGCATATGCAAGGGGGTCAAAACGGTGGATAAGTCCGAAAAAACCGATGCGCCGTACCCAAAATTGTGGATAACTGTGTGGACGGTGTGGAAATGTATGCGATTATACACTGTTTTCGCCCGGAATGAATATGCACGCATGGATGCGCCATTTGTCGAAAAGTGCCGATGAACGGGCGGTTTCCGGTCCGGACGCTCAAAACCGTTTATGCATCCGTTTTTTGACGGTTTTGTGTCGGAAAATGTCTGTCTCTGCGGCTTTCGTTCCGATGCGGAGCCTGTTTTTGCCAATTCGGAAAAAGTGTGCGGACCGTCTTGCATTTTATGCCGGAACACGGTATACTATGTCGCGATGGGGTATACAATATTGAAAAGATTTTTGATCATTGCGATAGCAATGCTGTTCGCCGCGTGCAGTGCAAAGGCGGTTCCCGCCGCGGAAGCGTCCACGCCTTCTCCTGCCCGGACCGAAGCGGTGCGGACGCCGGAAGCGGAGACGGTCCGGTTTGAAACGCCGACGCCCACGCCGACACCGACGCCGGAGCCCACGCCCACGCCGGAGCCCACGCCCGAGCCGACGCCGGAGCCCACGCCCGAACCCACGCCGACAGGACTCTGCGGCGGACGCTATCCGGACGTCTTTTCGGAGACGCCGGTTTTGGAGGACAAGCACTATTCCGACAGCGGGCTGTCCGTTACGATCACACGGTACGACGACAATTTTGAGCTGTGCAAATACATCAACGTCTACTACGTCGCCGACGTATACATCCAGGACGTCACCCGGTTTGAAACAGCGGCGGCATTCGGCGACTTCTCGGTCAGGAAAGAAAGCACCGTCCGGAAGATGGCGGAAGCGAACGGCGCGCTGCTCGCGATCTCCGGCGACTACTGCAACTCCACGCAGCACTGGCGCCACGGCGTGATCGTCCGCAACGGCGAGGTGTATCGCGACAACTACGACGAGACGCACGATCTGTGCGTGCTGTACCGCGACGGCGTGATGAAGATGTACGAGGTCGGGACCTATACCCCCGAGGAGATCCTCTCGCAGGATCCGTGGCAGAGCTGGATGTTCGGACCTTCGCTGCTGGACGAAAACGGCGATCCGAAGACCGAGTTCAATTCCAGCCTCACGGCCATCAATCCGCGCTGCGCGATCGGCTATTACGAGCCGGGACACTACTGCTTCGTCGCGGTGGACGGACGGAACGAGCCGTACTCGACCGGCGTGACGCTCTCCGAGCTCTCCCTCATCATGCACAAGCTCGGCTGCGCCGCGGCGTACAATCTGGACGGCGGGCTCACCGCGCAGATCTACTTCAACCACGAATTCCAGAACCGCAACAACGGCGGACGCATGATCTCCGACATCATCTTCTTCCGCGCCGATCCGTCGCTTTCGGAGGCTTCGGGCGAAGGCTGACGGGCGCCGGACAAAAGCGAATACGATACAAAAAGGGGGTGTTAAGAAACGCAACACGTTTTCTTAACACCCTCTTTATGAA
>CAMVGD010000116.1 GCA_947166925.1 uncultured Clostridia bacterium | reverse complement strand
AGCAGAACTTCGTTCCGGTGGTCGACGACCGCGGCATGTTCATCGGCATCGTCACCCGAAAGGCGATCTTAAGACACTTTATCGGAACTTTGAAAAAACAAAACTGAACCCAAACAGGAAAACCGCCCGGGCGCCCGGGCGGTTTTTGCTGTAAACAGAATCTCTCGTGAGCGGTTCAAAAAAGCCTGTCGAGGATGAAAAACGACCATTCCGTCGGACTTTGTCCGCCACCCTCCCTCACAAGGGAGGGTGAATGCCCTTTGCATAGAAGCATAGTGATGCGGAGAGGCGTTGATCTCCGCCTGATGGGGGAGGCGGCTGCCGTCAGGCAGACGGAGGGAGAGATGATAACGCGCGCTTTACCTCAGTAACGAAACAAAGCAGAAGATTGCGAATGCGCGACCTGTCTATGTAACGAAGTCGCTTTTCGGGGCACCGGGGACGTCGCCCTCTACAATGACGTTACATGCAAGGCATGGCTCCCTGTTCGACCCGCGCTTTCGCCTCGCGTCTTGGCTCCCTTGTGTAAAGGGGGCTGGCAGCCGCAGACTGACTGGGGGATTGTTTCCGCACAGCGGGTGCTTGGCTCCGCGCTCCCGGCAGCCCGTCAAAACATCGATGCGGACGGGACATGCGAAAGAACCATGCGACCGTAGGGACGATCACCGATCGTCCGTTTCTCCGGCGGACGGGCAATGCCCGCCCCTGCGGAATATGCGAACCCCAAAACCTTCTCCTTCGGGAAACACGCATTGACCGAACGGTCATGCATGTACGAAAAAAACAGGGGAGGTCGACCGACCTCCCGATACATTGCGCTGACGCGCGTTACACGTTGAAGAAGAACTCGACCACGTCGCCGTCCTGCATGACGTATTCCTTTCCCTCGGAACGAACGAGACCCTTTTCCTTGCACGCCGCGATCGAGCCGTGCTCGACGAGCGTTTCGTACGGCACGACGGCGGCGCGGATGAAGCCGCGCTCGAAATCGCTGTGGATCTTGCCCGCCGCCTGCGGCGCTTTCGTGCCTTTCTGGATCGTCCACGCGCGGACCTCCTTCGGTCCCGCGGTCAGAAAGCTGATAAGACCGAGGAGCCGGTAGCACGCCTTGACGAGCTGATCGAGACCGGATTCATGCACGCCCATTTCCTCGAGGAACGCCTGCTTTTCGTCCGGATCGAGCTCCGCGACCCCCTCCTCGAGCTTTGCACAGACGGTCATCGCCTCGGCACCCTCGCTCTTTGCGATCGCGTAGAGCGTCCTGACGTAGTCGTTCGGCTCACCGGAAAGGTCGTCTTCGCTTACGTTCGCGACGTAGATCACCGGCTTCGAGGTGAGAAGGAACAGACCTCTGATCGCCTCCTGCTCGTCCTTGCCTGCCTCGAACGTGCGGACGGGCTTGCCGCTCTCGAGATGTGCGTAGATGCGCTTCAGAAGGTCGATCTCGACGAGCAGCTTCTTGTCGCCGCTCTTTGCCATCTTCTGCTGCCGGTCGATCCGCTTTTCGACGGTCTCCATGTCGGCGAAGATCAGCTCGAGGTTGATCGTCTCCGCGTCGCGCGCGGGGTTCACGCTGCCGTCCACGTGCACGACGTTGTCGTCGTCAAAGCAGCGCACGACGTGCACCACGGCGTCGACCTCACGGATGTGCGACAGGAACTTGTTGCCCAGGCCCTCGCCGCGGGACGCGCCGCGCACGAGCCCCGCGATGTCGACGAATTCGATGACCGCGGGCGTGTACTTCTCGGGATGATGCATTTCGGCGAGCACGTCCAGCCGGTGATCCGGCACGGACACGACGCCGACGTTCGGCTCGATCGTGCAGAACGGATAGTTTGCCGCCTGCGCGCCGGCGCGCGTGATGGCGTTGAACAGCGTGGATTTGCCGACGTTCGGCAGTCCGATAACACCCAGCTTCATATCCGTTCCTCCTTACGAAAGCTTTTCAAGGCCGATCTTCAGACGGCGCATGGATTCCTCGCGGCCCAAAAGGATCGCGATCTCGATCGCGCCGCCCGGCGTGACCTGTTTGCCCGCAAGCGCGATGCGCACCGGCCAGAGCATCGTTCCGTTCTTCATGCCTTCCTTTTCGGCAAGACCGAGAAGCGTATCGTGGATCGGCTGCTCCTCCCATGCGGGAAGCGCGTCCAAAGCCCCGATCGCGATCTCCAGCACATGCTTTGCGATCTCCGGGTTCGTCTTGCTCTTTTTGTTGGTGAACAGCTCGGCGTCGTAGTCCGGAAGCTTGGGGATAAAGTCGAGCATCTCCGGGATCTGCGTAAAAACCTCGGTGCGCTGCTGCAAAATCCGTGCAAGAAGATCCGCGTGCTCGGCGGAAACGCCCGCCTTTTCGTAATACGGCAGGGCGTACGCGGTGAACTGCTCCGGCGTGAGACGGCGGACGTATTCCGCGTTCATCCACGTCAGCTTGTTGACGTCGAAGATGGCGGGGGACTTGCTCATGCCGTCCACGGAGAACGCCTTGATAAGCTCGTCCATCGTGAAGAATTCGCGCTCGTCGCCGGGGTTCCAGCCTAAAAGCGCAACGTAGTTTACGATCGCTTCTTTCAGGTAGCCCTTGTTGAGATAGTCCTCGAAGTACGCGTCGCCGTCGCGCTTCGAAAGCTTATGCGTCGCGTCGCGCATGATCGGCGTCATGTGGATGTAGACCGGCTTTTCCCAGCCGAACGCCTCGTACAGCAGATTGTACTTCGGCGTGCTCGAAAGGTACTCGTTGCCGCGCATGACGTGCGTGATGCCCATCGTGTGGTCGTCGATGACGTTCGCGAAGTTGTAGGTCGGCATGCCGTCCGCCTTGATCAGGATCATGTCGTCGAGATCGGCGCAGTCGACCGCGATGTGTCCGTAGAGCACGTCGTCGAACGACGCTTCGCCGTGCTCCGGCACGTTCTGGCGGATGACGTACGGCTCGCCCGCGGCAATGCGGCGCTGCACTTCCTCCGGGGAAAGGTGCAGGCAGTGCTTGTCGTATTTGAAGGTCTCGCCGCGCTTGGCTGCTTCCTCGCGGCGTGCGGCAAGCTCCTCCTCGGTGCAGAAGCAGTAGTACGCCTTGCCCGCTTTCACGAGCTGCTCGGCGTAGGGCAGGTACATGTTCTTGCGCTCGCTCTGCACATAGGGACCGTAATCGCCGCCGATGTCGGGACCTTCGTCCCACTGCATGCCGATGCTCTTGAGCGTGCGGTAGATCACGTCGACCGCGCCGGGCACGAAGCGCGCCTGGTCGGTGTCCTCGATGCGCAGAATGAACCTGCCGCCGTTCGCTTTGGCGAACAGGTAGGTGTACAGAGCGCTGCGGAGGTTTCCGAGATGCATATAGCCCGTCGGGGACGGGGCAAATCTGGTACGAACTTCCATTGGTTTCTCCTTACTGAATCTTGAACGAATCCTTGAGCCCCACGACGCGGTTGAACACCGGATGCTCCGCGGTCGAATCGGGATCCTTTGCAAAATAGCCCATGCGGACGAACTGGAACGACTCGCCGACCTTCGCTTCCCGAAGCGCCGGCTCGAGGAAGCCCGGCCTGATCTCGAGCGAATCCGGGTCCAGGAGCTTCGTGAAGTCGTCGACCTCCTCGCCTTCGGCGGTTTCGCGCATCAGCGGACCGTAAAGCCGCAGCTCCGCGGGGATCGCGTCCGCGACCGGGACCCAGTGCAGCGTGCCCTTGACCTTGCGCTCGCACGAACCGCTTCTCGTTTCGGGATCGTAGGTCACGTGGACCTCGGACGCCGTGCCGTCCGGCTCGGTCTTCCACGAAACGCACTTGACGATGTACGCGCCCTTCAGACGCACTTCGCCGTCCGGCTTCAGCCGGAAGAACTTCTTGACCGGCTCCGCCATGAAATCGCTCTGTTCGATCCAGAGCTCTCTGCCGAAGCGCACGGTGTGCGTGCCCGCGTCGGGGTCGTTCGGGTTGTTCTCGATCTCGACGGCCTCGAAGCGGTCGGGCTCCCAGTTGTCGATGATGAGCTTCAGCGGTTCGGTGACCGCCATGCGGCGCGGCGCGTTCGCGTTCAGGTTCTCGCGCACGCAGTGCTCGAGGATCGCGGTGTCGACCACGGAATCCGCCTTTGCGACGCCGATCCTGGCAAGGAAGTCGCGCACGGCGGCGGCGGGGTAGCCGCGGCGGCGCATCGCGCAGAGCGTCGGCATTCTGGGATCGTCCCAGCCGGAAACGAAATGCTCCTCGACAAGCCGGCGGAGGTAGCGCTTCGACATGATCGTGTTGGTGAGGTTCAGCCGCGCAAACTCGATCTGCCGCGGCTTCTGCTCAAACCCGCAGGCGTTCACGACCCAGTCGTAGAGCGGGCGGTGCGCTTCGTATTCGAGCGAGCACAGCGAGTGCGTCACGCCCTCGATCGCGTCCTGGATCGGGTGCGCAAAGTCGTACATCGGGTAGATGCACCACTTGTCGCCGGTCTGATGGTGCGAGGTGTGCAGGATGCGGTACATGGCGGGATCGCGCATGTTGATGTTGGGGCTCGCCATGTCGATCTTTGCGCGGAGCGTCTTTGCACCGTCCGGGAACTCGCCGTTCTTCATGCGCTCAAAGAGGTCGAGGTTCTCCTCGACGGAACGGTCGCGCCACGGACTGTTCGTGCCGGGCTCGGTCAGCGTGCCGCGGTATTCGCGCATCTGATCCTTGCTTAGGTCGTCGACGTACGCCTTGCCGTCCTTAATGAGCTTTACGGCAAGCTCGTAGCACTGATCGAAATAGGACGAGCCAAAGCGGAGCTGATCCCATTCAAAGCCCAGCCAATGAATATCTTCCTTGATCGCCTCGACGTATTCGACGTCCTCCTTGGTGGGGTTCGTGTCGTCAAAGCGCAGGTTGCAGGTGCCGCCGTATTCCTCCGCAATGCCGAAGTCGACGGTCAGCGCCTTTGCGTGACCGATGTGCAGATAGCCGTTCGGCTCGGGCGGGAACCGCGTTTTCACGGGTCGGTCCAGTTTTTTCAGGTCTTCCTCGACAAATTCTTCGATGAAGTTTTTGCTCCGTTCTTCCATATTGCGTCCTTTCCTCGGAGGGTTCTCCGATCGGGTTTTCTGAAATAATATCTTATTATAACGCGGACGCGCGCGATGCACAAGACGCGAATCGCGTTTTTTTCGCGTTCTTTACATAAGAAACGTACGAACGGACACAATAACGACGCCGATCAATCGGTAATCTCTATACGGAGGAACCTCTCATGACCATGAAGAACGACAAACGGCGCGAGAACGACGAGCGCAACCGCAGAAGCAACCCGAACGAGCGCAAGCACGCGGACTCGAACCGCGACGGCGACAGCCAGCGCAACCGCAGCGACGACGATCTCTTTGGCTCGGATGAATACTGAGAAGCGCAAAGAGAAGCGGGAAAAGATCCGCTACGTCCGGCGGAGAACGGTCAGTATCCCTTCCGACGTGGAGGGAAGCTACACCGGGATGCCGATGACAAACGAGCAGTTTTCGCAAGGCGATCCGCACCCGACGCAGGACGCGGACGATCTGTGAAACCAAAGGGGCTGTTCAAAAACGCTTTGAACAGCCACAATGAATTCTCGCTTCGCTC
>CAMVGD010000115.1 GCA_947166925.1 uncultured Clostridia bacterium | reverse complement strand
GCATCTGCGACCGGAAGCGGCTCGTCCGCGCGCTCGACGCGCTTACAGCCTCGCAGGAGGAATACTGGCAGCGCGAGGATCTGTACGACGTCTGCGTTACGATGGACATGGCGAAACAGGGCATTGAAAACCGCGGGAAATACCTCGGATCGGACCTGCTCGAGCGCGCGTACGCAGCGTTTCGGCGCGTCTTTTCGGAAACGCCGCGCACGCTCTGCCACGACGACCTCCTGCCGATCAACGTGCTTGCGGACGAGGAACGCGCGGTGCTGATCGACTGGGAGTACGGCGGGGTGCTGCCGTACCTGTCCGCGTTCGCGCGGCTGATCGCGCACGGGCGCGAGGACCGGAACGCGTATTTTTACCTCTCGCGCGCGGACCGCGATTTTGCGATCGAATACTATTACGAGCGCCTGCCGAAAAAGCACGGCGTCGTCTTTTCGGACTACCGCCGTGCTCTCGATCATTTTCTGTTTTACGAATACTGCGAGTGGATCATGCTCGGCAACCGCTATGACGCCCGCGACGACGAACGCTTCGGCTACTATCTGCAGCTTGCGAACGCGCTCGCGCCGAAGCTGATTCGCTAAATGCAACCGCGAACGGGACGCCGGGGTCGGCGTCCCCTACGATTTGTTGATGAATGTTTTACCCGCCCTTGTGAGGGAGGGTGGCGGGCGAAGCCCGTCGGGAGGGTAGTCATGCGCCGCAGGTGCATATCGCGCTGAAAGGCAATGCATCCGCGAACGGGACGCCGGGGTCGGCGTCCCCTACGATTTGTTGATGAATGTTTTACCCGCCCTTGTGAGGGAGGGTGGCGGGCGAAGCCCGTCGGGAGGGTAGTCATGCGCCGCAGGTGCATATCGCGCTGCAAGGCATATCGTTCCGCAGGAATATCGTCCCGCGAAGCGTCACTCCTTCTCCGCCTGTTCGAGCGCTTTTTTGTACGGCATCAGCATGCCCTCGGTCATTTTGCCGGAGAGCTTCTTCTGGAGCTTCTTATTGCGCATCATGCCGCCGACCAGATACATGCCGAGGATGCGGCCCTTGCGCTTCTGCGGGAAGTCGTAGAAGCCGTGCTTTTTATAAAAGCGATGGTCCTCCTTCATCAGTCCGCGCATCTGATAGATCAGGTCGCGGAAGATCTTCATCCCGCCGACGCCCCAGAACGTCTTCGGCGGCTGATAGGCGTGATCGACCGCGTAGCGGAGCGTGTCGCTGAGCGCTTCGATGCCCGCGTCCGGATCAAACTCGTCGCACGCGACGCCCGCGAGGAAGTTTCCGCCGACCTCGGCGCGCGCCTCGATCACGGTGCGGAGGTTCTCCTCCTCCGAAAGCGGACCGCTTACGAGGTAGCCTACGGGCTTTCCCATCGTGACCGTGCGGTGTCCGTTGCAGAACTGCCGGTCGTCGTACAGCTTCATGCGATAGCCCATCGAATGGTCCTTGATTTGAAACGCATAGACGATCGCGTCGGCGGTCTGGATCTGTTCGCGAAGATACGCGTCGAAGCCGTCCTTATAGACGCACGCGCCCTTTGCGGCGCATTGGAAGCAGCCGAGGCAGCCGCCCGCAAACGGGAACTCTTTTAGGTTCACAAGCGTCGTTTCAAACGGTGTGACGCGCATAAACCGCGCGATCATGGCGCGGATCGGGCTCTCCTCCTCCGGATCGAAGTCCGCAACGACGGCGACCCTGCCGCCCGAAAGCATCGCGGGCGCGGCGGATTCCGAAAGCGGGACCGGCGTGAACGGCTTCGGTTCACACCGTTTCGGCTCGGCGTACCCGTGCTCTTTACGCCACAGAATAAAGCGGAAAAACTCCTCCGCGTCCTTTCTGCCCTGCGGCTTCAGAAGATCCTCCATGTCCGCAGACAGCCCGCCGAGATAGTCGAGCCCCAGATCGTCGCAGTTGTCGCGGATGAAGCGGTGCGCGGTGATGTCGTAAAAATGCAGCGAGGTCGAAACCTGCGCGGCGCACTTGCCCGCAAGGTCGATTCCGTGCTCCTTGACAAGCTCGATGAACCGGTGGAGCTGGCTCGGCACGAGGAAGGTATAGACCGGATAGCAGAACAGCAGAAGATCGGCGTTTTTCAGCGCCTCCGTCGCCTTTGTAAAGTCCTTTTCAAGCGCTTTGATGCGCTGTCCGACGTGGAGCACCTCGAAGGTCTCATCCTTGAATCGCTTTTCAAGATAGCGCACCGTCTGCAGAGTGATGCTGTTTTCGCCCTTCGGCGAGCCGTTCAGAACCAGAATATGCATGCCCGTTCCTCCGTTTCGTTTCTGTTCCGATTATACCACGCTTCGCGTAAAAAGCAACGCAAAAGAGCGCCCCCGAAGGGACGCTCCCGAATACCGCTTATTCACCCGTCGCGAACGCTCTTGTCCGTTCGATCAGCGCGTCTTCGTCCGCAAAGAACAGATCGCCGACCACGTAGGTCCCCGCGGCGGTCCTTCCGACCGCATACGCGCCGTCCGCGGAGAATGCCATCTCCTCGAACGCATCCGCCTGTGCGTTCATCGAGAACAGCAGGCGGCAGCCGTCGTTCAGGTCGTAGACGTCGATCCGGGTAAGTCCCGCGCACATCGCCATCATCAGACTGCCGTCCCCGTTGAACGCAAAGGACGAATACTGCGTGCCGTTGTTCCAGATCTTTTCCACGGCGTGCGTCTTCATGTTGTAGACCATCATGCGCGTCTCCACGTCGATCGCCACGAGCCGGTCCTCCGAAACGCCAAGCGCGTTGATATAGGTGTAGAGCTGTCCGACCGTATCCTTGACCATACCGTCGCCCTGCGTATCGAACAGCTCGATCGTGCCGTCCGGATGCGCCATCGCCGCAACGCTGCCGTCGACCGAGAAGAAAAGCTGCGGCGGATAATCCTTATAGAAATTCGTCTGCCTGAACGTCGGCGAAAGCTCGTGCTGACTTGTCAGCGGCACGCATGCGACCGTCCGCTGCGCCTCATACGGCTCCATGCGCGCGCCGGAAAAGCTTTCGACGGTCTGTACGGATGCAAGCTCCGGCAGACTGTAGAAGAAGATCACGCCGTCGTAGCGCGAGCAGAGGACCATCTTGTCCATCGGAACGATGCCGTTGTAGTTCGTGCCCTCCGCCGATTCGACAAGCTCCGCCGCCCAGTTCTCTGCGTTGATGATGAACATCGCCTCGTTCGTCATGAAAAGATACTTTCCGTCGTGGGAGAACGCGATCGACGGCACGAACATGGTCTCGTCAAGGTTCGCCGTCAGGATCGGCTCGTTGGACCTTGCGTCGCAGACATGAAGCACGTTCCCGATCGCATACGCCCAGCGCTTTGAATCCGGGGTAAAGGCCGGTTCGGTCGGCACGTCCTGTATATCGCGGTTGTCGACGTCGATGAAGATCATGTCGCCGGTGTCCGTATCCCATCCGGCAATCAGCAGATAAACGGACAGGCAGCTCAGCGTTTTGCCGTCGGGCGACAGCGCCCACTTTTCCGCAAAGGTCCCGGCCATCTTGCAGGAGTCGTCCAGCGGACTGGACGGAATAAACAAGCGCTTCCCTTCGCTGTCCAGCACGATGACCGCCGTTTCGCCCGCCTTTCCGGAAACCACGACACGTTCGCGGTCGTCGGAAACGAGCACCTGTATACCCGCATACCCCTCCTGCACATTGGAAAACAGCTTGTCAAACGAAACGCCGCCCAGCAGCTGCGACAGCAGGTTGTTCGCCGGATCATAGTCCTCCATCTGATCGCCGAAGGTATAAAAGACTTTTTCCGTACCGTCCGAGGAAACAAGCAGAAGCTTGTCCTGATCCTGCACAAGCAGCGTATCCGCATCCTTCCAGAAATAATCGGTGCCGATCTCGTACGGCGCGTTCAGCTTGCTCGTGTAGCGGAACGCCTCCGAGCCGTCCGCCGTGTTCCACACCTGCACGAACCGCCCGTAATCGCAATCGGCCAGAAACCGCGTGCCGTCCTGCGAAAAATGCGGATACATCATGATCGCGTTGTCCGCGGTCACCGTGTACAGGATCTCGTTCTGCACAAGGTCGACCATGGCGATCGAGTTGTTGTTGACCACGCCGACCGCTTTCGTGCCGTCCGGCGACGGCTCGATGAACAGAAGCTGCATGTTCTGGTTGTTGAAGCTCGAAACGACCGTGAACGGCTCGATATACATCGTCCGCCGCATCAAAGCAAGGACGTCGTCGCGCCGCATTCCGTCAAATTCGTCGCTCACCGCGATCGCGTCCGTCAGGATCTTTGCCGCCTCGCGCTTTTCCCCTGCGGTAAGCGCCGCCGACGCGCGTTCGATGCGCTCGCCGATGTCGTTGAAGGCAGCGTTCCTCCGCTCCTCCTCGGCGCGGCGCTGCTCCTCCTTGGCACGGCGCTGTTCCTCCTCCGCGATCCTTGCCTGCTCCTCGGCGATCCTTGCCTGCTCCTCCGCCTCGCGACGGAGCGCTTCGTTGCGGGCGTGCGTAACGCCGAGGAATACGCCGACTCCTGCCGCGACCGCGAGCGCGATCGCGCCTGCCGTGACAGCGATCCGGATCTTTCTTTTCCGCGCGCGGCGTCTGAGATCGTCAAAGGTCACGCCGAGCATCGGCGCAAGGATGCGCAGCTTTTCGATTTTCAGTTTTTTGAGGCTTCCCCCCATCGTCGGATCGCCGACCGCCGCCGCCAGCGGCTCGACCTCCGTAAAGGTGCCGTCGTCGTTCGGGACCTTGCGGAGCATGTCCGCAAAGCTTTTGTCCGGATCGTCGTCGGCAAGCACGGTCAGCACGCGTTCGCGTCCCTTGTGCTGAATGAAGTACTCGAGCTCCCTCAGGCACCACTTGCTTTCCAGATAGCGCGGCGAGCAGATCGCGATGAACCATTCGCTCGCGTCCAGCGCCGCCTCGATGTCCGCGCCGAGGTCCGCCGACAGCGGCAGCTCCTCCTGATCGCGGAACACCTTCCCCATCTTCTTTTTGCCGGTCTGCTTTTTGATCGACGATGGGATGCCGTACGTCTCGATCGCCGTATGCAGCGCCTTCGCGATTTTCCGATCCGGATCCTGATGCCGGTAGCTGATAAACGCGCAGTAGGTTTGCTGTTGATTCATTGCCCCTCCTCCTTCCGGTCCGCCGCCGGACCGAGTCGATATAAATAGTATATCATATCCATTTTCGTTTGCATATAGGCAAACAGCGGTTTTTGCACGAAAAAACCCGGCAAATGCCGGGCATTTGTTTACCAGATCGTTTTTATCGGTTCGGTGATATTGTATTCCGCGCGGAAATCGTCGAGGTCCTTCGGCGTGCGGATCAGCATGACCTCGGTGAAGCTGCCGGTCGCGCGGTCGACAAAGCCCGCGACCGCCTCGCCGGTACAGATGCTCTTTTTGATCGCGGGCGCCTGCTTTTCAACGTCGTACTGCGGTCCTTTGGGTTTTCGGAACAAACGCACGGCCGCTCCCTCCTTCGTTTTTTTCAGTATAACACAGGCAGGAAGCGTTTGCAATGGAAGCGCGGATATGTTATGCTGTTTTTATACGAAACACAGGGAGGCGGCGTCATGGCAACCGTAGAAGAATTCGTGGAACAGTACAAGACCGACAAAGCGCTTCAGGACGAGGTCGCGGCGCTCCTTGCCGGCGGCAGGGTCACCGTCCGCGAATTGCTTGCTTTTGCGAAAAAACACGACGTCGACGTTTCGATCGCCGACCTTCCGAAGTACATCCGGCAGGCAAAGCAGTTGGGGCTCATCAAGTGAGCGCAGATTCATAGAATCAGGGTGTCAAAAAACACAAAACGGTTTTCTGACA
>CAMVGD010000114.1 GCA_947166925.1 uncultured Clostridia bacterium | reverse complement strand
CGGCTCCCTGCACGGGCTGTACGGCGACAACAATCGCAAGGTTGGCCGCGCTTCGGGGAGCCGTTTCTGTTCCCGGGAAAAGAGGACAGAAGGCATAGCCGATGTCCTTGCAAGCATAGCATTTAGCGTTCCAAATGCGCTTGTCGGGACACCCGAACCCGTATGCCGCCACAGGCGGAGAAAGGATTATATGGAACACAGAACCAGAAACATTCACGTCGGTACCCGGCTGAACAACGCCGAGTATGAAGCACTTAAAACGCTATGCAATCGCACCGGTCTCGGCAGCACGCGGCTTTTACGGAAGCTGATCACTGGCGCGGAGATCCGCGAAAAGCCGACGCCGGAGCTTCGGAACTTACAGCGCAGCGTCGACCGGATCGGAAACAATCTGAACCAGATCGCGCATCGGGCAAACGCCGCGGGCGTTCTCGAAAAGAGCGAATGGGACCGGACAGCGGCGTTGATGACCGCGCTCAAGGAGGAGATCCAAAAGTGGCGATAACCAAGATTCTTGCAAAAAACATGCGGCTCGACCGGTTGATTCGTTACGTCTGCAATCTCGCGAAAACGAGCGAGCGCGTGTTCGTTTCCTGCATCGGCTGCGAGCGGGAAACGGCGGCAAAAACATGGATGGAGACCAAGCGCCGGTACGGCAAGACCGACGGCGTGCAGGCGTATCATCTGATCCAGAGTTTCAAGCCGGACGAGCTCACGCCGGAACTGGCGCACGAGATCGGGAATCGCTTTGCGGAGGAATATCTCGACGGATACGAGGTAATCGTCGGCACCCATACCGACCGGCACCACATTCACAACCATATCATTTTCAATTCGGTTTCCGATCGGGACGGAACCAAATATCATTCTTCGCCGCAAACGTATTTCAACGAGATCCGGACGCTTTCGGATCGGCTTTGCCGCGAATACGGCGTTTCGACCGTTGACGAGCCGCAAAGGAAGGCGCTGACCTACATTGAGTGGCGCATGCAAAAATGCGGCGTCAAAACGCAGCGTGAGCTGTTCGACCGGGACGCGGAGGAATGCCTGTCTCTGGCAATGGACGTCGGCAGCTTTTACGCGCGGATGGAGGATCGCGGGTACACGGTCCGGCACGGCAGCAAGTACCCGACCTTCCTTCCCTATGGCGGGGAGCGTTCGTACCGCGTGAAACAAAAGCAGCAGTCCATGACCGAGGACGATCTTGCCGCGTACATCGACCGCGCGATGCGCGATCCGAGCTTTGAGGTCATCATGCCGCGGCGGCAGCGGGTAGTTGTCCCGCGGGGCAAGATCACGGGCATCCGCGCGCTGATCCTCGCATGGACGTACATACTCGGGCTTGTCAACGACGGCGTCAAAACGCAGTATTACGTTTCGCCGGAGGAACTGAAACGGTTTACACAGCTGAAAGCGCAGGCAAAGTATCTGACGGATAACGGGATCGAGACGGCGGCGCAGCTAAAAGATCGCATCGACGCTATTGACGGCAGAATCGCCGCGCTGACGAAAGAGCGAACGATCCTGAACGTGAAGAAGAAGCGTCAAAAGCCGCTGTACGACGCGCTGCAGATGACGGCAATGTACGCGGATCGGGATACGGAAGCGTTCCCTCTGACGGTTGAGGAGCAGGAAAAAATCAAAGAGACACATGAAATTTTACAAAACCACTCCGTCGACATCCTCAACACCGAGCGGAATACGCTGTATGCTGACCTCGTAAGGCAAAACTGCGATCTTCGCGCCCTCAAAATCGAACAGAATCTCTGCAAACGGATTCTTACGGAACGCCCGCAGATTGAGAGGAAGCTGAAACCATATCTGACGGAGGATCGCGAACTCAGAAAGGAAACTTTGGAATATGAACGCTGAACATATCACAACGACATTTGAATGCCACAACACGACAGACCATGCAAAAAGGAGCGGAAAGAATGAAAGAAACAAAAGTTTGCAATACAGATACCCTGCGGGTGCCGATGCGCGCCCGATACATAATAGATAAGAAGGGCGGTCGGATGACGCGATCGTTTGAAACCGCGGAGCTGACCGTAAAAGAACTGGCAGAGTTTTTGGCAAGGAAATTCGGATTGGACTTAACGGAAAACATAATCACAGAGACAGGAGGTGATGCCGTTTGAAAGCGGCAATCTACACACGGTTCAGTTCCGACAATCAGACGGAAATGAGCACACAGGCGCAGGTTCGGGCGTGTACGGAATTTGCGAACGGAAACGGAATGGACGTTTACCGGATCTATTCCGACGAGGCAATCTCCGGCACGGAGGAAAAGACCAATCAGCGCGCGCAGTATCAGGCGATGCTGGCGGACGCCAAGCAGCACCGGTTCGAGGTTCTGCTGATTCACAAGTATGACCGCGTTGCGCGGTCCTTGGAAGAACACGTCCGGCTGTCCAAGATGATGGAAAAGGAAAAGATTCCGATCATCGCAGTGGCGCAGAACTTCGGAGCAAGCATCGAGGGCGACTTCGCCAAGCAGATGATGTGGGTGCTGTCGGAGTATTACAGCAAAAACCTCTCCAAAGAGGTGCGGAAGGGGCATCGCGAGGTTGCATTGAAGGGGCTGCACAACGGCGGCCCCGCCCCCTTCGGGTATCGGATCGAAAATCAGCAGCTCGTGATCGAGCCGAGCGAAGCGATCTATGTGAAAAAGATGTTCGACGCGGCGCTGAACCGCAGAGGGCATACGGGGCTGATCCGCGAGATGAAGGAAGCGGGCGTCCGCGGCAGGAACGGAAAAGAGATCAAGTACACGCAGATCTATGAGATCCTACGAAACGAGAAGTACGCGGGCATCTATGTGTACTCGGTGGAAGGATGCCGGCACCGCAAGACGCGGCTGGAGACCGCGGGCGCGATCCGGATCGACGGCGCGATCCCGGCGATCGTGGACAAAAATACATTCTATGAGGTGCAGAAAATCATGGACATGAGAAAGCAAAACGGCAGAAAGCAGAACGAGTATCTCTGCAGCGGGCTGGTCTACTGCAAGTGCGGCGCAAAGATGCACATCCACCGCGCCCCGAACCGGAAAGGCGACAAGTATGTGTACTACGCCTGCAGCGCCAACTGCGGCGCGCCGACGGTGCGCGAGGAGGTGCTCGTCAAGGCGGTGACGGATTATCTCAAGGAGCTGCTGTCCGACGCAATGCAGCTCAAGATCGCGCACTTTCTGCGCTCCTACCGGAATCACCGGAAGGATTGCAGGGCGACTTACACCGCGGTGGTGAAAAAGCAGATCGCGGCGAAGCAGACCGAATACGACAATCTGGTGAAAAATCTGTCCGCGACGACGTTCGCGCCGGAGATCATTCAGGATCTGAACAACCGGATGAAAGCGCTGAAGGCGGAGATCGAGACCCTGGAGACCGCCGATCCGCCGGAGGAGTATTCGACGGGCACGATTCTCGAATGGCTGAAGGCGATCAGCGCCGCGCCGGACCGCCGCGCGGTGCATCTGCTCGTCGACCGCATCGAGGTCAGCTCTGACAAAGAAAAAACAGACGTCAACGTGATTTCCACATTGACGTCCGTTGGAGAATTGGTAGCGGCGATCCGATTCGAACGGATGACAGGTCGGGTATGAACCGACTACTCTGGCCAACTGAGTTACACCGCCATTGGTACGGTTATTATAGCGGATGATTTCCGCTGTGTCAAGGACTTTTTTCCGGTATTCTGATTCAAAAGATCTGCTCGAACAGGTCCTTGCCCTCCGCTCGCGCCTGATCGAACGCCGCAAACCAGTTCTCTGCGAGCGTCAGCCGTTGTTCGAGGCTCATCTGAACGCTTTCATTGCCCAGTATCCCCATCACGAAAAACGCCAGCCTTTTCTCCTGCTTATCTCCGTGCCGAAGCGCGTCGAGCCGGTCGTATACGCGGATCTCACGCTCCGTAAACAGTCCTGAGGTATTGTCCTTCTTTTCCATCCTCCTTTTACACGATCAGATATTGCAGAAGCCCGCCGATCAAAAGGCTCAGCACGTTCGCCGTGATCGCGAACACGAGAAGCTTTGCGCGCCCGGTCTCCGGGTACTTTTTCCGATAATACGCGTACTCGATGAACACGACGGCGATCTCGAGCACGGCGAGGATGATCCAGTACGCGGCGCGGCTTGCCGAAATCAGCGACGACGCGATCAGCAGCAGAAGATTCATGACCGGATTCGTGATCGCGTTGATCGCGAAGACGTGCCGGACCGGACGGATCCTGAAGCACAGCGCGGTAAGCCACTCGACGAGGAACGTGACGGCGACCGGCATCAGAAGCCCCGCAAACACATAGAACAGGAGCATGCTGCCGCAGTCAAGGCAGAACGATACGATCCCGCCGAGACCGGTTTCTCCCGTTCCCTTCGGCTTGCCGGAAACGAGCGTGTTCTCCGCGCTGTCATAGGTATAATCGCCGTACGGCTCGATCGCGACCGGTTCCGTGCTCGTGACCGTGCCGTCCGCCGCGGTGAGCTCCAGACAAAACTGCTTTTCGTCCTCCTTGAACCAGACGCCGATCTTCCAGTTCTTCGCGCCGCCCGACGTATAGGTCTCTCCCTGCCGAAACGTACCGTCCTCCTGCAGAAAGAGCGCCGTGACCGTCGTTCCGTCCGGCACGTTCTGCAGATAAACCGAAAGCTCCCACGGATCCGGCGCGGGCGCGTTGGCGCTCGCCGCATGCGGCAGAAGCAGCGTCAGCACGATCAGCAGCAGAATGACGATCCGTTTTTTCATGGCGTTCCTCCGGTCGTTTTCTTCAGTATACCACACCCGCCGCCGCATTGCAACGACGCGCGGAAAACGCTTCCGGCGAATCGTCCGCAAAGCCTTTTCAAATGCGAAAAACTGCGATATAATGTAAAAGAAGAAAGATCGCCCTTCCTGTCAAGGCGGCATAGGCATATTTACGGTCGGAGGCATTATGGAACGCAAACCCAAAAGCAAACGAATCTTCCTGATCATCATTCCCGTCGCGCTCGTGCTGATCGTCGGCGCGCTGCTCGGATTCTTCTATTTCCCCGCGCAGAAGACGTACAAAAACGCGCTGGCGGCGTCCCGGGAGCTCCCGTACGAGGAAGCGTACGAGACGCTGAAAACGGCGATCCAGAAGCTCAGCGGTAATCCGCTGTTTACGGGCAAGCAGAGCGAGCTTGCCGTGATCCTCGGCGAGCTCACGTACGATCACATCTACGAGACCGCCATGGATCAGAGCGGGGACATGCCGTACGACGAAGCCTGCGCGATCCTCCGGGACGCCATGGCCTCGATCGAGGGCAAGCCGCAGTATGCCGACCGCTATGAAGCGCTGAAAACGCAGCTGCTGGAGATGACGAAATCGGAGATCGAATACGCGATCGACAGCGGTGAAACGGCGTATGCGGTCGACCTTCTCCGGCAGCTTTCCGACGAGCAGGCGCTGCCGTATTACAACATGATCTACCGGAACGCGGAAACGCTGATCCTCGCCGACAAGAAGGAAGAAGCGATCGAGCTGTTTACGCAGCTCGGCGATTTCTCGGACGCGCCGGCGCGCATTGAAGCGCTGCGCGAACAGATCCGGTTCGAGGAAGCCGCCGCCGTCTTTACGGGCAGCAATTACGACGAGGGCGCAGCCGCGCTGCGCGCGCTCGGGACCGAACAGGGCGAGACCGCGGCGGAGCAGCTTCTTGCCGCCCGGATCACGCGCAGAGCCGACGTACGCGAACAGGCGCATGCAGCGGTCGCCGCCGGCGCGTGGCATACCGCGTGGCTTGACAACGGCGTCGTCCGCTTCTCAGGCGACGCGCGCTATACCGTGCCGGAG
>CAMVGD010000113.1 GCA_947166925.1 uncultured Clostridia bacterium | reverse complement strand
CATTGGAATGGTATAGTAAATGCAGGAAAATGAGGAGGATATCGCCCATGCGCACCGTTCGAAGACTTGTATCCGTTTTTCTTTTGCTCTGCCTTGCCGTCGGCTGTGCGGGAACCGACGGTTCGAAAAAAGTTCAGAAGCCCGAAGTGGTCAACGGGGTCGACACCCCCTTTTGCGAGGATCGGGAAAGGATATTCGAACCGCAGGAGTTTACCGGAACCGTTTGGGACTGGGGAGCGAGCGACGGATTCGCGCTTTGGTTTGTCGTTTCCGAAACGGACGAAGTGTGCATGATGCTTCACTTGAGCGATTGCTGGCTGAGACCGAACGGAGACACGTTTACGCTTGAGATGCGTTTTTATCGTACGCCGTATGACAAAACGCCTTACTTTGTACTTCCTGTAGGGGAAGCGCGCCTGACTACGGACGGAACCGTTTGCCGGTTTGAGCTGCTTTCCAAGTCTGATGCGTTCGATCTTCCCGCGGTGGAGCCGCATTCCGTGATTTATTTTCAAAGGTCGAAGGAGCCCGCGGAGGAACAAGCCAAGTATTATCACGATATTGTCTATATGGAATATCTGCCGCATGAACAGCCGAATACCGATTGGTACGACGAGGCAAACGGCGCTCGTTTCCATGTAGATGTGGACAGTGCCGTGAAGGGCACGATTCCGATCGGGAACGCTTCCGTTTCCTGTGAGCTTTTGGTCGGACATCGCGGATCGGCGCAGATCTATGCGCTTGTCAAGGAAAACGCAAAAACCGCCGAGGACGTCTTGCTGATCGGCACAATTCCGAATTATTGGGATGATCCGCAGCCGAAGAACACACGTTTTCACGCCCTCGATCTGGAAAAGATCCGCACCGACGACAATTCCGAATCAAACTGGATCGATATGGAACTGTCGGAATTGCTTCAACGCATGGAAACAGACGGGTGGAGCAGCGAAGCCGTGACGTTTTATGACGAATCCGCTTCGGAGATCGTACGGCTACAGAAAGACGATCAGACCGTGCTGCTGATAGCTGATTCGCACGTCATTGCTTATGCACGCTATGAGGGGCGCAAGCTGCTGTCATGGGGCGGAGAAAAGCCAATGGACCATACCGTTGTCGATATCCAACCGAATCAGAAGAATCATCTTTTTGTTGTGTTCAACAATGGCGGCATCAACGACAGGATGCAGAATGAATACTGGCTGCTTGACGATTGCCGCCTTGCTGTTGCGGAATCAAGTTATTCTACTGATTGTATCATCTACGACGCCTTGACCGGCGAAGTCAACTGATCCTGCGATCCCTCTTGTGTCATCCTGAGGAATCCCGAAGGGATGACGAAGGATCTATATCAAAAAGCCCCCGCAGCCGCGGGGGCTTTGTTGCATAGTATCAATCGTGGAGCAGACGCTCTTCCAAAGCTTCTTTCAGGAACGAAACGAAGAAGCACCAGTCGACGTTCTCCAGTATCTTATGGAACGCAGTTCCGTCGTAATAATACCGTGCGTCGCCGTCACGGTACAGGAACGTTCCGTTTTCCAGTATCCAGACCCAACGCGTCAACAGTTCCGGTACAGAATCGAGGATCACCGTCACCGTTTCGCCGTCAAAGCGGCAAAGTTTTCCCTCGCTGCGGTAAAACAGTACTTGGCTGTCTCCGCTTCCCGAGACGTAAAGATCATTCCAGAGATCGTCCACAACGCCGACGTACTTCCCTTTGAAATATAGTTTGCAGGTAATGGCGTCCTCTGTCTGTGCAGCGATAAAGTCGTCGCGGAAAGGGATCACCATGTAATTGTCGTCCGAAATCAGCGTCGGTTCGGAGACGCCGCTTCTGTCCACAGTCACAACATACGCCGTTCTGTGCATAAACGCGTTTGCGACGTCCTTTTCGTCGGAAACCATGCCGTAAACGATCCGGCTTCCGCCATCAAGAATGTTCGAGAGATACACGCGTTTGCCGGGCTCTTCTGCACAGATCAGCAGCGGCTCGTCGTCACCGAACTGCACATAGAGCGAATCGTCGCGGAAGAACTCGATCATGCCGGATTCGGTCATGTACGGCGCTTCGGTGTTTTCAGCCAACTTGCTCTTTTCTGTCCCGCGATATTCCCAATATGTGTTATCCGTTTCGATCCATCGAACCGTTCCGTCCGACATGATCCGGCACCCGTAAAGCTCGCTGTTTTCCGAAAGCACCAGCGGTTCAGTCCCTTCACGGTACAGCGTCAGAACGCCCGATCCGAGGGTCAGCGCCGTTTGAAGATCCTCGCTGAGATCTTCGATAGGATCGTCCAGATCGATCGGCACGCCGTTTATCGTCAGGATTTCACTGTAGGGCTCATCCATCATATAAAAGACATAGGATTTCCCGTCGGGTGACAGACAGAACTGATCCACGCTGCCGACGCTTTCCTCTATGCGCTTTGCTTCGCCGTTTGCAAAGTAATACAATGCCTCTACGGGCTCCCCATCCTGCTCGCCCTCGTCCTTCAGAAACAGGATCTCATTGCCGCTCTGCGAGATCGCAAAGCGTTTCACACCGTTCACCGCATCCGGATAGTAAGCTGCCGGCGTTTTTTGCGGATCGTTCAGGTCAATGATATGCAGCGTGCCGTCGCGCGGTTCAATGAATGTAAACGCCGTTCCTTCGGTCAGATAGTTGTAAGGACCGTACCAACTGTAGATCCCTCCCTGATGCAAAAACACTGATTCGCCGTAAGCATAGAGATATGTTGCATCGTTTGATTCATAGACGAGCAGGTGATCTTCAAGATCGATAGGTTCAATCGCTTCGGGCAGGGCGGCGATCGCTTCTCTGACGGGGTATCGTACCGGTTCCGGAGCGAGATTCATTGCGACCGTTTCGTTTTCTGCGGGTTCTGCCGACACAGGCGTATCCGTATGCGCTGTTTCCTCCTGCTGCGCCGTTGTGCCGCAGGCGAGCATTGCAAGACAAAGACAAATAACAATGATTCTTTTCATGTCGCTCCCTCCGTTTCCAATCATATTTTATCATGCGGATACGTTATAATTGTGTTTTAATTGTTAAAACTAATTGTTAACCTTGGAGAAAACAGTATGATAAGGCTGACAGCCTTTCCGATTGTGAACAGCCGGGGGACGTCAGCATCCATAACCGCTTCTGTCGTCCTGAGGAATCCCGTGGGGATGACGAAGGATCTTTCCCGCACGCCTCCTGCCGGGGGCTTTTTTCGTGCAGTCATGACGCCGCCGGCATCACTTCATGCCGAATGCAATTCACGACCCGCAGGGACAATTCATGCACGGTCATCCGCTTTTCGCGTTCTTTACCATGCAGTCGACCGGGGCGTTATAGATGCACGCCATCAGATACCGCTCGCCGCTGGTCACCTCGCCGGAAAGGCGGTCGAGCTGCTGTTCCACATAGTCGATATGGTCGATCGTGAGCATCGAAAGCCGCGCGCGGATCGCGGCGTTTTCGATCTTTGTGCCGTTGACGGAAAGGACCGGCAGACCGTACATGGTTTTGATCGCCTGTTTGACGCTCTGCGCAAAGACCTGATCAAAGAAGGTGTCAAGATAAAGGGGTGCTAAGATCGCGTCAAGTCCCGTCGCGTCATCGGGCGCTGTTATACCGACTGACGGGACGTCGCCCATTATATCTTTGCTATTATTATTTATTTCCCGGGTCCCTGTGAACCGGGGGTTTGTTTCCTGTGAACCGGAGGGTAGGTTCTCTGTGAACCCGGGGGTGGGTTCTGTCGTGACCGGGGATTGGTTCAGAGAGGACCCGGTCCGATCCGGACCGGCTGGTAAATCAAGAAGGCGATAGCGGTTTGTTCCGCGGCGCACCTTACCGGATCGGGATCGTTGTCCGGTTGCTTCGATATGGATCAGACACGATCGTTCGAGGTCGGCAAGCGTCCTTTTTACAGAGGATCGCGATATGCCGGTATGACTTGCGATCGTCTCCATGCCGGGAAAGCAGACGCCCTGTTTGTCGGCGCAGAAGCAGAGGTAGGCGTAGACCGCGATCGCGTAGGCGGAGTGACCGCCCTCGAAGATCGCCGCCGGTACGTAAAAGGTCTTTCGTTTCGCCATCGGTTTGCCCTCCGTTTCTTCGCTTTGAGCATAGCAGAAAAACCTCGGACAATTTTCCCGGAATTTTGTCCGATTTCAGGGCACGGAAAAAGGACCCGCCCGGGTCCTTTCGTATTTTTGGGGACTTACGCGACTTTCACACCGTTCACGTAGAGCGAGAAGCCGTTTGTGACGATCCGGGAAGCGTCGCCCGTAAACGAGGTGACGTATGTGTCCGCGGTCAGCGTCCAGGTCGAGGTCGCGTCGAGCGAAACGTGCACCGTGCCGATCTCCGTGCTGACCGTTTCGCCCTTCGCGTTGACGATCGCGCCCGAGATCGCGCCGGTAAACGCCGAGCCGTCGGAGAGCGTGAGCGTCAGCTCGGAATCGCTGCCGACAAGGATCGTACCGGACAGCGCCTGCGTCTTTGCGGTCAGCGTCGCGATGTTCTTTGCACCGCTCCAGCCGTCCGCACAGACGGAAAGCAGGACGTTATCGGGGTCCTCGTTCGTGATCGCGACGGATTCGAGCTCGATCACCGCGTTCGTGTTCGTGACGTGGAAGACGTGCCCGGAGAGGGAGATGAGCTGCCCGCCGGTCATGGCAAACTGCGCCGTACCGGTGTCCGCGTCGCCCGACATGGACTGATAGAGCATGATCGAATCAAGGAACGTCGCGTTGCTGTTGCGCTTCGTGTTGTTCGCAGTCAGCGTGCAGTCGGTAAGCCGGATGCTGTTCTTGCCCTCGATGACCGCGCCTTCGCTCTGATTCGAGACCAGCACCGCGCCGGAGACCGTGATGTCCGCGGTCGAATAGATCGCGGGGGAGCCGAGCCCGTTCGAGGTATAGGTCCCGCCCGTGACGACCACCGTGCCGCCGCCGCGATCGGTGCGGATCGGCGCCGAGGACTGTCCCGAGGTGGTGATCGTGAGGTCGTTTGCATACGTCGTGCCGCCGCCGGTCGTCATGATCCCGCCGGAGCCGCTGCCCGTCGTGGTGATCACGGTGTCCGAGATCGTGACGGTCGTGCCGTCGCCCGCCGCGCCGTTTCTGCCGCCGTTGCCGCCATAGCAGAATACGCCGTTCGCGCCGGAGGCGGACGTTTCGATCGTGCCGCCGGTGATCGTGACGTTCGCGCCGTCCTTACAGAGGATACCGGCGTTCAGCCCGTAGAAATTGCTTGCGTCGCCGCCGTCGGAATCACCGGTCTTGGTCACCGTCGGGTTTTCGATCGTGACCGCTTCCTTCGCTGTGATCAGCAGCGCGTTCTCGTTTGCCGCGGTGCTTGCATAGGTCTTGCCGGACTGCGTCTCCGCAGCGGTGATCTCCGTCGCGGCTGTATAGGTCACGTCCGCTGCGCTGCCGCCGGGTCCTCCCGGACCGCCCTGCGGGGGCTGCCCGCCGGAACCTCCCTGCGGCGGTTGCCTGCCCGGACCGCCTTGCGGCGGCTGTCCTTGCGGCGGTTCGCCCATGCCTTCGGGCGGCGCGGGCGGTTGACCCTCGCCGGACCAGCCTTCCGGCGGCTGCATGCCTTCCGGGGGCGCGGGCGGCTGACCCTCGCCGGACCAGCCTTCCGGCGGGGCGCCGGGGAATTCGCCCCCTACACCGCCATCCGGCCTATATTCCTGGCTCGTTGAGAATTCCCGATATTCGCCTGTCTCTATGTTGATGTAATACATCGCTTCATAATCTTCCGCCAATCCTGTTGCTATGTGGTCATATATCTCTTTTTCCTTCATTTCGCCTGCCTCTACGAAGGAATG
>CAMVGD010000112.1 GCA_947166925.1 uncultured Clostridia bacterium | reverse complement strand
GCGGCGCGCAAATATCCCGTAGGGACGGGCATAGCCCGTCCGCCGAACGCATCCGTAGGGGGCGCCGACCCCGGCGCCCCGCCATACCGACAAACCCGCAGGGGCGGATCGCATCCGCCCGCCGAAAGGAGAACCGCGTGGAGCATCAAACGACAGAAACCAGGATCAGCGTCATCGTCCCCGTGTACAACACGGAGGCGTATCTGCCTGCGTGCGTTGAAAGCCTGCTCCGTCAGACGCACGAAGCCCTTGAGCTGATCTTCGTCGACGACGGCTCGACGGACGGCAGCGCGGCGATCCTGGATGCGTACGCGAAACAGGACGCCCGCGTCCGCGTGATCCATAAATCGAACGGCGGCGTCAGCTCGGCGCGAAACGCCGGGATCGGGGCGGCGACCGGCGACTATATCGGCTTTGTCGATTCGGACGATACGGTCGAGCCGACCTATTGCGAGGCGCTGCTGCGCGTCTTCAAAGACCATCCGGAGATCGGCGTCAGCATCTGCAACCGCTTCATCCACGGACATCCGAACGGACGCGAACGCGGCGCAGCGGCGGGCGCGGACCGCGTGCTTGCCCCGCGTGACGCGATCCTGTATGCGGTCTCGATCGGCAAGAGCTTCGAGGGCTACCTTTGGAACAAGCTGTTCCGTGCGTCGGTCTTCCGTGAGGAGCAGGACGGCAAACCGCGCTTTCGGCTCGATCCGTCGCTTGCGATCTGCGAGGACCTGCTGCTGTGCGTCGAGATCTTTGCGTCCGGGCAGAGCGCGTACTTTGATCCGACGCCGCTATACCACTACCGCTACCGCGAAAGCGGCGCGCTGCGTACGTTCGACGACAAGCGCATGAGCGAGTTTGCCGCGCGCGAACGGATCGAAGCGCTCGCCGAACCCTTCGGCAAGGACGTCCTGCACGCCGCCGAGCTTTCGCACGTCAAGTCCGCGCTGAACCTGCTTGCCGCGGCGAAGCAGTCGAAGAACAAGCCGCTTGCCGACGCGATGAAAAAACGCATCGGTGAACGCATCAAGCCGCTTCTTTCGGCGCGTGACGTCTCTCTTTCCGAACGCCTGAAGCTTCTCATCCGCCGCGCCGCGCCGGTCCTCTCCCTGAAGCTTTTCAACCGGCTGGCAAAATAACAAACGACCCGAACCCGGGTCGTTTTTCTGTTCCGAAAGACTGCAGGGGCAATGGCGACGCGCGAAATACCGCCGGAGCGAAGCGGAGCAATCCGTTCGCGCGACGGCGCCTCTGTAACGAAGCGGAAGGATCGTGTCCGTCTGCGCGGAACGGTATGCCTATCCGTTCAGGAGCTTCTTCCGTGCCTTCCAGTCCGGCATGAAGCGGTCGAGCAGCGCCTTGAAGTCAGCTCCGTGCTCGTGTACGCGAAGATGGCACAGCTCGTGCAGGATCACGTATTCAAGGCAGATCAAAGGATAATGGACGAGCTGCAGATTCAGCGTGATCTTCTTCGTCTTCGTGTTGCAGCTGCCCCAGCGCGAGGTCATGTCGCGCACCGTCCATGCGGATGGAACAAGCCCCGTGGTGTCCGACCACAGCGGCAGAAAGTGCTCGATCTCGGTCTTCAGCCGTTCACGCAGCCAGTCGTTCAGGATCGCTTCGCGCCTTTCGGGCGGGACGTCGCCCCGAAGCGACAGCACGATACGGCTGCCGTCCAGAGCGGCGCCGTTTTTCTTTTGTCCCGTCAGCACGACGAGCGGACAGACCTGCCCGAACAGCTGCACCGTTTCGCCGTCGGCAAACTGCTTCGGCTCGTCCCGGTGCTGTGCGCGGACCTTATCGCGGTGCGTGCGGATCCAGTCCGCTTTTTCCAGCAGGAACGCGCGGATCAGCGTCTCCGGCATCAGCTTCGGCGCGGAAACGCGCACGGTTCCGTCCGGCGGCACGATCGTGACGCGCAGATTCTTCACCTTTTTCCGGATGATCGTCGCTTCAAAGCCCGCGACGGTGATGTTTTTTTCGCTCATTTGTGGTATGCCTCGTGCGCGCGGATCTTAAAGCCGCGATAGAGCTGCTCGAGAAGCAAAAGCCGCGCGATGCGGTGGGGGAAGGTCATCTTTGAAAAGGAGATCCTTGCGTTCGCGCGGGCGTACACCTCCGGCGAAAGCCCCAAAGAGCCGCCGATCACAAACGTCAGCGGACGCGCTTCGGCTTCGCGCGACGCAAGATAGCCGGCAAACTCCTCGGACGTCATCTGCTTGCCGTCGATCGCCATGGCGACGACGAAGTCCTTCGATCCGATCGCCTTCAGAATGCGTTTGCCCTCCTTTTCGCGGACGAGGTCCTCGTCGGCGGGATGCAGGGATTCCGGCGCTTTTTCGTCCGGAACCTCGGCGATCTCAAGCGTACAAAACCTTGAAAGACGTTTCACGAATTCAGTGCAGGCGTCCTCGAAATAGCGCTCCTTCAGTTTTCCGACACAGACGATGCGGACGGTCATACGATCTCAAACACCCCCGTCGGCTCCTCGCGCGCGGCGATCGCGATCTGCATGTCGTCGGCGACGCCCGCCGCCTCCAGCACGGAGCGCACGGCGATCATCGCAAGCGCGGGATAATTGTTTTCCCGGCTGAGATGCCCTAAGATCACGTTTCTGACCCCGGTTTCGTGCAGTCTGACGAGCGCCTTGCCGCAGTCGTCATTGTTCATATGCCCGTTGCCGGACAGGATGCGCTTTTTGAGCAGGTACGGATAGCTGCCCGCCATCAGCATATCGACGTCGTGGTTCGCCTCAAAGAGCAGAAGGTCGCAGCCGGAGAGGATCGAAAGGATGCGCGCGTCGACGTGCCCGAGGTCGGTGCAGACGCCGACCTTTCTGCCGTTCGCCGAGAGCGTGAAGCCGACGGCGTGGACCGCGTCGTGCGGGATCGAAAACGGCAGGATACGTACGCCCGCAAGGTAAAAATCGCGGTCGGACTCGAACACGCAGACGTTCTTCGGCGCGACGTCGCGAAGCGGCGCTTTCAGCACCGACCAGGTCTCCTCGTTCGCGTAGACCGGCAGGTCGTACTTTTTGGACAGCACGTTCACGCCGCGCACATGGTCGATGTGCTCGTGCGTAATGAGGATCGCGGTCAGCGTACGCGGATCGACGCCGATCTTTAAAAGAAGCTCGGTGATGCGCTTGCAGGACAGCCCCGCGTCGATCAGGATCCGCGCGCTGCCTGCTTCAATATAGGTTGCGTTCCCGGAGGAACCGCTGCATAAAGGACAGAATCGCATAATGCCTCCTAAATAAACAGTATAGCACATTTTACGACGTGCGGAAAGCTTTTTATTGCGTTCGCAAAAAAGCCGTGGTATACTCATCGCATGATCATTGAGGAGCTGGCGCTTGCCAAACTGAATCTGACGCTCGGCGTGCTGTATAAGCGCGAGGACGGCTATCACGCGCTCGACACCGTTATGCAGACGGTGTCGCTGTTCGACCGTGTGTTCGTGGAAAAATCACGCACGGTCGAGGTGCACGTTACGGGGATGACGCTGCCGCAGGACAACACGATGTACCGCGCCGCGATGCTGTACAAAGAGGCGACCGGCTGCGGGGCGAAGATCCGCTGTGAAAAGCGCATCCCTGCGGAAGCGGGCATGGGCGGCGGCAGCGCGGACGCCGCGGCGGTTTTAAGGGGACTTCAACGTCAGCACCGTATGGCGGACGACCGGACGCTCCGCGAGATCGCGCTGAAGGTCGGCGCGGACGTGCCGTTTCTGCTGGTCGGCGGGACCTGCCGCTGCGAGGGCGTGGGGGAGATCCTGACGCCGTTCCCGCTCGGCAAACGCCTGTGGTTCGTGATCGCAAAGCCGAAAGCGGGCGTCAGTACGCGCGAGCTGTTTTCGAGGCTTCCGTTGCCGCGGCCAAGGGTACAAACGCTTTCCGCCGTCGCGGCGCTCGCCAAAGGCGATCTGAAATCCCTTGCTCCGCTGATGCAAAACGTGCTGGAGCCTGCCGCGATCGAGCTGGTGCCGGAGATCGGTACGCTCAAACAAAAGCTTTTGGACGCCGGCGCGATCGCCGCGCAGATGACCGGCAGCGGCTCCGCCGTGTTCGGACTGTTCGAGAACGAGGAGGCGGCAAAGAAAGCGCTTCCCGCCGTGTCAGACGCCGCGTTTTCCGCGGTTTGCTATTCGCTGTGAGGTGCATATGAACGATCGTCAGATCCGTATTCTTGCGACCGCAGGCATCCTGTCCGCCGCGATCTTTCTTTTGACCGCATTCGTGCGGATCCCGATCTCCGCGGGGTATCTGAACCTCGGCGACGCGGGCGTGTTTCTGGTCGCTCTGCTGCTTCCCGCGGGGTACGCCGCGCTCGCGGCGGGCGTCGGCAGCGCGCTTGCCGACCTGATCGGCTTTCCGCTGTACGCGCCGGTCACGTTTGCCGTGAAGGGTCTGACCGCGCTTGTCTTCGGGCTCCTCTGGCGCAGGCTTCCGGGAAAGCTCCGGTATCTCGCGTTCCTTGCGGTGCTGATCGTGCCGCTCGGGTATTTCCTGTTTGAGCTTGTAGTCTATGCCAACTTCGCGTGGGCGGATCTGCCGCTGAATCTGTTGCAGGCGGTCGCCGGCGCGGGGCTTGCGCTTACGCTCGATCACGCAAGCAGGGGACGGTTCCGCATCTGAACCGCATATTTCCTTTGTTCTACCGACAGTAGAGGCTGATTCTCCTGCCGGTGGACTTTTTTCGCAAACGGTAGAGTGACCTTGACAAAAACCCGTGTTATCATCAAAATAGAAAAATATAGTTTATGGAGGCAATTATGCGCATCCGCATTTCCGCAGACAGCACCTGCGATCTGAGCCCGGAGCTCATCAAACAATATGACGTTGCGATCACGCCGCTGTATATCCGGCTCGGCGACCGTGATCTCAAGGACTCGATCGAGGTCACGCGCGACGATATCTACAGCTACGTCGAAAGGACCAAGGAGATCCCGAAAACCGCGGCGGTCAACGTCGGCGACTACGTCGATTTCTTCACAAAGGTCAAGGAGGAAGGCTACGACGGCGTCGTGCATTTTACGATCTCCGCAGAGATGTCCTCCTGCTATCAGAACGCCTGTCTTGCGGCGCAGGGCTTTGAAAACGTCTATATCGTCGATTCGCGCACACTGTCCACCGGCATCGGACATCTGGTGCTCGACGCGTGCATCCTGCGCGACGAGGGCAAAAGCGCGAAGGAGATCTACGAGATCCTCGAGGAGCGCAAGAAGAAGCTCGACGTCAGCTTCGTGCTCGACACGCTGCGCTATCTCGCGCTCGGCGGTCGCTGCAACTCGCTGCTGGCGTTCGGCGCCAATCTTCTGAACCTCAAGCCGTCGATCCAGGTAAATCCGGTTTCCGGAAAGATGGGCGTGGACAAGAAATACCGCTGTTCATTCGAGCGCGCGGTCGTGCGCTACGTCAACGACAAGCTGGAGGACAAGGATTCGCTCGATCTTCGGCGCATCTTCATCACGGACTCCGGCGTAAACGACGAGATCTATGAAAGCGTCAAGGCAGCGGTCCTGAAAAACGCGCCTTTTCAGGAGATCATCCACACCCGTGCGGGCTGCACGGTTTCTTCGCATTGCGGACCGAACTGCATCGGCATCCTGTTCTACAGAAAGTAATATGACAGCATCACAGGGGATGTTAAGAAACTGATTGTCAGTTTTTAACATCCCCGATGAATTGCGGCTATGCCGCATGAATTGGCTGCGCCATGAATTGCCTTCGGCATGAATTGTGACCAAAGGTCACATGCATGTGGATTTTCCGGACGGAAAATCTTCCTTCATGACGCCGTTCGGCGTCAATTCATTCCCCGCGAGGGGAAATTCATGTCCAAAGGACAATTCACGGAGCGAAGCGAGAATTCATTGTGGCTGTTCAAAGCGTTTTTGAACTGCACCCCATTTGTTAGACATGTGATATAATGTTTAACAAGTGGGGTGAT
>CAMVGD010000111.1 GCA_947166925.1 uncultured Clostridia bacterium | reverse complement strand
GTGTTCGGGGGTCTGGCGCTTCTGCTCCTGCTCGGCATGACATGGTTCGTGACGCGGCTCCAGAAGATCAACGTCCCGCACGTGCCCGAGGGCTATACCTCGCAGCGCATCGTCGAGCTTTCCGGGCTCGGATCGAAGCTGAAAAAGAGGAGCGCCCTGTTCATCAGCACGCGCGACGTCGAAAAGCAGATCCGCGAATCCGACCCGTATCTGGACGCGACCGTGCGTTATTCGTTCCCGTCCACGATCACGATCACGGTGAGCAAGCGGGAGGAGGCGGCATGCGTCCGCTGGGGTCCGCAGAACGAGTATCTTGCGATCATCGACGAAAACGGCACGGTGCTGAACGCGTCGGCGGAGAGCGCGAACGGGCTTCTGATCGCCGACGGCATGAGCATTTCCAGCGCGGTCAACGGCGCGCGGCTCGGCGATTCGAGCGACATTCAGGTCGCCGCGCTGGTCCGGCTTCTTGTGAAGCTCAAGGAGCTGGGGATTCTGGAACGCACGCCGCGCATCAACCGGATCGACATGACCGAGCTGATGCAGATCCGCATGTACGTCGAGGGCAGTCCCTACACGATCGAGGTCGGCGACACGTCGAATCTGGAAACGAAGCTCATGCTGCTGCAGAAGCACTGGGCGGAGATCATGGACGAGGCTGCGGGCTTCATCCGCAAGGGATATTCGACCGCCACGATCTACCTGTACAGCAAGGGCGGCGTCAATATTTCGCCGTATGAGTCGGGGCACGTCATGGAAACGCCGGCGCCGGCGACGATCGCGCCGAGCACGCCCGGACCCGACGGCGAACCGGTGACCACGCCGGAGAACGAACCGGTCGTTTCGCCGGGCGAGGAGTACGGCACGCCCGCGCCGCAGGTGACGCCGATGCCGCATCAGGACGATCCGTTCACGGGCTAACGCCCTTCGGTCAGTTGAAACTGTGTTTCAACTGACCGGTTTTTTCGGCTTCCGCCTGTCATACTTCGTATTCCCGGGCGGCGGAAGCCGCAAGGAGTAAAATCCGCCGCGCATGTCGCCGGATTTTACGGATTGATATTGTAGGGGGCGTCGAAGAACGCGGCTTCCGTCACCATTCTCACCGGTCTCCTTATTGAGCTCCCCTTGTCAGGGGAGCTGTCACCGAAGGTGACTGAAGGGTAGTTTCCGGGCGGCGGAAGCCGCAAGGTGTCAAATTCACCGCACATGTCGCTGAATTTGACGGATTGGTGTGATGACGGCGACCCATACATACGTGCTGAACGGCGACGCCGTTCTTTGCCCCGGTCTGTGCAGCAAAATGAACCGTAGGGACGGGCAGTGCCCGTCCGTTTTTGTACAAAAAAACGAGACCCGAAGGTCTCGTGCTAAACGGTCGTTGTGTGACTGTAGTTACTTACTCTGCGCAGTAGGGCAGCAGAGCCATGATCCGCGCGCGCTTGATCGCGACCGCGAGATCGCGCTGATGCTCGGCGCACACGCCGGACATGCGGCGGGGCATGATCTTTCCGCTCTCGGAAATGAAGCCCTGCAGCTTTTTGATGTCCTTATAATCGATGGATGTGGCCTTCTCAACGCAGAAACGGCAAACTTTGCGTCTGCTTCTCGGACGACGGGGACGCAGTTTACGATCTTCCATGTGATGCCTCCTGATATTGATGAATTAAAACGGTAAATCGTCGGAATTGATGTCGGTGAATCCGGCGAGATCCTGCGCGGGCGCCTGGGGACGCGGCGCGGAATAACCGCTGCCGTTTTCATCCGCCGCCTTCGGCGTCAGGAACTCGACCTCGTCTGCCGAAACGTCAAGCGACATACGGGTCGTGCCGTCCGTTGCTTCGTAGGTACGCGCCTGCAGCTCGCCGATGACGGCGACCTTGCGTCCCTTCTGAAGGTAACGCGCGCAGGTGTCGCCCAGCTGCCGCCAGGCATTGATGCGGAAGAAGTCCGTTTGTCTTTCTCCGCTCTGGTTTGCGAAGCGCCGGTTGACGGCGATGGTGAAGGTGCAGACGGTCACGCCGCTGGACGTGCTGCGCACCTCGGGGTCGCGGGTCAGGTTGCCGATCAAAGTAATTTTATTCATGCTTTCATATTCCTCCGTTCTTTCGTGCTGTTACTTTGGTTCTTATGCTTCCTTGCGAGTGACCATGTAGCGCATGAGCCGTTCATCGTTGCGCATGTTGCGCTCCAGCTCACGGGGCAGTTCGGGATTCGCGTTGAATACGACCAGAACATAATAGCCCTCGGTCTTGTAGTCGATCGGGTATGCCAGGCGACGCTTGCCCCAAACCTCGGTCTTCTCGATCTCGCCGCCGTTTGCGGTGATAATGTCGGCAAACTTATCCATGACGACCTTATCCGCTTCTTCATCAAGCTCGGGCGTGATCACGTACAAAACTTCGTACTGATTCATGTATTTCACCTCCTTGTGGACTTGTGGCCTTCTCTTGAAGGCAAGAAGGACCGTTAGCCTTCGTACTATATCACAACTTTTTCGGGAATGCAAGAGGTTTTTGGCTTTTTTCATGCGGCAGAGCCGCAATTCATGCATCGGAGATGCAATTCATGTGCAGAGCACAATTCATGCACAACGTGCAATTCATGCGCAAAGCGCAATTCACCGAAAAATGAATTGTCCCTGCGGGACATGAATTGCCTGCGGCATGAATTGACCTAACGGTCGTGAATTGTCCCTGCGGGACGTGAATTGCCTGCGGCATGAATTGACCTGACGGACATGAATTGTCCCTGCGGGACGTGAATTGCCTGCGGCATGAATTGACCTTCGGTCGTGAATTGTCCCTGCGGGACGTGAATTGCCTGCGGCATGAATTGACCTAACGGACATGAATTGTCCCTGCGGGACGTGAATTGCGGCAAAGACGCATGATTTCATTGTAATTCGTCTTGCCTTGTGATACAATACAGCCATGACCGAAAAAGAGCTTTACGACCGTACAAACGCCCGGAAGTTATCCGGGGCATACATCTTCGAGGGCGCGGAGGAACTGACCAAGCAGCAGGCCGTCGACCGCGTCACGGCGCTTCTCGATCCCGGCTTTCTGGATCTGAATCTCAAGCGGATGAAGGCGCCGGACGTGAACGCCGTACTTGACGCCGCGCACGCCGTGCCGGTGTTCGACACGCTGTGCGTCACGGTCTTTACGGATTTCGACGACGACGCGCTCTTTGCGGAGCTTGAAAAGCGGAACGCGCTCGGCGCGCTCTTTCAGGCGACCGACGCGGTAACGCTGTTCGTACGGCGGGAAGCGGCGAAGGAGACCGATCTCGTCCGGCTGTTCAAGGAGAAGGGCCGCGTCGTATCGTTCGAGCCGTTTTCCGAGGACCGCGCGAAGGAGATGTGCATGCGGCTTTGCGCGAAGCGCGGCGTGCGGCTCGACCGTCCGGAGGCGTACGAGCTTGTGGACATGGTCGGCACCGACGCGTACCGGCTGCACAACGAGATATCGAAGCTCTGCGACTACGTCGGCGACGGCGGCACGGTCACGGCGGCGATCCTGAAGACGGTCGTGACGCCTTCGGTCGAGTACGAGGTCTTTCCGATGCTGAACGCGCTGCTTGCGGGCAACAAAAAAGCGGCGATGCGCATGCTGACGCAGGCGCTGAACAGCGGACAGGAAAGCCCGCTGCGCGTCGCGACGTTTCTCGAAGGGCGCTTAAAGCAGATGCTGATCGCAAAGGAGCTCATGGAGGACAAGCGTCCGCGTCCCGAGATCATAAAGACGCTCGGCGGCAATCCGAAGGCGGCGGAGATGACGATCAAAAACGCGCAGAAGTTCCCGCTGCAAAAGCTCAAAAACGCCGTCGCGGCGTTCGCCCGCATCAACGCGGACATGAAAAGCGGCGTCCTGAACGAATCCGACGCCCTGCTGCTTGCGATCTATAAAAGCTTCTGAACAAAAAAAGACCGCGTGACGGAGGCGCTTCGTAAGGAAGCATCTCCTTCCCGTTTGAATACGAGAAATATACGAGAAATTTGACCACGCCAGCCAGTAATGGTACAATCATTAGATAATCGGGTTTTGTGAGGAAATCAGGCAGAGGAATCTGTGTAAACGGAACCGAAGCAAATAACCATCTCGTGTTGCCGTCCTGCTTCGTAAGGGCGGACGCTTTTCCGGACAAAGGAGGAAAAAAGAAATGCCAAATGCAATCAGAACGAACCGGATGCGCTGCAGGGTGGCTGTCGTTTCCTGCTCACTGCTTTCATTCCTGGTCTTTCTTGCAGTGTGCGACCAGCTGCTGAGCACGCCGGACGCGATCGTTCAGGAGGTCGGATGGAAGTCCTACCATATGTTCACGATCCTGGCAAATATGTTCGCAGGCATCGCTGCGGCGCTGTGTATCCCGTACGCCGTCGACGGACTGCGCTATGACAACTATCATCTGCCGCGCTGGGTCGTAAACGTGCTGTACATGGCGACAACCGGTGTTGCGCTGACGTTCCTCATTGCGGTCACAGTCCTTTCTCCGATGACCAGTTACTACCGCATGATGCTGTATTCGAACAATATCCTCTTCCATACGATCAACCCGATCATTGCGATCCTGCTGTTCATTTTCATCAATTCGGACCACAAGGTCAGCTTCCGCTCGACGTTTCTTGCGATCGCGCCGGTCGTCCTGTATGCAGCCCTCTATTTCGTGCTGGTTTTCGTGATCGGGGAGGAGAACGGTGGCTGGAGAGACCACTACCAGATCCGGGATATTACGCAGTATGTACCGCTGCCGCTCGTTGTGCTTGGCATGGTCCTGATTGCGTTCGCTGTGGCGCTGCTGCTGCGCGCCGCGCATAACAGCGTTCATAAAAAGAGGAAAAAACAGACCGTATCCTATTACCAATCAGCGGGCGAGTTCGACTGCCCCAGCATCGATTCCGCGATCGAGGCGCTTGCTGCCAGGAACCGCAGCAGAGACCCGGGCGGAGAACTGACCGTGCCGCGCAGGATCCTCGGGATGATGGAAGAGAAGTACAAAAGCGGTCTTCCGCTCAGGGAACTCTGCAGGATGTACATCGATGCCTACTATGAAAAAGGGGGAAAAGAGCAGTGAGCGGCGATTACACCTACTATTCCGACGGGTTCTTCGGCTTCGGCAGCCCCGGTGCGTTCCGCGCCTACAGCCTCATGCATTTGATCCCTGTCCTTCTGTGTGCCGCCGCGCTGATCTTCGTCTGGAGGAAAAGGGAGAGCCTCCGTGCGTGGAAACGGGAAGAGACCCTGCGCCGATGGCTGTCCTTTTCGATGTTCCTCATGGAGTTCAGCTACTTCGTCTGGCTGCTGTATGTCGGGGACACCAGCGGGCAGTACCTGATGATGTCGAAACTTCCGCTGCATCTTTGCGACATCGGCCTCATCTCCTGCATGTATATGGTCGTCAGCAAAAATCGTACGCTGTTCGGCTTCAACTTTTTCGTGACCCTGTTCGGCGCGACGATCGCCTGTATCATTCCGCAGACAGTGCTGAACGATGTGGACCCCTCGTATTACCGCTATTACCAGTACTTCGGTGAGCACCTGATTCCGATTTTCAGCACGGTCTATATGATGATCGTGCACGGGATGCGGCCGCGCTACAGGGATATCTGGGTCAGCACGGGCGCGATCACGCTGATGCTGATCCCTGCATTTTTTCTGAACGAGGCGTTCCCGGGGTCCGATTACCTGTTCCTGCGGCTGGATATGCCGTTATTCCCGGAAAACCAGTATCTGCGCGCCGGAATTTACGCGGTCCTGCTGATCCTGGCCTTTCATGCGATGTGGTTTGCGTATGCGGCGCTGAGGAAACGATCCGCAAAAACAACCAAAGAAAATGAGCAGCCGCTTTGACAGCCTTAGATCAAATGTCAGGCGCCGCGCTGCGGAGAAAAAAGAAATGGCGGAGAAGCAGGCATGACTCGTATGTACACTCACAGGTAAAAGCCGGTTTTTCGAACAGGTCTTCTGCTGTCCACAGTTGAAACGAGCATCGGATCTTCCCCCC
>CAMVGD010000110.1 GCA_947166925.1 uncultured Clostridia bacterium | reverse complement strand
GCCGCAATTCATCGGGGATGTTAAGAACTGACAATCAGTTTCTTAACATCCCCTTATGCATATTCGGCGGGACGCCGGGGTCGGCGTCCCCTACAATTTACGCGCACATGCCGTGGCAGCTCATGTAGTCGTAAAGCTGCTTGCCGTGCTGCTGTTCTTCCTTCTGGATGTGGTTCAGCGCGTCGCGCGCGCCGGCGTCGTTGAATTCAAAGATGCAGGTGTCGTACACGGACGAGACGTGCTTTTCGGTGTCCAGCGCGTCGCGCACCAGATACTCGTCGTTCTTGCTCATCTTGCGGTCGCACTCGCCGCAGCAGGAGGAACCGCTCTGCTGATTCTGTTGCTGCTGATTCCCGCCGCCCATCATCGGGACCGTGCCCTGCATCAGCGACTCGATGGTCTCCAGATGCTTGAGCTCATGAGAACGGATCGTTTCAAAGAGCTGTTTGAGCTCGGGATCCTCGGCGCGTTCGGCGTACGTTCCGTACTTTTCGATGCAGATCTCCTCGGAGTTTTTGAGATCCTTCAGAAGTATCGTTTCTTTTTGGGTCAGTTTCATATTCATCACCTCGCCCATAGCATGAACGAAAAACCGCCGCCTATGCGCAGGCGGCGGGATTCGACGCGATTTGCCTTTTTACGGGCGGTCGTCGTTTCAGGGCAGCTTCACCATGGAATCATAATCCGGCGAGGAATCGACGGCGGCTTTCCAAAGCAGATTGTTCTGCTTGTCGTAAGCGGCATAGACCGTTTCGGTCAGATACCAGATGTTGCTGATATACAGCGGCTGATTTTCGTATACGCCGGTCATGTTTTCCGAAATAATCAGGTAGAACGTGCCGTAATCGAGGATCGCGCGGACATATCCGTCCGGATAAGAACGGAAGCGCGGATCGTCGGTATAGATGCGCTTGCCGTCGACCGTGCCGACATAGCTTGCATTACGCGTGTTTTCGATTTGTTCTTTCTTCACGATCGCAAGGTCGGAATCGACGGTGATGCGCCAATCAGAGAACGCCGGAAAATCGCCGTCTGTGGACTGGATCCGTGCGTCGATCACAAAGCGGTCTCCGTCGGTATCGACCATCCGGATCATATCGTAATCGCTGCCGCCGTAAGTCTGTTCCTTCAAAATGCTGCCGTCCGTGCCGATCTTTAAAAGGTAGAGATCGGTAGGGGAGGCAACCCCGAGGCGCTTCGTTTCGGGCGTCTCCAGATCACCGAAGAAATAATAGGCGCCGCTGCGTTCAATGCAGAGATGCAGCGCGTATCCGTTGATGTTCGGCAATTCCGTTTTCCATTGCAGCTTGCCGCTTGCGTCATACTTCAAGATGCAGGAGATCACATCTTCCTTTTCGCTTGCCCAGCACTGCTCCTCGCTGCGATAATGATCTTCAAAAACGATCGTTGCAACGAATCCGCCGTCCGAGACGATCATAGCCGGTCCGGGATAGAGGGAATCGGGATCGATCGGTACGCTGACTTCTGCAAGTAAATCTCCGTATCGGTCACGAAGCGTGTATTGATAGGCATAGAGATGTGATGAAGTCGCAAGAGCCCGTCCGGTCAGCAAACGGTCCTTCCCGGCAATTGCTTCATAAAACAGATTCTGTGCAACGACCTCTTTGAATTCTTCCGGGACCTCGCCGACGGGAACGGTTTTGTGATACTGACTCTGATCGAACGGGGAGACTGCGTCGGGAATGGGTTGAGGCGTCGGTTCCGCAGAGGGGCTCACGCGGGAAAACACAAGCGTGCCCGCGGATTGGAGCGGAAGGCGCAATCGGATCGTGTCGGTGTTCGGATCATAGGATGCGAAGGTTTGATCAGCAAACCAGATCATGTTGCCATCCAGTGAAACCGTATACTCGATTGCTTCGCCCGAACGCAGGAAGTCCTTCAGCCAAAGAACAGCGCTGCCGTCCTTATTAAATGTAAGCGTACCGGGAAGAAAAGGCGGGTCGTATGCCGTGTTTCCTTCCGTTTCCCAATTACCGACAAGCATGTCGATGGTCAGCTTCGACGTGGGCGCATCAATCACGCTGCCGGATCGAATGTACACGGTGTACATGGTCGGATCATCCGGATAATAGAGAGATATGGTATCGTTTTCGGAATCATAGCGCGCGGTCATAACATCTCCATATGCGTATGATTCGGAAAAGACCACGTTAAGAACCGTATCGTCTTGTTCTGGGGTGAAAGTCAAGGCGATCTCATTTGTTTCATAGCCCTTAATCGCCGTGGTACGAATCCCCGTACCGTCTTCTGACAGAACGAGAGTATCGCTTTCTATACCGCCTGCAGCGGCAAGGAAACTTGTATCGTATTCCTGCGCACCGTCAACGATTTTGAAAAGCTCCCACGATCCGATGTACGGCTTTTGTGATGGTTCCGGTTCGCCCATCCGCTTCAGCGTTTGGTTCACGGTCCGTTCGGCTGTGTTGTAGCTCAGCGTCAGCCGATGGGTCTCGCGGTCGTAATAACCCCAGCGGAACGCGCCGGAGGTGTCGTCGCCCGCGATGTACACATACCCATTGTGTACCTCATAGGGGTATTCGACCGGATGACCGAACGCCTTCTCATAATCCGAGGAGATCGGGACCGTCTCGTTATAGACCACCGTGCCGTCCTCACGGAAGCTGTATTCCTTCCAAAGGGTCAGATCGTTGGTATAGAGCACGTTGCCGTCGTTGTCTGTTTCTTCCTCCACAAGCCATTCGCCGATCAGCTCCGATTCGTGCAGCTCGCGGTTCAAGGGCGTCACGGAACCGTCGCTTTGCCAGCGGCAGGCGAGGACGCCGTCGTGCATCATAAGCGTGCCGGAATCCACCTGCTTATCGCCCATATAGGGCGTCTTGCCGACGTACAGCGCGCCGTCGACCGTGTACAGATGAAAATCAAACTGCATGCGATCCCAAAGCACATAGCTCTGTTTGTTCACATAGTCATAGACGATGATATGCTCGTCGACGATCCCGGAACCGAAGCTGACCGTGGCGCAAAGATCCGGCTTGCCGTCGCCGGTGAGATCGGTAAAGTACACGCTCCACACAGGCATACCGGCAAACAGTGTGCGCGTTTTGCCGTTTTCGACCGCCTCCACGCTGCCTGCGGTCCAGCGGAACGTCACGCCGGGAAAAGCTGCGACCGTGATCTCCTTTGTGCTGTCCCAGGAGAATCCTTCAAAATCATTGTAATAGTCAAGCCATTGCACGACCGGCATCGCTGTTGCCGGTATGCTGCGATGAAAGGTCAGCACACCGAAGTGTAAAACAACAAAGCGGATCGTATCGGTTTGCGGGTCATAGGAAGCAAGGGCGGTATTCTGATATTCCGGCTTGAAATCCTTGATGCTGAGATGAAAAAGCATACTCTGATCGTTCCATGGATAGTATTCAAGCACTGCCGTATCGTCTTCGGGCTCGAAACGAATGACGCTGCTTTCGGTGTCATAGGTACCGTTTACGGTCATTTCCGTATGATTATCACCGTTCAGATGCAAGACGGCGGTTCCGTTCGCATCAAAAACCAAATCGCCGGACAGCGTTAAGGGCATGCCTTCCATAACGGGAAGTCCGTCCGTTTTCCATTCGCCTGCAATTTGCTCATTGGTCAGCTGTACGGTCGGATAGCTGATGCTGCCTTCGCGTACATAGAGCGTATACCAGCGGAGTCCTTCACCGGCGTCTTCGGGGGAGCGCAGCATGCTGCTTTCGGGGTCATAGGTAAACTCGACCGGAACGCGGTCTCTGCCGTTGCGCGTTATAGATACCTTATTTCCGGAAACCGTGTAGGTAAAGGGGTTCTCACGCGTCACGTCGTCTCTGATATACAACTCTGTTCCGGTTCCGTTTTCCCGAAAGATCAGAACATCCCTTCGAGTCCCGAGCATTTCCCGGATCGGCCAATCGGCTTCGTAGGTATCAACGATCTGTTTATAGAACTCCCATGTACCGACAATTTCGGCTGCGTCCGGTTGATTCTTCTTCGGCATCGTCAAGAAGCACACCGCAACCGCGACGCAGGCGAGGATCGCGACAAGGATGATCCAGAACGCGGGCTTTTTGTAGCTCAGAACGGACTTGACGCGGCTTTTCACGCCGGTCTCGCCGAAGGCAAGGGGACAGGCGGCGATCGAACGGCGGGAAACGCTTGCGGTGACAAGCGCTTCGGAATAGGCGGCTTTACCCGCATCGTCGAGCTCCTTCACGACCTTCTCATCGCACGCAAGCTCGATGTCGCGGCAAAGCAGGATGTAGGCAAGCCAAAGAAGCGGATTGAACCAGTAGACCGAAAGCAGCAAAAAGCCGAGCGGCTTCCAGATGTGATCGAAGCGCTTCAAGTGCGCGCGCTCATGCGCAAGCACATAGGCGCGGGTTTGTTCGTCCATGCCGGAGGGAAGATAGATCTTCGGAACAATCAGCCCTAAAATGAAGGGATCGGAAATCTCGTCGCACACGTACACGCCCTTTTCGAGCAGAACGGACGCGCGGACGCGGTGACATAGCCTTAGAAAACTGATCAGCGCATAGAAAAGCATGCCGACAACGCCCGCAAGCCACACCCAGCCCGCGACGGTTTTCAGAACGGTGACGGTATTTACCCTTGTCTGCAACATAACGGGATTGACTGCGCTGTTCAGCGCTTCAAAGCCGGAATGCAGCACGATCCGTTCGCCTTCACCTTCCCCGATCGCGATCGGCTCCGGATTTGAATCCCGCACCTGCACGATATCGTAAGTCATCGGCTCGACCGCAACCGTCTCCGCGCTCGGGACGAGGCTCAATGCGCTTTCGATCGAAACAGGCAGCAGAAGCCGGACCGCGACCAGTCCCCAGAGCGCGACGCGGATACATTTCGGCGCTTTTTTCAGCACAAAGCGCAGAAGCACGACGATGAGCACGATCCAGCCCGCGGTGATGCTGATGTTCAGAAGATGCAAAAACAGCTTGCTCATGACTCATGCTCCTTTCGGTAGGCTTCGATCATGCGCATGATCTCGTCCGCCTCGGCGTCGGTTAAGCGCTTCCTTGCCGTGAACGCCGCAATGAACGCGGGAAGCGAACCCGAAAAGCTTTCCTCCACAAACTGCTCGCTCTGCGCGGAATAGAACTGCTCACGCGTGATTTTTGCCCGCACAAGCCCGTCGGTGTTCGTAAACAAGCCCTTTTCGCAGAGCTTCCGAAGCACCGTATAGGTCGTGGGCTTTTTCCAGTTGAGCTCACGCTCGCAGAGCTTCACAAGCTCCCCGGAGGGGATCGGCGCGTTTGCCCAGACGATGTCCGCAAACCGTGCCTGCACTTCGCCCAATTCGATCATTTGCAAACCTCCTTTTGGTTTACTCTCAATAAACCTGCATTTAGTTTATCATGGATAAACCAATCTGTCAAGAAGACGATATTGACCTCCCTCTGATGAGGGAGGTGTCACCGATAGGTGACGGTAGGAGAGATATCTAATACACGGGCGGATCGCCGGTTTGGCGGCGCGTTCTCCGGATGCGCCGCCATATATCGCAGCATGCCTGCGTCGCTGCTTTTCGGTACGGTCAACCGTCGGGCCCCATCGGACAGAACTTTTTTCCTGAAATTCGTCTCAGACTGATACGTTGTCAGAAAAACTTTTAGGAAAGCACATTTCATTTGTGACGAATCCGTGACATTTCGCGTCGGCGCATTGACCGAAGGCGGGGGATCGTGTATAATTATACCGGAGAAAGGAAAGGAGATTCGTATGAACCTGTTGTTCTTTCTGACGCCGAAGTGCGACGTATGCGTGATGCACAGCGACTACACGCTCCGGCAGGCGGTGGAAAAGCTCAATTCGTCGGGACGCAGCGCGATCCCGGTGATCGACAGCGAGGGACATTACCGCGGAACGGCGTCCGAGGGCGATCTTCTGAGAGCGGTGCTCAAGGAGGATTCGCAGAAGGACTGGGAGCATGTCAAGCTTATGAACATCATCCGTCCGGATTTCAATCCGCCGGTCAACGCGTTCGCTTCGATCGAGGACCTTCTGCAGCGCGCGATGGAGCAGAACTTCGTTCCGGTGGTCGACGACCGCGGCATGTTCATCGGCATCGTCAC
>CAMVGD010000109.1 GCA_947166925.1 uncultured Clostridia bacterium | reverse complement strand
CAGATTGAACAGCGTGAAAAGATTGTCCGAAACGATCCGCGCAACGCTCTTGCCGGGCTGTTCCGTCTGCCGGTTGCCCTGTCCCTCCGCCGCGCGCTTCTCCGCCTCCGCGGTCGTGAGCCCCTCCGGCGGGGTCGTCACGGTCCCCTCGGGCGGCACGGTCGGGATCTTCAGCGTTTCGCCTTTCGGATCGTTCTCAAAGCCTTTTCTTCCAAACACGGATCCTATCCTCACTTTACCGGAACAGTATAATACCTTTCCCGCAAAAAGGCAACAGCGGCCGCCCGTTCCGACAGAAAAAGAGGCGAAGGATCTTCGCCTCTTGCGTGTGCATCGTTCAAAGCCATTCGACCGCGCCGGACGCGACGTCGTATACCGCGCACGCGATTTCGAGCGGCTTCAGCGCCGGACGGTCCCGGAACGCTTCCCGGATCGTCTCTGCCCCATGCAGGACGTTTGCCCTGCACGCCTTCAGGGGATCGGTCTCCATGCCGATGGCGCGGCGGATGTCGTCCGTGATCAGCGAGACGTATCCCTCCGCGTGCCCCGACAGCGCCGCGGCGACCGCGCCGCAGCCGGTGTGTCCGAGCATCAGCACCAGCGGGCAGTGCAGATGCTCCGCCGCGTATTCGATGCTGCCGAGCTGGTGCCGGTCGAGCACGTTCCCCGCCACGCGGATCACGAACAGATCGCCGATGTCCGCATGAAAGATCTTCTCGGGGATCACGCGCGAATCCGAGCAGCAGACCACGATCGCATACGGCGTCTGCCCCTCCCTCGCCGTGCGCTCGCGGAGCGCGCCGTCTCCTTCGGCAAGATACAGGCGGTTGCCTTCCTTCAGCTTTTCCCTCGCGTTCAAGGTCTGTTCCTCCGTCAAACGGTGATCGTGTCCTCGATCTCGCCGCCGCACGCGGAGAGCAGCTCCTGCCCCGCCGTCACGCACACAGACGGATCGGCGGCGATCCGGTCGAGCATATCGCAGAGCCGGACAAGGTCCTTCGGCGTCGTATGGATCAGCGTGCGATAGCGATCCGCGATCTCCTCCTCCGTGATGCCGCGGAAGTACCGGTTGTCGCCTGCCGCGATCTTAACGTCCGCGGTGCGCAGCGGATCCACCGACGAAATCGCGCTGAGAATAAACCCGGTGAGATCCGGATCGTCCTCCGCAAACCTGCGGACAAACGCCGCCGCCTCGCGCATGACGCCGAGCGAACGCGCGGGCTTCGGATCGCGGTAGGTATAGAACGCAAGCTCGCCGGTATCGCAGCCGATAAAGCCGCAGCCGTACGCGCCGCCCTGCACGCGGATCGTGTTCCAGAGGTAGGTGTAATTCAAAACGTTTGCAAGCACCGGAATGCTGCCGGAATACGGGATGCCGAACCGCTTGAGGTTTCCGCCCTTGACGGCAAAGCCGACCTGCGCCGGGATCAGGATGCCCTCGCGCCTGCTTCCCGCCGCCGCATACGCGGCTTCGGACGGCGTGCAGCATCCTGCGGGCAGCATGCGGATCAGCGTGCGGATCGCTTCGCTGCCGACCGTTTCCGAGCAGGAGACCGTGAGCCGCTTCTGCGAAACGACCCGTTTCAGGATGCCCTCCATCGTCCGCAGCAGCGCCGCGACCGCTTCGTCGCCGCCTTCGAGGACCGCATTCAGCCACCGGATGAACGCGACGCCGCCGATCTGTTCGTTCGCCATGCCGTACGCGGAAACGTACGAGCCGAACCGCATCATGGAATAGCGGTGCCCGTCCGACGGCAGCGAAAGCTTCGCGCCGACCGCGATCTGCTGCACCATTTCCTTCAGAAGGTCCGCGTCGTCAAACACGGTTTCGTTGAGAAGCTCGCAAAGCAGGGCGACCGCGTGATCGGTCTGATCCTTCAGGCATGCGGCCGATGCGGTCAGCAGCACGCGGCAATGGTCCGCATCGCTTCCGGGCAGCACGGTCGGGGAGAAATCCAGCCGTCCGATCGTATTCTTGACCGCAAGCGGCAGCGCCGCGCGCGTATGCCGCTTCGTCGCCATGTTCCCGAGCACGTGACACAGGACCGACAGCGCGGGCAGCTCGTCGAGCGTGAGATCGTCCGCCGCAAAATGCGTCCTGAACAGGGCAAGATCGGTGTCGACCGTGTGCCGGAGGACCGTCACGCCGTCCCGTTCGGTCCGCTCCGTCCGGAGCGGTTCGGGCTTTTCGTTGAGATCCGAAAGCTTCAGCATCGGGATCGTACGGAGCGCCTCCTCGCTGTCCGGCGTCTGCTGGAACAGTCTCAGCGATTCCGCCTCCGCACGGATGCGCGCGCGGTCCGCCTCCATCCATGCGGCGCTTTCCGCCTGCACGCGCGCCGCCTCCCTCGCCCGCTTTTCGTCGCCGAGCGTTTTGGACGGGACGAGCACGACCGTCGCGGTGTGCGTGTTTTCCAGGAACAGCTCACGAAGAAGCGTCGTAAAGTATTCGCCGTCCAGGTTCGCTTCCAGCGCGTTCAGGGGCGCCTCCGCCGTCAGACCGTCCATCGGATCGCCGCCGTACAGCCACGTATCGAGCATGGAAAGCCCTTCGCCGAGGCTCCGCGGCAGCCATCCGCCGCTCTCCTTGTCCCGCATGCGGAACGCAAAGCTTCTGAAGCACGCGGAAAGGCGCTCGCGGTCGAGCCCCTCTGAGACGATCTTTCCGACCGTTTCGCGGATCGTCGTCTCCAGCGCTTCCCGCTTGCCGGGGTCGGTATTCATCGCCTGCCAGCCGAAGATCGGCTGCTGTACGCCGTCCTCCATCTCGATCCGGAAATCCTGCGCAAGCCCTCTGTCGATGACCGCGCGCTTCAAAGGCGCGTCGTTGTCTCCCGCCAGATAATCCGTCAGCACGGACGCCGCATAGCAGCGCTCGCGTTCTTCAAAGGTGCCGAGCACCGATGCGGACGCGATGATCGCTCTGCCCTCCGAGGGCTCGTCCGGTCCGATCTCAAACGGCACCTCCTCCGTGACCTGCGCGATCGGGCTCTGCATCGGGATCGTGAAATCCGCTTCCAGCCGGTCGAACGCGGACAGGAACGAGTCGATCTTCATCAGGACCGCGTCGACGTCGATGCTGCCGACGAGCGAGATGCGCGCATTGGAGGGATGATAATACTTCTTATGGCTTGCGGCGAACTGTTCGTAGCTGAGATCCGGAATGCACGCGGGATCGCCGCCGGAAACGTGCCGGTAGCAGTTGTCCGGGAACAGCAGACGCTGGATCTCCTTGTACATGACCGTCTGCGGGGACGCGAAGGAGCCCTTCATTTCGTTGAAGACGACGCCCTGATAGCAGAGGCTCTCTCCCTCGCCTTCGTACCGCCAGCCCTCCTGCCGGAAGATCTCCGGCTTGTGATGGATCAGCGGGTGCAGGACCGCGTCGAGGTACACGTCGATCAGGTTCAGAAAATCGCGGTCGTTGCGGCTCGAAACCGGATAGACCGTCTTGTCTGGATAGGTGAACGCATTCAGAAACGTCTGCACGGAGCTTTTCAGAAGCTCGACGAACGGCTCCTTGACCGGATACTTGTCCGATCCGCACAGCACCGAGTGCTCGATGATGTGGAATACGCCGGTGGAATCCTCCGGCAGTGTTTTGAACGCGATCGAAAACGCCTTGTTTTCGTCTCTCCGGTCGATCCAGGCAAGCTGAGCGCCGGTCTTTTCATGAACCATTTCCCAAAGCGAAGCGTGGAGCTCCTCGACCGGACGTACGCGCACGACCCGGAATCCGTGAATCACATCGTTGATCTGCATACTGTATTATTCCCCCTGCGGTTTGAATGTCTTCAGCCGAACGGCTTATTTTATAATTATACGATTACAACCTGTTTTTGTAAAGACGCGGCGGCAAAAACGATCCGGTCCGTCTTTTGCGCCGTCGCGCCGGTCCTCCGCGGTCTGCGCACTGCCCTCTGTGCGTATTTTTATGTATTTTATCGCAAAAAAAGCATTTTGGGGGGTTACAAAACGCGGCTCCGGGTGATATGATAAAGATTGGAATACGGGAGACTCCCGTGAAAGAAGGAGGATGTTCATGATCATTCAAAAACCTGCCGCAGCCGGCACGGTGGAATCCAGCGATGCGCTCGTTTCGGTCGAGCCGGGAGACGGCAAGATCGAGCTGACCCTGACCTCAAGCGTGATGAATCAGTACGGCCGCCAGATCCGCGACACCGTAATGGAAACGCTGAAGCGTCTGGACGTCACGAGCGTAAAGATCAATGTTGTGGACAAGGGCGCATTGGACTGCACGCTGAAGGCGCGCGTGGAATGCGCGGTGTTCAGAAGCTGTGACGCGTCCGAAAAGGACATTCCCTGGGGAGGTGTCATCCGGTGATCCCGAGACCGAAACCCGAACGGTTCCGCCTGCGCCGGACCATGATGTTCATGAATGCGCAGAAGCCCGGCCTCATCAAGGACGCCTATATCTACGGATGCGACAGCATCATGCTCGACCTTGAGGACGCCGTTGCGGAGAATCAGAAGGACGCAGCGCGCTTTTCGCTGTATCACGCGCTGAAGACGATCGACTACGGCGACACCGAGGTCATCGTCCGCATCAACGGACTCGACACCCCGCACTGGCAGGAGGATATCCGCGTGTGCGTCGCGGGCGGCGCGGACGGCATCCGCATCGCGAAGTGCGAGAGCGCGCAGGACGTCAAGACCGTCGAAGCGGCGGTCGAAGCCGCTGAAAAGGAATTCGGCGTCGAGGCCCATAGAACGCTTTTGATGGCGGCGCTGGAAAGTCCGAAGGGCATCCTGAACGCCTACGAGATCTGCGCGGCGAGCGACCGCATGTTCGGCGTTGCGATCTCCGGCGGCGATTTCCGCAAATGCATGCAGACCAAGCCGACCGCTGACGGCATCGACATGGTCGTCGCGCGCGGTCAGATGCTGATCGCGGCGCGCGCTGCGGGCGTACAGTGCTTCGACACGGTCTACACGAATCTCGACGATATGGCGGGCTACGAAGCCGAGGTGCGCCAGAACAAGGCGATGGGCTTCGACGGCAAGAGCCTCATCAACCCGAAGCAGATCCGTCTCGTGCACGAGCTGTTCGCGCCGACCGAGAAGGAGATCCTGCAGGCGGAAAAGATCCTGCGCGCCTATCGTGAGCAGAGCGCAGCGGGCGTCGGCGTCTTCACCGTCGACGGCAAGATGATCGACATCGCATTCATTCCCGGCGCGGAGCGCACCTTGAAGCTCGCCCGTGCATGCGGACTCTGGGAGGGGGATCTGGTATGAAGAATTACGTCGGCAGAGATATTCCCGATTACCTGCTGGTGAACGGCAAGGAAGTCTATCAGGGCAAGAACTATATGGACGGCAAGTACATTCAGAAGGCATCGCCGCGTACCCGCCGTTATGAAAAACCGCAGGAGAGCAAGATCGTCGAAACGCTTGCGGACGCGCTCCGTCAGTGCGGCGCGAAGAGCGGCATGACGTTCTCCTTCCACCACCATCTGCGCGACGGCGACTTTGTGGTCAACATGGTCATGAAGGCGGCGATCGAGGAGCTCGGTCTCGACAACCTCACGATCGCGGCGACGAGCCTCGGCGCGGCGCACGATCCCGTGGCGGAATACATCACGGAAGGCAAGGTCGTCGGCATCCAGACGAGCGGCATCCGCGGCAAGATCGGCGAGGTCGTTTCAAAGGGTCTGCTGAAGACCCCCGCGATCGTCCGGAGCCACGGCGGACGTCCCCGCGCGATCGAGGGCAGCGAGGTCCATATCGACATCGCGTTCGTCGCGGCGCCGACCTCCGACTGCGTCGGCAACTGCCGCGGCATCGGCGGAAAGAGCAACTGCGGCTCGATGGGCTACGCCATGACCGACGCGAAGTACGCGGATCACGTGGTCGTCGTCACCGACTGTCTCGTGGACTTCCCGAACATGCCTGCGTCCGTCGAGGCGATCGACGTGGACGCGGTCGTCGTGGTCGATTCGATCGGCAACCCGAAGAAGATCGCTTCCGCGGCGGCGCGCATCTCGCAGAACCCGCGCGATCTGATGATGGCGGAAAACGTCGCGAAGGTCATTGCGGCGACGCCGTACTTCAAGGACGGCTTCTCGTTCCAGACCGGCGTCGGCGGTCCTTCGCTTGCGGCGAACCTGTTCCTCGAAAAATACATGGACGAGCGCGGCATCAAGATGGGCTGGGCGATCGGCGGCATCTGCGGACCGATGGTCGAAATGCTCAAGAAGGGCAAGGTCGGCAAGGTCATCGACGTGCAGGACTTCGACCT
>CAMVGD010000108.1 GCA_947166925.1 uncultured Clostridia bacterium | reverse complement strand
TTGCGCACTCCGGAGCGTTTGCCTCAGCAGAAACCGGATCGTACCAGATAAGGTTATTCTTTGTTTCCTTATCAAAGAGCTGGATAAGCTTCGGCTGAACGGTAAACTTGATGTTAGCGCCCATAGAAACGTCGGTAGTAAGATCCATTGTGGGAATGACCATAACGACCTCATCATCGCCGGAACGGGCGTGGAGGTTAAACTCGGTGCCGAGCAGTTCGCTGACCTCGACCGTTGCGCTCAGCTCGCCCTCACCGACAGTGATGTGCTGGGGACGGATGCCACAGATAATCTCGCAGGGCTTCTGATTGCGGGATTTGAGCGCCTTCTGCTGGAACTCGTCAAGCTCGAACTTGACGTTGCGGATCTCTGCGTAATACTTGCCGCCCTCGAGCAACAGGTTGCAGCCTGCAAAGAAGTTCATGACAGGCATGCCGATAAAGCCTGCGACAAAGAGGTTGACGGGCTTGCCGAACAACTCCTGAGGCGTACCGATCTGATTGACAAAACCGTCCTTCATGATGACGATACGATCGCCCAGCGTCATCGCCTCGGTCTGGTCATGCGTTACATACATAAAGGTCGTGTTGATGCGGGAACGAAGCTTGATGATCTCGGCGCGCATCTGGTTTCTCAGCTTTGCATCAAGGTTGGACAGCGGCTCGTCCATCAGGAACACCTTCGGGTTACGAACCATCGCGCGACCGATCGCAACACGCTGGCGCTGACCGCCGGAGAGAGCCTTCGGCTTACGGTCGAGGTACTGGGTAATATCCAGGATCTCGGCGACCTCTTCGACCTTCTTCTTGATCTCCGCCTTGGGAACCTTCTTGAGCTTCAACGCAAAGCCGAGGTTATCGCGGACGGTCATATGAGGATACAGCGCGTAGGACTGGAATACCATGGCGATATCGCGATCCTTCGGCTCAACATCGTTGCAAAGCTTGCCGTCAATATACAGTTCACCGCCGGAGATCTCCTCAAGGCCGGCGACCATGCGGAGAGTAGTGGATTTACCGCAGCCGGACGGACCGACCAGAACGATAAATTCCTTGTCTTGAATATGAAGATTGACGTCATGAACGGCTGTTACGTCGCCGTCGTAGACCTTTTTGATTCCTTTTAATATAACTTCTGCCATTTACATATGCTCTGACGGAAAGGACTCCTCCGAACCGCCTCGCGGCATCCTTTGCAAAAGCTCTTAAGATGCACCGCATTACGACAGGTCTCCACGCTGCCGCACCGCAAGCTAACGGTAATAATCCTCCTTTTTTTATGTACGAACGCTCATAGTGTGGAGTGACCGTTCGCCATTGGATTATATGATATAGTGTAATAGTAATAATTTGTCGGATAATGATTGCGGATACTAAATATCCAGTGTGTACAGTTCGATATCAGCGATAGCTTTGCCCTCGGCTTCAAAGCTGATCCCGTCAGCCTCCTGAGGTGAGAAGATGGCAAAGCTTGCCGCTTCTTCACCGCCGTTGACAAAGAGCTCCATGCTGTATCGATCCAGAATAAAACGCAGCGTGATTTCCCCTGCTCTGTCGCGTACCGCGAACTCGCGCTTATTCAAGACACCCTCCGGCCAGCCGCCGCGACTTCTGTCAACGAGGACGGTGCCGGCAGCGGGGCAATAGCAGACAGCGACCGAATGGTCTTTTCCCTCGGCGACATTGACGGTGACGCTTTTGAAACTGTCTCTTTTGTCCGGTTTGATCCTGACTGTAAAGTCAACGCTTCTTCCCTTCACGCAAGCTAGCGCGATCTTTTCGCTCACGGGGATATTCTTGTATAAGATCTTTTTGCCGCGATAATTCAAAAGCTCTCTGACGGGGTTCTGAATCAGCCTGCCGTCGCGAACGTTCAGCTCGCGCGGAAGCGTCATCTGGCCGAAGAAGGGCAGTTCTTTTATCGGGCGAACCTCAACGCTGTTCCAATACTGCATCCACGCGATCATCACGCGTCTGCCGTCTTTTGTCAGAACGGTTTGGGGTGCATAAAAATCGAGTCCGTAGTCGATCGTCTGTTCCGTCTGCCGGATGAGCCTGCTGTTTTCGTCCAGCTCTCCGATCAGACAAAGCGTCGTGTTGCCTTCGATAAACTCAAGGTCACGGGAGCGAACCTCCTGCGGACTGACGATCAGGACGTCCTTACCGTCCAACCGGAACAGGTCGGGACATTCCCACATCCTGCCGATTCGGTTTTCGGATGCGGCGACCTTACTGACAAAGCGCCAATGGAGCGCGTCGTCGCTTTCAAACAGAAGTACGGCGCCGCTGCCGTCGGTGGTGAGATTGCCCACCACGGCTGAAAATTTATCGCCGGTCTTTTGAATCTTCGGATCCCGAAAATGGACGGGGCTTCCGTCGGGCGGCAGTAAATCCGCTGTGATTACCGGATTTGCTTTATATTTTTCGTAGTTGATCCCATCTCCGAAGGCGATGCACTGGGTCTGGCGTTCTTCGCCGTCGTCGGCTTTTGCGACCCCTGTATACATCAATAGGTGCCGTCCGTCCGAGAGTTCAACAGCGCTACCGGAAAAGCAACCGATTTCATCATAGCTTTTGTCCGGAGCCAGCGCACAGGGCAGGCGTTCCCATCGGATAAAATCCCGGGTCTTGACGTGTCCCCAATGCATGGTATCCCAATATACATCATAGGGATTATACTGAAAAAACAAATGATATTCATCCCGATACAGCGAAAAGCCGTTTGGGTCGTTGATCCAGCCGACGCCTCCCGTTACATGAAAACGCGGGAGATGCGCAGGCGGCACATCAGAAAGGTGCTCGGTTTCATAATCACGCGCACGGGAAAGAAGAATACTAGGCATAATTCCTTCCTTATGATTTATTTCTTTTGATAGAACTTTTTCCAAAGCTTGCTGTTATTTGCTTCGCCTTCTTCTTCGTCTTCCGGCTCCTCTTCTCCGTCCAGCTTACGGAAAACTCCGTTCAAAAGCAGAATGTTCACATAGCACGGGAGCGAAAGGCCGAACAGCAGTAAAATCGGTATTCCGAACTGATAGAAATGGATGCATACGAGCCACAATCCAACGGCGCATACGACCATAAACAGAGTGCGGGGGAAATTCCCCACTGCCAGCATCGCGGCATTTTTCATCGTGCCGCGGAGCGTATTCTCATAGCGGGCAAGCATACCGAACGCATAAAACGCGATCGCCAGGATGATGACGCCGATCGCGATGATCGGAGCTCTCATAATGGGAATGTACATCTGCGCAGCAAGATAATCCAGATAGAGGATCCCGGCTGCGGCTACCGGTATCAGCCCCAGAATCATGCCCTGCTTAAAATTCGCCTTAAAGGATTGGAAATACGGTTTTACGGTGTAGCCTTCTTCGCCGCGAACGATGTGAATGACGATATCGTTCATGGCTGTGACGGCGGGGCCCATCGTGATGATGGGAATACAAAGAACCATGGTCAGCAAATTCAGAATAAGAAGATCTGCCGCGATTGTCAGCGCCTTCATGATGGGACTGTCGGATTTAAATATTTTTTTCATCCAGCGGGACCTCCTTATCCCATGTTTTGCTTTGTCTTCCCCCGAGTATACGCCGGTTAAACTGACATCACGATATCAGATAGCTGCGGCGTTTACTCTTGAAAGGGGAAAGGAAAGCAGGAAAATAGAAATTATCCTTTGACAGCGCCGGAGGTAACGCCCTCGACAATGTAGCGCTGTAAGAACACATACAAAATCAAGATCGGCAGCATTGCCAGCAGCAGAGCCGCCATAATCAAGCCGATATCCGTGGAATAGGTGCCGTAGAAAGCCTGTGTAGCAATCGGGATCGTATAGAGCTCCTTTTTCTTGAGTACCAGGCTGGGCAGGAGATAGTCGTTCCAGTACGCCATAGCGTTAATGATACCGACTGTTGCGATGGTGGGCTTAAGGAGCGGGAATACTACCTTCCAGTAGGTCTTCCAGCGGTTGCAGCCGTCAATGGTTGCCGCTTCCTCAAGTTCTAAGGGAATATTCGTCTTGATCGCTCCGTGGAACATAAATACCGCCATGGACATCGAGAAGCCGACGTGCATCAATATCAGTGTAATTCGTGCGTTCAAAACGCCGCCGTATACGGATACCAGCGGAACCATCAGAACCTGGAAGGGAATGACCATTGATGCGATCATCAATGAGAATATCAGGGTGCACAGCTTCCATCTCTGGTTACGCACGATAACGAACGCCGTCATGGACGACAGAACGATCGTCATGATCGTAGAGCTGACGGTAATGATCAAAGAGTTTCCGAAAACGGTAAGGAAGTTCATCTTCTTTATCGCTTCGGGGAAGTTCTTGAAGGTGAAGCCATGGGCGCCGACCAGCGCGAGCGGATCAGCGGTGATGTCGCCCTTGGATTTGAAAACGTTGATCAAAACAAGGAAGAACGGGAAAATAAAGCAAAGGAAGAGGATCAGAAGGACAATCCACATAATAGCATGAGCGATCTTCTTTTTGCGAGCAGCTTTTGCATTATCAGTCATTATGCCTCAACCTCCCCTCGCTTACCGATGAGGACCTGAGTCACGCCTACGATCGCGCAGACAGCAAAGAGGATAACCGCCTCCGACTGACCCAAGCCGTAGTTTTTGAAAGTAAACGCCTGATTGTAAACGTGCATCGCCGCCATGGTTGACGACTTGAACGGTTCGCCGTTCGTCAAGGACAGGTTGACGTCGTATACAACGAAGCAGCGGGTGATGCTGAGGAAGATGCACTGTACGAAGCTGGAGCGCATCAACGGGATGGTGACGTTTTTCATCGCCTGAGCGGATGTACAGCCGTCGATCCTCGACGCTTCTTCAACATCCTTTGATACGCTCATGAAGCCCGCTACATAAATCAGCATCATGTAGCCGGCATACTGCCATACCGATACCATAATCAGACAGAACATTGCGCCCTCCGTCGTGGAAAGCAGGGATGTAGAATTAAAGATCGCAACAAACGCACGGTTAAAGACGAATTTCCATACATAACCGAGAACGATGCCGCCGATCAGGTTGGGAACGAAGAATCCTGCACGGAAGAAATTCTGACCCTTGATGCCGCGCGTTACGAGGAACGCAAGGGCAAAAGACACGATGTTGATCAGAACAACGGCGATGATGGAATAAATCACCGTACGACCCATCGCTGCCCAATAGTCGCCGTCAGAAAACGCCTCAACGAAATTCTGGAAGCCGACAAAGGGCTTTATTGCGCTAACGCCGTCCCAGCTGGTCAATGTCAGATAAAGTCCGTAGATAAACGGAACGATAACTACCGCGAGGAACAGTGCCGTGCCCGGACCTGCGAACATCAGATACTGTTGAATCTTATAGGATAGTTTGTTTTGTTTCATAAACAGAAATCATTCCAATCTGCCGCTTTGCTGAAAGCAAATACGAACCCTGAAAAAGCGTCATGCTATATCAGAAGTCGTATGAGAATGGCAGGATGCCCCCAAGCGGCCTGTTGACATCCTGCCACATAAGTCAAGTCAACGAATTATGATTGCGTCGGGCCAAACTGAATTAGTGAGCGCCGACCTCAGCAGTTGACCAATATTCGGTAATCTCTTTTGCAAACTGTGCGCGATCGATCTTGTCAGCCAGATACTTCTGGAAGATAGCGCCGCACTTTGCATAATGATCGTCAGGCAGATAGTTGTAGTTCGGGATCAGAGCGTCGGCGTCTGCATACTTCTTAACGGAAGCGCCCAGCGGATCCTTGACCTCGAGCTTGATGTTGGAGTAAGCGGGTACGAGAGCACAATCTTCAACGATGAACTTCTGGCCTTCCTCATCATATACGAGCCAGTTCAGGAAATCCTTCGCAGCCTTGCGCTGATCGTCGGAGGTGTTGTCGGAAGAGTCGATGAAGAAGTACTTGGAACCGCCGCCGACCAGCTTCTCGGAAGAACCGTCGTTCATGTCGTTGGGAACAGGCATGATACCCATGTTCTTGGAATAGTCATAAGCATTGATGACGGACCAATCCCAGTTGCCGCCGAACATGAAGCCGATCTCGCCCTCAGCGAGCTTTTGCTCAGTTACTTCGCGCTCTGCGGAGATAGCAGCGTCTTTTGAATAGTTGTTAGCCTTGAGGACATCAAAGGTATCCATCATCGCGACGAACTTCGGATCCTCTGCCAGCTTGACGGAGCCGTCTTTGATACCCGCGATGAATGCATCGGGATCATCATGCTGCTCATAAACCTCTGCGAGGTAGTGAGCTGCCAGCGACCAGTCTTCCTTCATAATGCCGGTGCCGCATTTCTCGGCGATAGCCTT
>CAMVGD010000107.1 GCA_947166925.1 uncultured Clostridia bacterium | reverse complement strand
GAGCCGTCCACGATGTTCAGGATCGCATCCGGACGTTCGTTGATCAGATAGTTTCTGGCAACGACTTCCTCCAGGGTGTAAGGGGACAGGGAATAGATGCCGGGAAGGTCCGTGATGACGACGTCGCTGTGACCTTTCAGCTTGCCTTCCTTCTTCTCGACCGTGACGCCCGGCCAGTTTCCCACGAACTGGTTCGAGCCGGTCAGCGCGTTGAACAGGGTCGTTTTGCCGCTGTTCGGGTTGCCCGCGAGGGCAATGCGAATACTCATAATACCTCCTCTATCGTTAGCATACGCTAACACATTCTTTGAAAAAATAAGGCGTTTGCCTTTGGGTTCGGATCAGTCTTCTTCTATCAGGATCATTTCCGCGTCCGCTTTGCGGAGCGAAAGCTCATACCCGCGCACCGTGACCTCGACCGGATCGCCGAGCGGCGCGACCTTGCGGACGTACACCTCGATCCCCCGGGTGATGCCCATGTCCATGATGCGGCGCTTTACCGCGCCTTCACCGGTGAGCTTTTTGACTTTGACCGTTTCACCGATCTTTGCGTCTCTTAATGTTTTCATTGGCTTCCTCCTTCTTCAGATCATGATTTTCTGCGCCATCTTTTCGTCGATGGCGATACGGCTTTCCTTGACGTTGACGATCACGTTGCCGCCCATGCGGGAAATGATCTGTACGGTGCCGCCGACCACAAAGCCCAGATTGCTGAGATGGTGACGGACCTCATCCGTTCCCTTGATGGCGCGGATCACGTTGACCTCGCCGTCGTCTGCAAATACCAAAGGCATCATTGCACTCCTCCCTGCTTGTTAGCAAACGCTAACCAAATAGCGAAAAGAATTGGTTAGCAGTCTCTAACCGACTGCTATTATAGTTAGCATACGCTAATTTGTCAAGCGTCATTTTCAAAAAGATTTGCAATATACGATCCGCTTGCTTTTTTTTCGCGGTTTCGGTATAATCTATTTATCATCCATGAAAGAGGAACCGCTATGTCGCTGCTGGAATCCGGAGAAATGTATCTTGAGACGATCCTTGTGCTGTCTCAGAAAAAGAAAGCCGTACGTTCGATCGACGTGGCGGAGGAGATGTCGTTTTCCAAGCCGTCGGTTTCCCGCGCGATGGGCATCCTGAAGAAGGGCGGCTATGTTGAGATCGACACGCTGGGACATATCACGCTGACCGATTCCGGCAAAGCGGCGGCGGAACGCATCTATGAGCGGCATCGGATCTTTTCGGAGATCCTGATGCGCCTCGGCGTCGACGAAAAGACCGCGACGGAGGACGCCTGCAAGATGGAGCATTACATCAGCGACACGTCCTTTGCGGCGATCAAGGAACACCTTCGGACGCACCCCATTGACTGAACGCGCATAAGACGCCCCCAAAACGGCGTCTTTTCTTTTGCGCAGGGGAGAGCGCAGCGCGCTGCCGGGAAACACGCCTGCCGCACGATCGGACCGCACGGCGGGAAAACGGCAGAAGATCAACCCGGTACTTGCGCCTGACCGGCAAATCGTGTACAATTATATATCATCATACAGATCGAAAGGAACGATGCGCATGAGAACGTGGACGAAGGAAGAACGCTATCGCGTGCTGCGGAGCGCGGAGGAGATCCGGGCGCTGCACGAGCGCACGGTGCAGTCGGATTACCGGCAGCACTATCACATCCAGCCGGTCACGGGGCTTCTGAACGATCCGAACGGGTTCGTGTTTCATGACGGCGTATGGCATCTGTTCTATCAATGGTGTCCGTGGGGCGCGGTGCACGGGCTGAAATACTGGTACCATACCGTTTCAAAGGATCTGGTGACGTGGAGAAACATGGGCGTCTGCATTCGCCCGGATACGGAATACGACAACAAAGGCGCGTATTCCGGTTCCGCGCTGCCGACGGCGGACGCGGTATGGCTCTATTATACGGGCAATCACCGGGACGAGGACTGGACGCGGAAGCCCTATACCTGCGCCGTGAAGCTCGGGGACGACGGCACGGCGGAGAAGCTGCCGCCGCTGTTCGGACCGAATCCGCGCTATACCGAGCATCAGCGCGACCCGAAGATCATCCATAGCGGAGAGAACGGGAAGTATTATCTCGTGATCGGCGCGCAGACCCCGGAGAAAAAGGGCTGCGTCATAGTCTACGTCTCCGAAAAGCCGACGGAGGGCTGGCGGTTTGCCGGTCAGCTGAAGGTCCCGGGCTTCGAGGATTTCGGCGATATGTGGGAATGCCCGTCCGTTGAGACGATCAGCGGATACGATGTGCTGATCTTCTGCCCGCAGCATCTGAAGCTGCCCGGACGGGGGGAAAGCGTGCATCACAACGGGTATCTGCTCGGGCATATGGATTGGGAGTCGCTGACGTTCACGCCGGACAATACGCGGTTTCACGTGCTCGATTTCGGGTTCGATTCGTATGCGGCCGAGTGCGCCGCCAATCCGAACGATACGAACAAGGCGACGCTGGTCGCGTGGATGGGACTGCCGGACGCCTCCTATCCGACGGATGAGGAGGACTGGTCCGGGTGCCTGACGCTGCCGCGCGAGCTGCGCGTACGGGACCGTCGCCTGATCCAGCAGCCGCTGGATGCGCTGCGGGCGCTTCGCGGGAACAAGGTCGATCTCGAATCCACCGATCTCCTGCCGCGCGTGTGCGAGCTGGAGCTGATCAGCCGCGGCGGCGATCTGGATCTCAGGCTGTTTGCGCGTCCGGACGGTTCCGGCGGATTCCGCATCGGCTACGACGACGCGAAAAAGGAGATCACGGTCGACCGTTCCGGCATGGCGAAACGGTTCAATACCGAGCAGGGCGAATCGCGCACGCGTCCGCTGCCGAAGGGATTGTCGCATCTGCGGATCTTCATCGACCGCAGCTCGGTCGAGATCTTCGTCAACGACGGCGACGCGGTGTTTTCGTCCCGCATCTTCCCGACGCCCGGGGAGAAGCGGCTGTTTGCGAAGGGCGACGCCTCGATCCACCTCTGGGAGCTTGCGCGCGCGGTGCAGGACGATTTTGCGGTGGATTGACGGAAATACGGGAAAGCAGGACGGCGCGTCCTGCTTTTTGCGTTCGGGCGGAAAAGACGCGGCGGCTTTTTCTTGCAATTGCTTTGGCGATACGATATACTGAAAACAACAGAGCGGCGCAACCGTTTGCAGAAAGGACAGTGTGATGATGAAAATTACGACCATCGGAGAGATCCTGATCGACATGACGCAGACCGGGACGGACGCGAACGGCAACGCGATCTTTGCGGCGATCCCGGGCGGGGCGCCTGCCAACGTCGCGGTCGCCGCACGCAAGCTCGGCGTGGAGACTGCGTTCGTCGGCTGCGTCGGAAACGATCCGTTCGGCGAGATCCTGAAGCGCACGCTGGAGCGCTACGGCGTGGACGACAGCGCGCTGCAGACGACGGATCAGGCCGATACGACGCTTGCCGTCGTGACCGTCGATCCGCACGGCGAGCGCAGCTTCGCGTTCTGCCGGAAGCCCGGTGCAGACACGCAGATCGACCGCGAACGCGCGCTTGAGACGGTTTCGCACGCGGACATTCTGCATTTCGGAAGCGTTTCGCTGGCGGCGGAGGCATGCCGCGATACGATCGTATCCGCGGTGCGCCGCGCAAAGGAAAACGGCGCGCTGATCACGTACGATCCGAACTACCGCGCCTCGCTCTGGAACAGCGAGGAGGAAGCGATCGCGATCATGCGCTCGGTGCTGCCGCTTTGCGATATCGTGAAGATCAGCGAGGAGGAGACGCTTCTTTTGACGGGGCGCGAGGCGCCGGAGGAGGCTGCGCAGGCGTTGATGGAACAGGGCGTTACGCTCGCGATCGTCACGCTCGGCGCAAACGGCGCATACTGGCGCTACGGCGCGGATTCCGGCACGGTCCCGGGATTCAAAGTCAAGGTAGCCGATACCAACGGCGCGGGCGATACGTTTTTCGGCGCGTTTTTAAGCCGCGTCGCCAAGCACGGCGGGCTGTTCCGCATGCGGCCGGACCGGATCGAACGCTATGTTCGCTACGCGAACCGCGCGGCGTCGATCACGGCAAGCCGACCCGGCGCGATCCCTGCCATGCCGACCGAAAATGAGCTCACGGAGGAATAACGCTATGATGGAACGCGAACACTGGGCACAGGAATTCACGAAACGGTACCTTCTCCATGAGGACGAGCTGAAATGGCTCTACTGCGAGCTGTATCACGGCGACATGAATGCGTACCGGTACTTTGTCGATATGCTGTACCGCGCCTACGAGGCGCGTCCCGAATCGCTGAAGAACATGGACCGCGCGCGGGAGGAGTATCCCGAATGGTATCGCGGGCACGACCTTGTCGGCATGCTGATGTATGTCAACGCCTTTGCCGGCACGCTGAACGGCGTCAGGGAAAAGATCGATTATATCACGGACTGCGGCGTCAATTATCTGCATCTGATGCCGCTTCTCGAAAGCCCGAAGGGACGCAGCGACGGCGGCTACGCGGTCAGCGATTTCCGCAAGGTGCAGCCGGAGCTCGGCACGATGGACGATCTCATGGCGCTGGCGGAGGCGTGTCACGAGCGCGGCATCGCGGTCTGTCTCGACTTCGTCATGAACCATACGAGCGAGGACCACGAGTGGGCAAAGCGCGCCCGCGCCGGGGAGAAGGAATACCAGAACCGGTATTTCTTCTATGACAACTGGGAGATCCCGAACGCCTACGAGCAGACCGTTCCGCAGGTGTTCCCGACGACCGCGCCGGGCAACTTCACCTGGTGCGAGGAAGCGAAGAAGGTCGTGATGACGACGTTCTATCCCTACCAGTGGGACCTCAATTACGCAAACCCGGCCGTGTTCAACGATATGACGGACAACATGCTCTATCTTTGCAACCACGGCGTGGATATCATCCGGCTCGACGCGGTGCCCTATATCTGGAAAGCGCTCGGCACGCAGTGCCGCAACCTCAAAGAGGTCCATTCGCTCGTGCGCATGATGCGCATGGTGTGCGAGATCGTCTGCCCGGGCACGCTGCTTTTGGGCGAAGTGGTCATGGAGCCCTCCAAGGTCGTTCCGTACTTCGGCACGGTCGAAAAGCCCGAATGCCATCTGCTCTATAACGTGACGACGATGGCGTCCATCTGGCACACGGTCGCGACGAAGGACGTGCGGCTGCTTCGGCATCAGATGGAGCAGGTGTTCGCGCTTCCGAAGGAATACACGTTTTTGAACTATCTCCGCTGTCACGACGACATCGGCTGGGGACTGGACTACGGTTTCCTCCGGTGGTTCGGACAGGAGGAGGTCCCGCACAAGAAGTATCTCAACGACTATCTGACCGGAAAACGGGAGGGCAGCTTCGCGCGCGGGGAGCTCTACAACGACGATCCGCGGCTCGGCGACGCAAGGCTTTGCGGCACGACGGCGTCGCTCTGCGGAATCGAAGCGGCGGAGCGGAGCGGGGACAAGGCGGCGCTTTCCGACGCGATTCGCCGTGATACGATGCTGCACGCGCTGATGTTCACCATGAGCGGCGTCCCGGTTCTGTACAGCGGGGACGAGATCGCGCAGGAGAACGACTACGGATACCATGACGATCCTTTCAAGGCGGAGGACAGCCGGTATCTGCACCGCGGCGATCTGGACTGGAAGAAGGCGGCGCGCAGGGATCTGAAAACCTCGACCGAGGGCAAGGTGTTCCGGGCGATCCGGCAGCAGGAGGAGCTGCGGGCGTATTATCGGGTCTTCGACGACGCGGCGGACACGTGGCTGCTCGAAACGCAGAACGATCACATCCTGGGCATCGGACGCTACTATCAAAAGGAAAAGCTGCTGGCGCTGTTCAATTTCTCCGACGAACCGCAGGTCGCGTGGGTGCACGATCTTTCGGTGTATACGGATCTGATCACCGGCGAACGGCACGACGCGGGCGCCGTACAGCTGCCGGCGGGCGGATACATCTGGCTGCATCAAACGTTTTGAACGGAGGGAGCATATGAATCGAAAACTGATCTTTCTCGACATCGACGGAACGCTGACGCCTGCGGGCAGCAACACGCCGCCCGAAAGCGCGATGCGCGCGATTCGCGCCGCGCAGAAAAAAGGTCATTTGGTATTTCTCTGCACGGGACGCAATCCCGCCATGCTTGCGCCGGTGCTCGCACTCGGATTCGAAGGCGCGGTCGCCGCGGCGGGCGGCTATGTGTTCGCGGGCGACAAGGTGCTGTTTGACTGTCCGATGACACCGGAACAGCTGGAAACAGGCATGCGGCTTCTGAAGGAAAACGGCGTGTTCCGCCACAATCCCCGGGGCGATAATCTCAATCTGGCCGAACTCAAACCGCCCGTCCGCGACAAACGCCGCATCACATCGGGCTATCACATCATCACCACGAGGGGCGAGGTGCT
>CAMVGD010000106.1 GCA_947166925.1 uncultured Clostridia bacterium | reverse complement strand
GTGCGCATGGGCGATATCCTCCTCATTTTCCTGCATTTACTATACCATTCCAATGCAACAGACTTGCAACACGCGCATGAACAAAATGTAAAATTCGAAAGGTCCTTCGTCATCCCTGCAAGATTTTCTCAGGATGACAGAAGAGTTTTGATTTGCATAGCATAGTGGGTTCGCGCGATATCCTGTAGGGACGACCATCGGTCGTCCGTTCCGCTGTTTGGCGGACGGGCAATGCCCGTCCCTACAAATGGATGGACGCCGACGGCGTCAAGGATGCACGAAAAAAGCCCCCGGCGGGGGCTTGTGTGATACGGGGCTTATATTCCCATTTCCTTCTTGACCTCGCCGAAGCACTTGACGGCGAAATCGAGGTCCTCCTTGGTGTGACCCGCGGAGATCTGCGTGCGGACGCGCGCCTTGCCCATGGGCACGACCGGGTAAGAGAAGCCGGTCACGTACACGCCCTTATCGAGCATGCGGTTTGCGAACTCCTGCGCGACCTTCGCGTCGTAGAGCATGATCGGAACGATCGGATGCTCGCCGGGCAGAAGGTCAAAGCCGAGCTTTTCCATTTCCTTGCGGAAATAATTCGCGTTTGCGTGGACGCGGTCACGAAGCTCCGTAGACGATTCGAGAAGGTCGATCGTCTTGATCGTCGCGGCGCAGATCGCGGGCGCAAGCGTGTTACTGAACAGGTACGGACGGGAACGCTGACGCAGGAGGTCGATGATCTCCTTGCGCGCTGCGGTGTAGCCGCCGGACGCGCCGCCCAGTGCTTTACCGAACGTGCCGGTGATGATGTCGACGCGACCCATCACGCCGCAGTATTCCGCGGTGCCTCTGCCGTGTTCGCCCATGAAGCCGACCGCGTGCGAATCGTCGACCATGACGAGCGCGTCGTACTGCTCCGCGAGATCGCAGATGCCCCGAAGGTTTGCGATGTAGCCGTCCATCGAGAAGACGCCGTCGGTCGCGATCAGCTTGATGCGGCAGTCCTTCGCCTCCTCAAGCTTCGCCTTGAGGTCTTCCATGTCGTTGTTGTGGTAGCGGAGACGCTTTGCCTTGCAGAGACGCACGCCGTCGATGATGGACGCGTGGTTCAGCTCGTCGGAGATGACCGCGTCTTCCGGTCCGAGCAGGGTCTCAAAGAGACCGCCGTTTGCGTCGAAGCAGGACGAATACAGGATCGCGTCCTCCTGACCCGTGAACTTCGCGATGCGGCCTTCGAGCTCCTTGTGGATGCCCTGCGTGCCGCAGATGAAGCGGACGGAGGAAAGGCCGAAGCCCCACTCGTCGTAGCTCGCCTTTGCGGCTGCGATCAGCTCGGGGTTGTTGGAAAGTCCGAGATAGTTGTTTGCGCACATGTTGACGACGCCCTTTGCTTTCGTGGTGTCGATGCGGCTTCTTTGCGGGGTCGTGATGATGCGCTCTTCCTTGTACGTGCCCGCCTCGCGGATCGCGTCGAGCTGTTCACGGTAGATCGAATATGCTTTCTTCATTGGTTTTTTCCTCCGTTATTTCTTTGTCCAGTCAAAGATGACCTTGCCGGAATTGCCGGAATGCATGGCTTCGAAGCCTTTTTCAAACTCGGTGTAGTGGAAGCGGTGCGTGATGACCGGATGCAGATCGAGACCGCCCTGCACCATGTAGGACATCTGATGCCAGTTATCCATCTTACGCCCGTAAATGCCCTGCAGCGTCAGCCCCTTGCCGATGATGAGGTTCATATCGAGGGAGATCGGACCGTTGCCGAGGCCCAAAAGCGAGACCTTGCCGCCGTTGCGCATGACAGAAAGCAGCTGCTTGAAGGCAGCGCCCGAGCCGGACATTTCAAGACCGACGTCGAAACCCTCGACGAGCCCCTGCTGCTTCATGACTTCCTGCAGATCTTCCTTGGCGACATTGACCGCGGCGTCCGCGCCCATCTTGCGGGCGAGATCAAGACGGTACTCGTTCATATCGGTAATGACTACGCGGCGCGCGCCGGCATACTTGCAGATGCCGCAGGCGATCACGCCGATCGGACCTGCGCCGGTGATCAGCACGTCTTCGCCGACAAGGTTGAACATGAGCGCGGTATGCGTGGCGTTGCCGAACGCGTCGAAGAAGGCGACGACGTCCTCGTCCAGCTGCGGGTCAATAATGATGACGTTCTTTTCCGGAATGCAGACGTATTCCGCGAACGCACCGTCGCGATCCACGCCGACGCTCTTTGTATTCTTGCACCATTGGATGTTTCCCGTGTGGCAGTTGCGGCAATGACCGCAGGTGATGTGCCCCTCACCGGATACACGCATGCCGACGGTAAGACCGGTAACGCCCGCGCCGAGCGCGGCAATCTCGCCGACGTATTCGTGTCCGATGACCATCGGCGGTTTCACGTGCTCCGCGGACCATGGCGTCCAGTCATAGATATGCACGTCCGTACCGCAGATCGCCGTCTTGTGAACCTTGATCAGCACTTCTCCGGGACCGGGTTCCGGAACGGGAACCTGACGCAGTTCGAGGCCGACGCCCGCAACGGGTTTGACAATCGCATCCATCATTTTCGGTATCATTCGTTTATTCCTCCTTGGAATACAATACATCTTTCATGACGCCGCAGGCGTCAATTCATGTGCGAAGCACAATTCATGCGGCTCTGCCGCTATTCATGTCCGCATGGACAATTCATTTGTAGGACGGGCATTGCCCGTCCGCAAAAAACAGCGGAACGGACGACCGATGGTCGTCCCTACTGACGATCATTCTGAGCATGGTACGCGCGGGAAGCGCGCGATCTTCCGCCGAAGCGGAGTGAAACGGAGCGAAGTATCAGCCGAAGAATCTTGAAGATCCTTCGTCATCCCTTTGGGATTCCTCAGCATGACAATGAAATGCGCACGGCGTCACTTCATGGGCGAAGCGCAATTCATTCACTACCCTCCCACCGCTACGCGGTCCCCCCTCCCTGACAAGGGAGGGTCAACATCCGCGCGATACTGAGCTCCCCTTGTCAGGGGAGCATCGTACGCGCGGGAAGCGTGCGACCTTCCGCCGTAACGAAGTGGAGCTGTCTGCAAAGCAGACTGAAGGGTAGTCATGTCCGTAAGGACAATTTATGCGGGGCGCGCCAATCATCCATCCGCAGTCAATGAATAGACCTACGGTCATGAATTGCACCTTGCGGTGCATTTTTACATATGCCCGATCTCGATCGACCAGCCGAAGGGGTCCTTTTCTCTGCCCCACTGGATGTCGGTCAGGGTCTTGTAGGCATAGGAGCTGATCGGGCCGATCTCGCCGTTGTTGATGATCATGACCTTGTCGCCCCATTCGAGCTTGCCGACCGGGCTGATGACCGCCGCAGTGCCGGTGCCGAAGACCTCCTGGAGATGTCCTCTGTCGTACGCGTCGGCGACCTCCTGGATCGCGATCCTGCGCTCGGTGACCTTGTAGCCCTTGTCGCGGAGGATCTCGATCATCGACTTTCTGGTGATGCCCGAGAGGATACTGCCGTCCAGCTCCGGCGTAATGACCTCGCCGTCGATCACGAAGAAGATGTTCATCGCGCCGACCTCGCCGACGTACTTTTTCTCGACGCCGTCGAGCCACAGGACCTGCGAATAGCCCTTCTTATGCGCGATCTCCTGCGCGAGCATCGAGGACGCATAGTTGCCGCCGGTCTTGGCAAAGCCGGTGCCGCCGCGGACCGCGCGGACGTATTCTTCCTCGACATAGATCGGAACGGGTTTCAGACCGCTCTCATAGTACGCGCCGGACGGGCTCAGAAGCACCATATAGAGGTAGCTGTCCGCTTCCTTGACGCCGAGACGGGACTCGTTGCCGATGCACATCGGGCGAATGTACAGCGAAGCGCCCGGATCGGACGGGATCCAGTCCTTGTCGAGCATGACGAGCTCCTTGAGGCTCTCCACGCAGAAATCGACGTCGAGCTGCGGGATGCACAGACGCTCGTTCGAAAGATTCATGCGCTTGAAGTTCTCCTCCGGACGGAACAAAAGAACTCTGCCGTCCTCGGCACGATACGCCTTCATGCCCTCGAACGTCTCCTGCGCGTAGTGCAGGACCGTGCTTGCCGGGCTGATGGAGATCGGTCCGTACGGAACGATCTTCGCGTCGTGCCAGCCCTGACCCTTATCCCATTGCATGATCAGCATGTGGTCCGTAAAGACGACGCCGAATCCAAGCTTTGCGCCCTTTGCGGGCTTCTCTTTGGGATGCTCTGTTTTGATGATCGTTAAACCTTCCATTGTGATTCTCCCTCTTTTAGAATTTTATTGTGTTCCGCAGATTTCTGCGGTATAATCCGGTTATCGGAGGTGACGTATTATGCCCTATGGAAACAACGCGCTGTCCGTCCGGATCGCGGACCGGCTTGCCGAAATGATCGTGCACGGGAGGTTTGCCCCCGGCGACAAGCTGCCCAACGAGCCCGCGCTCGCCAATGAACTGAACATCAGCCGAACGACGCTTCGCGAAGCGCTGCGGATCCTCTCCACCCGCGGTCTGGTCGAGGTGCGGCGCGGCGTCGGCACGTTCGTGACCGAAAGCCGCAGCGTCCACGCCGATTACGACGTTCTGAAGATCCAGAACACGAACGTGAACACCAAGGACCTCTATGAGATGCGCCTGATGTTCGAGCCGCAGGCGGCGTATTACGCGTGCCTTCGCGCAAGCAGCGAGGAACTGAACGAGATCTTCCGCTGCTGCGAGCTGAACGACGAAATGATCCGCTCCGCCGATCCGCAGTGGGACGAGACCGAGCAGAAATTCCACAATTCGATCGCGTCCGCCACGCATAACCCGTTCATTACATCGCTGCTGCCGATCTTCAACCGCGCCATCCACCACGGCGTCCTGCTCGCCAACGAGTCGCCGGAGGTGGCGGAAATGACGCTGCACGATCACCGCGTGCTGGTGCAGTACCTCAAGGACCGCAATCCCGAAGGCGCGAAAACAGCGATGCAGCTGCACATCATCAACACGATGCGCGCGTTCCATATCCCGCTCGATTAGTAAACGAGCAGGTCCTCCGCGACTTCGACCCTGAACGGAAGCAGATCCAGGATCTGCTTCTTTACGTCTACGCCCTTGCGGACTTCCGTGAGAACAAGACCCTTTTCGCCGAGTTTGAACACGCAGCGCTCGGTCACGTAGGTGACCTCCTGCCCGTTCTCGTGCGCGTTCTGCGCCGAGAACGAAAGCGCCGTGACGTGCTCCGCAAACTTCAGGAACTTGCCTTCCTTCACGATCGTAAGCCCGTCCTCACTGTCCTCGATCTCGAGCCCGCCGGCGGAGAATGTCGTGCAGAACACGACCTTGTGCGTGAACTGCGTGATGTTGATGAATCCGCCGATGCCGGAGAGCTTCTTCGGATGATAATGTCCGTTGACGTTGCCCTCGCCGTCGATCTCCAGCGCGCCGATGAAGCAGATATCCAAGCCGCCGCCGTCGTACAGGTCGAACTGTTCGGCGGTGGTGCAGCACGCCTGCGCGCCCATGGCGGCGCCGAAGGCGAACCCGCCCGCGGGCAGACCCTTCATGGAGCCCGCCTCGACGGTCAGCGCGACCTTAGAAAGCATACCGCTCTTTGCCGCCTCGACCGCGACGAACTCCGGCGCGCCGACGCCGATGTTCACGACGTGACCGGGCTTTAATTCCTTTGCCGCACGCTTTGCGATGAGACGCTTCGCAAGGTCCTTCGGATCCTCCTTCGCGTTCTCTCTGACATACGTTTCCAGCTCCTCGTCCGTCATCGGGACGTCGCCCGCGTAGCGCGGATCGGTGCCCTTGATCCCCTGGATCTGGTCCTGCTCGGGGCAGACGCAGATGTAGTCCACGAGCACCGACGGGATCACGACCTCGGTCGGACGGCGCGGATGGTCGAGCTTGCGCGCAACCTGCACGATGACCTTGCCGCCGCAGCGTTTCACAAGCTGCGCGATCGAAAGCGCGTCGCCGATGACCGGCTCGTCCTCCCACGAAATGTTGCCGAACGCGTCTGCGCTGGAGCCCTTCAGAAGCGCGACGTCGGGACGCGGGGTCGCGTACTTCAAGCGCCGCTTGCCGTCGATCACGATCTCCTCGACCAGCTCCTGCTTCGACTGCTCGTTGAGCTGATAGCCCTTGTACTTCGGATCGACGAACAGATTGAGACCCGCGTCGGAAATGTAGTACGGATGCCCCGCCGCGCCCGCGCGCACCGCGTGCGACATGACGCCGAACGGCAGGTTGTACGCCTCGATCTTGTTTTCGAGGATCATCTTTGCCGTGTCGGGCATGGAGCCGTAGTGCGACATGATGACGGTCCTGACGCCGCCGAGCGGGACGATCTTCTCGCAGGGCTGACCGCTTAGCCATCCGCCGAGACCCGCGGTGCAGTACAGCGTGAGGTCTTTGGGATGTCCCTCCGCCTCGAACCGCTCGTTCAGCGCGATCGAAAGCTGCTCGGCGTTGTTCATGCCGAGAAAGTTGTTGTAGATCAGGCAGTCTCCGTCCCGGATCAGCCGGACTGCCTCCGCGGCAGAAATAAACTGTGCCATAGTTGGTTTCTCCTTTTCATGACGCCGCAGGCGTCAATTCATGCGGCATAGCCGCAATTCACGTCCGAAGGACAATTCACGACGCCGCAGGCGTCAATTTATGCGCGAAGCGCAATTCGTTACACCTCATCCGGCTCGATTCTCGGTACACCTCATCCGGCTGACGCCACCTTCTCCTCAAGGAGAAGGCTTTTGGTTTGGAGGCTTCC
>CAMVGD010000105.1 GCA_947166925.1 uncultured Clostridia bacterium | reverse complement strand
TGTTCGCAATGTACGCGAGCAACCCGGCAGGACAGAACGCGGCTGTTGCGATCTATCGCTACTCGAAGTTCGCGGACGTTGTGAAGGGCAATACGCCCGAAGCGAGCAAGAGATAACTCCGACGGTTTCGACCGGATAAACAGTCAAGACACAGCAAAGCCCGATCCGATGCAGCTTCGGACCGGGCTTTTTCTTTTAGTCAGCGCGCGTTATACAGGCGTCATATACCGTTCTATGACAGATACCAGGGCTTCCGCCGACGCAGGCGCATAGCGTGGGGAACGCGCCAGATTCATACAGACAAACGGCTCGCGGATACAGACCGCTGCGGGATCGTTATAAACCCTGAGCGGGATCTCCGGCTCCGCGCCGTAGCGGTTTTCAAACAGAGATGCGACGAAGGACCGAAGGCGGATCGGACGGTACCCTTCCCCGTCCCGCTCACAGAACGGCGGCAGATCGGGGCGCGAGAACGGATCACGCACAAGCGTCAGCGCGTCGATCCAGCGAAACGCAAGCGCAAACAGCAGGTAGTTCGCTTCGTCAAGCTGTTTTTGCGCATAGTAGCGGGAAAAGCCGTCGCGCTCTGCAGGCGGGATCCCTAGCACGTTGTTCAGTACAAACCCGGGACCCGGCTTTCCGATGCCGAGATCGGCATGCGCGTCGACGTGCACGACAGAGAACGGACGCGAAAGCGTACCCGCATCCATTTGCTGTTTCCAGAACGTCAGCGCGCCGTCATGCGTTTCCGTGACGCGGCCCGGGATCGGCCGCGTTTTATCCAGCCCGAGACCGTTCTCCAGAAAGGATACGACGGCCTCCTCCTTCCACGGAGAAGCGCATTCTTCGGAGGGTCTTTCGCCCTTCGGCGCGAGCGGACAGCAGTCGCTCAGGAAAAAATCCAAATCAAGATCCAATACCCACATAACGCAATTGTACCGTGCTTTGCTCCGGAAAACAAGTTCTTTCCCTCCGTAAAAGACGGATTGTATTCAGAAATAATACAATTATGACACATTTGCATGTTAAAATTTTCAAAACGGTCAAGAATCCGACGGAAAAAATGTTGCGACTTCAGGAATCCTTTGCTATAATATAGTTATCTTTGCGGAGGAATGCTATGAAGCCTGCTGCGATATTGGACATCGGCAGTTCGAAGGTGGTTTGTCTTTCGGGCAGCGTTTTGGATAAAGGCGGTATCGTCGTGCACGGTGCCGGTGTTTCCAATTGCGAAGGCTATCTCGAAGACACCATTCCGGACAAGCAGAGCCTGCGCGACGCAATCGTCGATGCGATCCAGAAAGCGGAGCAGGAATCCCGCACCCGCATTCGCGACATCGCCCTGACGGTCCCGATCTCCTTCTCGAAGCTCGTGCTTTCGGACATGACGCTGACGCTCGGCGAACAGCCGCGCATCGTGGATCCGACGGACGTCGACCGGCTCATCGATCTCTCCTTCCGGAAGATCGAAACGCCTCCGGGACACGTTCTGATGCACAGCACGCCCGTCTTCTTTCTGGTCGACGGCGTATCGTCCTCGGAGCTTCCGCAGGGTGTTGTGACCGAGGAGATCTCGGGTCTGATCGCGCACATGTTCGTCCGCGAGGACTACATCGAAACGATCCAGAACGCATTGGACGATCTCGGGATCGAGATCTCGATGTGCGTCAGCTCCGCTCTCAGCGAAGCGACGATGCTGATCCCCGAGGAGGAACGCGTCCGCCCCGCCGTGCTGATCGACGTCGGCTACCGGCAGACGGATATCTGCGTGATCGAAAACGCAGCTCTGACCGGTATCGTTTCGATCCCGATGGGCGGCTACCAGTTTGCGTCGGATCTTGCGTTCGGACTCGACGTTACGCTGCAATCCGCCGAGCAGGCAAAGCGGCGGTTCGTTTTCTCGCTCGATTACGGCGATAAGACGGAGATCCTCCGTTCCGAAACTGCGTCGAAGCGCGTGGAAAACAGCACGATCGCCTACATTATCGAAGCGCGTGCGAACGATCTTGCGGCGCATATCCGGGAGGAGCTGGACCGTCTGCAGGTCAATCTTGAGTCGCGCCCGATCGTGTATCTGACCGGCGGCGGACTTCTGATGATGCGAGGATCGCTCGATTTCCTCAAGAAATCTTTGGGCTTTCCGATCAAGCGGGACATGCCGTGGACGCCGCGCCTGTCCTCGCCCAACTACTGCAGCGCGTTCGGCGCACTGAACTTCGTCCTGCGCGCGAACCGCGCAGAGGATCGTCCGGTCCAGCAGAAGCCGGATGAGAAATCATTTCTGCAAAAATTGAAGGATTTCTTCACGAAATAAACAAAGGGGGAACCACCATCCATGTTTGAAACCAATGTAGAAAGCACCAACTTTGCTCAGATCCGGGTCGTCGGCGTCGGCGGCGCGGGATGCAACGCGATCAACCGCATGGTCCAGTACGGTCTGCAGGGCGTGGAATTCATCGCCGTCAATACCGACAAGCAGGCGCTTGCGCTGAACGCCGGGCAGAAGAAGATCCAGATCGGTGAAAAGCTGACCAAGGGTCTCGGCGCGGGCGCGGATCCCGAGATCGGCCGCAAAGCGGCGGAAGAAAGCCGCGACGCGATCATCGAAGCGCTTAAGGGCAGCGATATGATCTTCATTACCGCCGGTATGGGCGGCGGCACGGGCACGGGCGCGGCGGCAGTCATCGCAGACGCCGCAAAGGAGCTCGGCATTCTGACCGTCGGCGTTGTGACCAAGCCGTTCACGTTTGAAGGACGCGTCCGTATGCGCAATGCGGAACAGGGTATCGAGACCCTGAAGCCTGCTGTGGATACGCTGATCACGATCCCCAACGACAAGCTTATTTCTCTGGTCGGCAAATCCAGCCTCCCGGATGCGCTCCGCGTTGCGGACGACGTGCTCCGTCAGGGCATCCAGGGCATTTCCGATCTGATCGCAGTTCCCGCCATGATCAACCTCGACTTTGCGGACGTCAAGACGATCATGAAGGAAAAGGGCATGGCGCACATGGGTATCGGTTCCGCCGTCGGCGAAAAGCGCGCCAGCGAAGCCGCACGTCAGGCAGTCGAGAGTCCGCTGCTCGAGACCTCCATCAAGGGTGCAAAGGGCATCCTGATGAACATCACCGGCGGCAGTGATCTTTCCCTGCTCGAGGTCAACGAAGCAGCCGAAATCATCGCGGAAAACGCAGATCCCGAAGCGAACATCATCTTCGGTGCAGACATCGACGAGAGCATGGGCGATACGCTTCGCATCACCGTCATTGCGACCGGCTTCGACCGTGCCGAGCCCGATAAGAGCGATCTCAAGATGGGCGGAGCTCCCGCAAGACGCAGCTTTGCTGAGCCTCGCATGTTCGGCGGCGCGACGCCGCAGCCCGGTCCCGCTTCCGCACAGAACGCTTTCTCCGGCCGCACCTATGCGGAGCCCGAAAGAGCGCCCGAGCCCGAACCCGAACCGGAAAGAAAACCGGCTGAGCCGCTCTACCGCGATCCCTCTGCAGGCGTTCGCCGCGACTACAACGAACGTCCCGCAAACAAGCTGGATATCCCGGCGTTCCTGCGCAAATAAGAATCAAACGGGCAGATGCGAACCGTCTGCCTGTTTTCTTTTTTATATCAAAAACCACAGGAGAATCGAAACGGCAAGCGTCGCAAGCCCGATCCACGGCGGCCGCCTGCGGTTTTGCAGGAACAGCGGCGAACACAGAAGCAGCGCGAGATAGTACAGTACGATCACGAAAGGATGCGGCGCGTGAATCTGCAGCGCCGGTACGTCGAGGTTTTTCGCGACGATCGCGATCAGACTGATCGCGCCGTACGCCGGATACGACAGGATCGACGCAAGCTGCGGCAGAACGCCGTACAGCAGAACGGACAGGAATCCGAACAGCAGGATGACCGGCATTGTCGGGATCAGCAGGACCGAGAGCGGGATCGCGATCCACGCAAGCGTCCGGAAATAATATGCCGTCAACGGCAGCATGCCGATCATCGCCGTCGTTGCGCCGATCAGCGCACGGGCGATCAGCGAGCCTCGAAGCGGTTTCGGAAGTGACCTTCTCCATTTCCCCGCAAGCAGAACCATGCCGGTCATCGCGGCAAACGAAAGCTGAAAGCCGACCGTTTCGTATGCGAATGGTTCGCAAAGGATCGTCATTGCAAACGCGAAGCACATCACGGAAGGCATATCCGCCTTTCGCTCACGCAGTCCCGACAGGTTCAGCGCGATCATCGCAAATGCCGCGCGCAGAACGGAAGCGGAAAACCCGGTTACGGCGCAGAGAAACAGCAGGATCAGCGTCAGCACGCCGAACGAGAGCCACTTGCATTCCGTCCGGACCGCTTTCCCGAGCATGCCGACAAGGATCGTAACGTGCAGACCGGAGACCGCAAACAGATGCAGCAGCCCGCTTTGCGCATACTCTGCGCGCTCCGCCGCGGTCATGATCTCGTGATCCCCGAGCAGGATCCCCCGTGCCGCCGCCGCTTCGTCACGAAACAGCGCGTCCGCGTTTCCGAGAAGGTTCTCCCGCAGCGCGGAAACGAACGATGCGACCGGACCGTCCGGCATCTCCGTCGGCAGCAAGACGATGCGGACAAGAACGGCAAACGCAGCGATCGGCAACAGGAAGAAAGCGCTTTTCCTGCGGAACAAAAATGCCGAAACGGGAACGAGAACCGCGCATACGGTCAGCAGGACCCAATCCGGCGCAAGCGATCCGAGGATCGCCGCAAGGATCGCGCCGAGCGCGGCGCCCGCCATCGGGCGCGTATGGAACCACGGTCTTCTGTCTGTCATATGAACAGTATAGCAAACTGTTATCAGTATTTCAATCATGTGGAGGAATCACAAATGTCAACGCTTCGTGAATACATCGACAAAGCAAAAAAAATCGTATTTCTGGGGGGTGCAGGGCTCAGCACCGAAAGCGGGATCCCCGATTTTCGTTCCAGCGACGGCGTTTTCAAAGCAGTCAAAGCGTATGGCGTGCCGCCGGAAACGCTGCTGTCGATCGATTTCTTTGAGGATTATCCGGAAATCTTCTACGATTACTATAAGAAATTCCTGATCTATCCGGACGCAAAGCCGAACAAGGCGCATCTGGCGCTTGCAGAGCTTGAGCGGATCGGCAAGCTCAATGCGGTCGTGACGCAGAATATCGACGGTCTGCATCAGGCGGCAGGCAGCCGGCACGTGTGCGAGCTGCACGGAAGCGTCTACCGGAATCACTGCACAAGATGCCGCCGGTTCTATTCCTTGGAGCAGATCATGGTCATGAAGGGCGTACCGACCTGCGAATGCGGCGGCATCATCAAGCCGGACGTCGTGCTGTACGGCGAAGGACTCGATAACAGTGTCGTGACCGACGCGATCCGTTCGATCCGGGAAGCCGATACGATGATCGTCGGCGGGACCTCTCTTGCGGTATATCCGGCAGCGGGGCTGATCGACTATTTCCGCGGCGATACGCTGATCGTCATCAACCTTTCCCCCACCCCGCGCGATCGCGAAGCGACGTTATGCGTGCATGAAAAGATCGGCGAGGCGCTGTCCTATCTTTTGGATTGACTTTCCGGAAAAGTCGGGTATAATGAAATGGACGCGGAGCGCCGATGCGCTCCGCAATACTATGCAGATTGACGCCGTGAAACCGGCATCAGAAAGGAATCATCAATTCATGAGCGAATGTACCCATGACTGTTCAAGCTGCGCGCAGAACTGCTCCGAGCGTACGGAGGAGAACGAATTCCGCGCAAAGCTCAACAACTTTTCCTCGGTGAAGAAAGTCATCGCCGTACTGTCCGGTAAGGGCGGCGTCGGTAAATCTCTGGTCACGTCCCTTCTGGCGGTCAACGCAATGCGCAACGGCGATCACGTCGCGATCCTCGACGCCGACATCACCGGTCCGTCCATCCCGAACGCATTCGGCGTGCACGAGAAGGCGACCGGCAGCGACATCGGCATCTTCCCCGTCGCCTCGAAGTTCGGCGTCGATATGATGTCCATCAACCTGCTGCTCGAGAACGAGACCGATCCCGTCGTCTGGCGCGGACCGATCATCGCCGGGACCGTCAAGCAGTTCTGGACCGACGTCATCTGGAAGGACGTCGATGTCATGTTCATCGACATGCCGCCGGGAACGGGCGACGTGCCGCTGACCGTGTTCCAGTCCCTGCCGATCGACGGCGTCGTCGTCGTAACCTCTCCGCAGGAGCTTGTCGGCATGGTCGTGCAGAAGGCGGTCAACATGGCGAACATGATGAACATCCCCGTGCTCGGTGTCGTCGAAAACTACAGCTATTTCGAATGCCCCGACTGCGGCAGTCGTCATTATCTGTTCGGCGACAGCCACATTGAGAAGGTCGCGAAAGAAAACGGCATCGACACCGTTTGCCGCATCCCGATCCATCCGAAGCTCGCCGCCGCGTGCGACGCAGGGCTTATCGAGCTCTATGAGGGCGACTGGCTGAACGCGCTGACCGCAAAGATCGAAACGCTATGACACACGAAGAAAAGGCATTGCAGTACTTCACGGACGGTGCGAACTGTGCGCAGGCTGTCGTGATGGCATATCATGACGCGCTCGGCATGGATGAAAAGACTGCGGCGCGTCTCGCCTCCTCGTTCGGCGGCGGCATCGGAAGGCTCCGCGAGGTCTGCGGCGCGGTGTCCGGTATGATGATGGTCTACGGACTTTTGAAGGGCTACGACGATCTCAAGGATCCCGATCTCAAGAAAACGCACTACGCAAACGTGCAGGCGCTTGCCGCCAAATTCCGGGAAGAAAACGGTTCGATCATCTGCCGGGAGCTTCTGGACCTTCACAAGGATGAAAATACCGATCCCGTCCCCACCCCGCGTGATGCGAAGTTTTTCCATTCGCGTCCGTGCATGGGCTTTGTGCAATGCGCGGCACGGCTTCTGGACGAAGCGCTGAAAGAAGAATAAAAAAGAAGGGGATGTTAAGAAACTGATTGTCAGTTCTTAACATCCCCGATGAATTGCGGC
>CAMVGD010000104.1 GCA_947166925.1 uncultured Clostridia bacterium | reverse complement strand
GGCAAGTACGGCAAGGGTCATGTCCGTCTGCTCCCCGCTGAAGAAGGTACCGGCGTTATCGCGGGCGGTCCCGCCCGTGCGGTCCTCGAAGCGGCAGGCATCCGCGACATCCGCACCAAGTCCTACGGCTCCAACAATCCGTCGAACTGCGTCAAGGCGACGCTGAACGGACTTGCTCAGCTCCGTACCGCAGAACAGATCGCTGCGCTCCGCGGCAAGACCGTGGACGAGATCCTGAACTGAGGAGGACAAAGCAATGTTGAAAGTCACTTTGGTCAAGAGCCCGATTTCCAGCCTGCGCGATCAGCAGGACACGGTCAAGGCGCTCGGTCTTAAGAAGGTCAATCAGACCGTCGTAAAGCCGGACAACGCCTGCATCCGCGGCCAGATCTTCAAGGTAAAGCACCTTGTCAAGGTCGAAGAAGTCGAAGAAGCATAAGAGGAGGGTCAACGTATGAAGATCCATGAATTGAGACCGGCAGAAGGCGCGAAGCACAGCCCCAAGCGTTTGGGCCGCGGCACGGGTTCCGGTATCGGCAAAACCTCCGCAAAGGGCAACAAGGGCCAGAAGGCCCGCAGCGGCGCAAAGAAGAACGGATTTGAAGGCGGCCAGATGCCTCTGGCGCGTCGTCTCCCGAAGCGCGGCTTCTACAATCACTTTGCGAAGGAATACACCATCATCAACATTTCCGACCTGAATGGGTTGGAGAACGGCACCGAGGTTACCGGCGAGCTCCTGAAGGAACTCGGCATCATCGGCAAGCTCGAAAAGGACGGCCTGAAGGTTCTGGGCAACGGCGAGCTCACCAAGAAGCTTACCGTCAAGGCTGCAAAGTTCTCGAAATCCGCGGAGGAAGCCATTCGGAACGCAGGCGGAAACGTTGAGGTGATCTGATGTTCAGCACATTCATCAACGCGTTCAAGATCAAGGACCTCAGGAAGAAGATCCTCTATACGATCCTTCTGATCGTGGTCTACCGTCTTGGCAGCGCGATCCCGATCCCGGGCGTCAATCTGACCGGCTGGCAGGAAGCAACCAAACAGCTTTCCGCAATGTCCGACTTCATGAGCCTCATGTCGGGTTCCGCGTTCTCGCAGTTCACGATCTTTGCAATGGGTATCTCGCCTTACATCACGGCGTCCATTATCCTGCAGCTCCTCACGATTGCGATCCCCGCTCTCGAGCGGATGAGCAAGGAGGAGGACGGTCGTCAGAAGATCGAGCGCATCACCCGCTACGCGGGCGTCGGCCTCGCGGTCGTGCAGTCCATCGGCATCGTTATGTCGTATAACTCTGTTCTGACCAGCGGCCAGAGCATCGTCTCCAACGCGGACGGACTGTTCGTTCTGCGCCTTGCGATCATCGCGATCTGCGCGGCGGCAGGTACCGCATTCCTGATGTGGCTCGGCGAGCGCATCACGGAGAAGGGAATCGGCAACGGTATTTCCATGCTGATCTTCGCTTCCATCGTGTCCCGCGTGCCCGACTTCATCAAGGAGCGCATCAACGCGATTGCGGCGAACCCCGGCAGCGTCTGGACTTGGGTGATCCTTGCTGCGACCATCGTTGTGGTCCTTGCACTGATCGCATTCGTCGTCTATATCGACAAGGCGGTCCGCAAGATCCCGGTGCAGTATGCAAAGCGCGTCGTCGGCCGCAAGATGTACGGCGGTCAGAACACGCACCTGCCGATGAAGGCAAATGCGAACGGCGTTCTGCCCCTGATCTTCGCCATGACGATCATGCAGTTCCCCGAGATGATCATGCAGTTCTTCAAACGCGGCGGAAGCTTCATGAACTTCTGGTACCGCTGGATGGTCTCCGCTCCCAAGGTATGGGACGGCACGGCATACCAGCCCACCAGCGTGATGAAGGCGACAGGCGTCACGTTCACCGGCATCCAGTATGCACCGTTCGTGTACTACCTGATTTACTTCCTGCTGATCATCGCATTCGGTTACTTCTACACCTCGATCACGTTCAACCCGGTTGAGATGTCGAAGAACCTGCAAAGTAACGGCGGCTTCATTCCGGGCATCCGTCCGGGCAAGCCGACCGGTGAGTACCTCGGCAAGATCTCGAACCGCCTCACGCTGTTCGGATCATTGTTCCTCGCGGTCATCGCGATCATCCCGACCATCATCCTGAACATGATGGGCGTCACCAATATGTTCGGCGCCACATCGGTCCTCATTATGGTCAGCGTCGCGCTTGAGACCACGGAACAGCTCGAATCCCAGATGCTGATGCGTCACTACAAGGGATTCCTGAACTAACCGATATGAAACTGATCTTCTTGGGCCCGCCGGGCGCGGGCAAAGGCACACAGGCTGAGCGCATTGCGGAGCGATTCCGGATCGCGCATCTTTCCACGGGCGATATGCTCCGCGCGGAGATCCGCAATGCCACTCCGCTGGGTGCGGCGGCGAAGTCGTACATCGACCGCGGCGAGCTTGTTCCGGACAGCGTCATCATCGACATGGTCCGCGAGCGCATCACGCGGGACGACTGTAAGAACGGCTTCCTTTTAGACGGCTTTCCGAGAACGGTCGTGCAGGCCGAAGCGCTTGCGGCATTCACCGATATTGACTGTGCAGTCAACATCGACGTCCCGAGCGAGCGGCTCGTTGCGCGCATCTCCGGGCGCAGAATGTGCCCCGGCTGCGGCGCGGCGTATCATGTTACCATGTACGCCCTTCCGACCTGCCAAAAGTGCGGCGCAACGCTGTATCAGCGTGACGACGACCGTGAGGAAACGGTTTTTAACCGCCTGAAGGTCTATACGGAGAAGACGGCCCCCCTGATCGCCTATTATGAGGCGGCAGGCAAGCTGGTCACCGTGGACGGCGATCAAGCCGTCGATGCGGTGACGGAGAGCATTTTGAAAGGGCTCGGCGCATGATTACGATCAAATCTGCGCAGGACATCGAACGGATGCAGGCGGCGGGCAAGGTCGTGGAGGACACCCTGAAGCTTTTGGAAAAGAGTGTACGGGTCGGCATCACCACGGCGGAGCTCGACCGGATCGCGGAGGAGTACATCCGAAGCCAAGGCGCCTATCCGACGTTTCTGCACTACAACGGGTATCCGAAAGCGATCTGCATCTCGGTCAACGAACAGGTCGTGCACGGGATCCCGGGGAAGCGGAAGCTCAAGGACGGCGACATCGTCAGCTGCGACGTCGGCGCCACCCTGAACGGGTTCGTCGGCGACGCTGCGAGGACGTTCCTCGTCGGCGACGTCGATCAGGCGACGCAGGATCTCGTTCGTGTCACGCGTGAATGCTTCTTTGAAGGATTGAAGTTCTGCCGTGTCGGGTATCGCATTTCGGACATCTCGAAAGCGATCCAGAAGCACGCGGAGTCCCACGGCTACGGGGTCGTCCGCGAGCTGGTCGGGCACGGTGTGGGGCGGGTGCTCCACGAGGACCCGGAGGTCCCGAACTTCTACTCGCCGAGATCGCGGCAGCGTCTCGAAGCGGGCATGACCATCGCCATCGAACCGATGATCAACCTCGGTACGGCGAAGGTCTGGCAGCTCGACGACGGCTGGACGGTGGTCTCGCAGGATGGCAAGCCCTCGGCGCACTACGAAAATTCCGTAGCGATCACCGACGGCGATCCGATCCTTCTGACCTGCTCGGAGGCATTGGTATGACGAACGAACCGCTTCATGAGGGCGGGATCGTACGCTCACGCGCAGGGCGGGACCGCGGACGTGCGTTCGTGATCCTCAGGTTGCTCGATGAGGACTATGTGCTCCTCGTCGACGGGCGGCTTCGGACGCTGGAGCGTCCCAAGAAAAAGAAGCGCCGGCACCTTTTGAAGGCTTCCGAAACGCGGATGGAGCTTTCCGACAATCTGTGCAACGCAGATATCCGGAAGTTCCTCACCGCGCAAGGGTTCCAAAACGACCGTAAAGAGTAAAGGAGGGATTTCGTTGTCCAAACAGGATGTCATTGAAGTGGAAGGCATCGTGACCGAAGCGTATCCGAACGCAATGTTCGAGGTCAAGCTTCCGAACGAGCACAAGATCCTCGCGACCATCTCGGGCAAGCTGCGCATGAACTACATTCGCATCCTTCCCGGAGACAAGGTCACCGTCGAGCTTTCGATGTATGATTTGACCCGCGGCCGCATCACGTGGCGCGCAAAGAACTGAGAAGACAGGAAAAGATTTTAAAGGAGAAAAGCTATGAAAGTCAGACCGTCTGTGAAACCCATTTGCGAAAAGTGCAAGATCATCAAGCGCAAGGGCCGCGTCATGATCATTTGCGAGAATCCGAAGCACAAGCAAAAGCAGGGCTGATCCCACAGGGAACAAACTTGCGGGGCGGCTGGCACGAGAGTGCAACCCGCAAGCCTATATAGATCATTTTTCTAAAATTATTACGGAGGTAGAGAAACGATATGGCACGTATTGCTGGCGTAGACCTTCCGAGAGATAAGCGAGTCGAGATCGGCTTGACCTATATCTACGGGATCGGTCAGACAACCGCTTCCAGGATCCTCGCAGAGACCGGGATCAATCCCGACACCCGCGTTCGCGATCTGGAAGAAAACGATGTCAACAAGATCAGAGATTATATCGACCACAATCTGAAGGTTGAGGGCGATTTGAGACGCGAAACCTCGATGAACATCAAGCGGCTGGTGGAGATCGGCTGCTATCGCGGGGTTCGTCACCGCAAGGGCCTGCCCGTTCGCGGACAGTCCACGAAGCAGAACGCTCGTACCCGCAAGGGTCCGAAACGTACGCAGGGCGGCAAGAAGAAGTAAGGAGGAGCTGAAGAATGGCAGGTAAAGCGAAAGTTAAGAAAGCAGTTACGCGCAAGCGTCGCGAGAAGAAGAACATCGAGCGCGGTGCAGCGCACATTCGCTCCTCTTTCAACAACACGCTGGTGACCATCACCGACACGCAGGGCAACGCGATTTCGTGGTCCAGCGCAGGTTCCCACGGTTTCCGCGGGTCCCGCAAATCCACGCCGTTTGCCGCGCAGGTCGCATCCGAAGCGGCGGCAGTCGCTGCGATGGAGCATGGTCTCAAGACGGTTGAAGTTTATGTAAAGGGCCCCGGCTCCGGCCGTGAGTCCGCGATTCGTGCGCTCCAGTCCGCAGGTCTGCAGATCGTCTCCATCAAGGACGTGACGCCGATCCCGCATAACGGCTGCCGTCCGCCGAAGCGCAGGAGAGTATAAGGGAGGATCAAGTTATGGCAAGATATACAGGTTCCGTTTGCAGACAGTGCCGCAGAGAAGGCGCCAAGCTGTTTTTGAAGGGCGATAAGTGCTACACCGAAAAGTGCCCGATGACCCTTCGCCATACCCCTCCGGGAATGCACGGCCAGGGCAGAAAGAAGCAGTCCGAGTACGGTCTGCAGCTGCGTGAAAAGCAGAAGGTCCGCCGCGCATACGGCATCCTTGAGTCCCAGTTCCGCAAGTACTACGACATGGCGTCCAACATGAAGGGCGTTACCGGTGAGAACATGCTGTCTCTTATCGAGCGTCGTCTCGACAATGTCGCGTACCGGCTGAACTTCGGCGAGTCCCGCCCGATGGCGCGTCAGATGGTCACCCACGGTCACATTCTCGTGAACGGCAAGAAGGTCGACATCGCGTCCTATCAGGTCAAGGTCGGCGACGAGATCAGCATCCGTGAAAAGAGCCGCGAGATCCCGTTCTTCAAGACCCTTCGCGAGGAAGGCGCAAAGCGCACCATCCCGCAGTGGCTGGAGCTGGATGCGGAAAACCTCAAGGGCCGCGTCGTTGCGCTGCCGAAGCGTGAGGATATCGACCTGACGATCGAAGAACACAACATCGTCGAGTTCTACTCGAGATAAGCCTTGTAGGCGAACCGTAACGACATCACCGAAGGAGGGTATCATACATGATAGAAATGGATAAGCCCAAACTCGAATGCGTGGTCAGTACAGCAAACTACGGCAAGTTCGTCGTAGAGCCGCTGGAGCGCGGATTCGGCACGACCCTGGGCAACTCGATGCGTCGAGTTTTACTTAGCAGTCTTCCCGGTGTTGCTGCATCGTCCATTCGAATTGACGGCGTTCTGCATGAGTTCTCCACGATCGAGGGCGTCAAGGAAGACGTGACCGAGATCATCCTGAACCTCAAGCAGCTCATCTGCAAACTGCACTCCGAGGATCCGAAGAAGGTCATCATCGACGCGATCGGACCCTGCGAGGTCAAGGCGGGCGACATCCTTCCGGATGCCGAGGTCGAGATCATCAATCCGGATCTGCACATTGCAACGATCGATGCGAACGGTCGTCTCCACATGGAGATCGTGCTGAAACACGGCAGAGGATACGTCGTATCCGACCGCAACAAGCGGCCCGACATGCCGATCGGCGAGATCGCGATCGACTCCATCTTCACCCCGATCACCAAGGTCAATTTCACGGTTGAGAACACGCGTGTCGGCCAGATCACGGACTTTGACAAGCTTACGCTTGAACTCTGGACGGACGGCAGCATTCAGCCGGAGGAAGCGGCATCGCTCGCGGCGAAGATCCTGACCGAGCACCTGCTTCTGTTCATCAATCTGACGGATCATGTGCAGGACGTCGAAATTCTGAAGGAGAAGGACGACAAGAAGAAGGAAAAGATCCTCGAGATGAACATCGAAGACCTCGACCTCTCGGTCCGCTCCTACAACTGCCTCAAGCGCGCAGGCATCAACACCGTCGAGGAGCTGGTGCAGCGTGACGAGGACGAGATGATGAAGGTTCGCAATCTCGGACGGAAATCTCTCGAGGAAGTACAGCAAAAATTGGCGCAGCTGGGTCTTTCCCTGCGCACGAACGAAGATTAAGGAGGAAGCACAATGGCAAACCGTAAATTGGGGAAACCCTCTGATCAGCGTGTTGCATTGCTCAGAAATCAGACCACGGCGCTTCTCTGGAACGGCAAGATCATCACGACCGAAACGCGTGCGAAGGAAATTCGCAGCATCGCCGAAAAGCTCATCACCCTTGCGGTGAACGAGTATCAGAACAGCGAGACCGTCGAGAAGGAAACGTACAACGAGAAGGGTCAGATCGTCAAGGCCGAGAAGCAGCAGGATAAGCCCTCTAAGCTCCATGCCCGCCGTCAGATCATGGCGTATCTCTACGACATTCCGGAACCCCGCAAGGAGAAGGACGGCAAGGTCGAGAGCAAGAGCGATTACAAAGAGCGCACCAAGGACGTCCGTCATCCCGTCGTGGAGAAGCTGTTCCGTGAGATCGCG
>CAMVGD010000103.1 GCA_947166925.1 uncultured Clostridia bacterium | reverse complement strand
ATTTCCGTTGATGCCCGTTCGGCGATCACTGTTCCCGTTCCAGTACGCCGTCCTTCATCATCAGGATCTCGTCCGTTTCGGCGGCGATCTCAAGATCGTGCGTCACGATGATGACACAGCGATTTTCATCGTGCGCAAGACGCAGAAGGATCGAAACGACCTGATCGCCGTTTGTGATATCAAGATTGCCGGTCGGCTCGTCAGCAAGGATCAGCTCGTTCCCCGCAGCAAGCGCCCGCGCGATCGCCACGCGCTGCTGCTCGCCGCCGGAAAGCTGGGTCGGAAACCGTTTGAACTGCTTTTCCTCAATGCCGACGGAAAGCAGTGCGGCTTTGGCGCGTTCCTTTGCTTCCTGCGGCGCGATCTTTTTCACTTTTAGGGGATACTGCACATTCTCCTCCGCAGTCAGCAGCGGAAACAAATTGTACCCCTGATAGATCACGGCCGCACAGTCAAGGCGGTATGTATCGCAGTCCATCCCGCTCGTCGGCTGATCGCGATACAGTACCTGTCCTTCGGTGGGAAGCTCGATCCCGGCAAGCAGCGAAAGAAGCGTCGTTTTTCCGCTGCCACTCTTGCCCACGATCGCGTATGCCTTACCCGCCTCAAACGTACAGTTCACATGCTTGACCGCATGGACGGATTGAAACTTGTTTTGATACGTATAGGAAACGTCGTCTGCTTTCAGTATAAACATCTTGATACCATACCTTTCTGTTCGTGATTATTCCTGTTCGCGGAGCAGCTGTGCGGGCGAAACGGACGCGGCTCGGATCACCGAGAATATGCATCCAGCGGCATACAGCAAAAACGTTATGACTGCGGGAATCGGTGCAAGGAACACCGCGCCGAAGATCGCGCATGCGAGAAACGGCAACGTCAGCTGTTCCGTCAGCACACCGCGCAGGAGCACGCGCTTTTTCGTGCCTATGCTGCGCATCAGCGCGTAGTTCTGCTTTTCGCTCCGTGTCGTGATAAAGCCGATCAGAAACCCCGAAGCAAGCGTCAGAGCGAACACCACGGGGATCAGCCAATTCATGCGGCGGATGTTCTGCTCGATCGCCGTGACGGCGGTATTCAGATCTTCGTCGTGCACGGTAAGCGCAAAGCTTCGCGATACGGTTTCCGCATACTGATCGACCGTGCCGAAAACGTCCGATGCGGCGTCTTTCAGCTCGTCAAGCTTTGTATTGTCTTTTGCAAGAAACGAGATCGCATCGACGCGAAGCCCGTTGGAAACGGTTTCGCAAAGATTCATGCCGGTTTCGAACGGGAGATACACCGTTTCTCCGACGCCTTTGTAATATCCGGCGACGGTCCATTCGACCTGCAGAAACCCGTCGCCCTGCAGGAAGCGCGTGTCGGCGCGCGGATCTTTCACGATGCCGGAAACAACTTCGTCCGGCGCCGCCCGATACGCTTCCTCGGAGATCAGACAGATGCTGTCGTCGGACTCGAAAAAGTCTTCCCGAAACAGCGTAACGCCTCCTCCGCGCGCGGGATCGAGCGCATCTGCGCATTCCTTCCGTGATACGGCAATGACGGGAACCGTTTCGTTGAGCAAAAAGTCCTTTTTGAAGCGCGGTTCCTTCACATACGCCGGCAGCCGGTAAAATGACTCGTTCATCACCGCCTGCACCGCGCCGTAACCCATATTCAGGTGATCCGACTGCGTACCGGTAACGTCCGTTACCACGCAGAGCACGTTGGCGGACGCATAGGTTTGCGCGCGCAGCTTTGTCTGTTTTTCGCGATATGAGGACAGATAGCATGCCATCACGGCAAGGAACGCGCCGACCAGCAGCGCAACGATCTGCCTGCCCGGCGATCGCAGAATACGTTTCCATACAAACGGACTCATATCATTTCCCCATCAGCTTTTTGATTTTTCGGTTGGTTATCAGCAGAGCCTGCAGATAGAGCGCAGCGGCAGCCGCGCCGATCTCTGAAAGGGCAAGCAGCGCAAGAGCGGAGATACGGATACTGCCCTGTGCAAGCATTTCCGTAAAGAGAGCATCATATCCGGAAAGATTCGCCTGATCCACGGTCAGTTCCGCAAGCTTTTCGGAAACAAGCCCCGACGCTGCGCCGGACAGCGCCGTGCCGAGCACGATCCCGATGAGAGCGAGCAAAAAACCGCTGAAAAACAGATACCGCCGCACAACCGGCTTCTTTGCGCCGAGCGAACGCATGATGCCGACGGTCTTTCGCTCGAATCCCTGATAGAGCAGCATGTATGCGGCAAAGATCAGTACCGCGCCGCAAAGCGCGATCAGCGCAAGCTTTTCGGCGGAATCCATGATCGCTCCGATCGAATCTTTCACGTCGTCGTATCCCTGATCGAAACAGAGAAAGGTATGTCCGGAAAGTCCGGCGGCAGCAGATCGAACGACCTTTCCGGGCTCGAGCACATAAGAGTCATCCGTGCTTTCCTGCGCGATCCGCTCCAAAAAAGAATCGATGCTGCCGTTTTTCAGAATGATCGACATAAATAACCCGTTTGCCAGACCCGGGTCGATGATTTCTTCCTCGAACGTCTCCTCTCCGGATTCCTCTAACGCGCCGTTTGCGCCGATGTGATACATCATGTGCGTTACTTGTCTGGTGCCCGTGACCTTCGAAGGACCGCCGAGCGCGTCTTCGATCTGCGCGCCGCGCGGCATGAAGATCGTGTTCGGCGTGAAGGAACAGAGACTGTCCTCCCATTCGTTTTCCTGCCGGTAGAGTCCGACGATCGTAAACGGTTCGCCGTCGCGCGGCATTTCGTTGAAGAAGGGGGATTTGCCGAGCCCGGGATTATTTTGTCCGACACGCTCCGGGGAAAGGGCGTCCGACGAAACGGAAATGTTTCCCTGTTCATCGCCCACCGCGATCCGGAACTGACAGACGTTTATCGTGTCGCCGACGGAAAGCCCTGCAGAATGCGCAGCGGTTTCATTCAGGATCAGCACCTTTGCGCCGCTTTGGTACTCCTGTTCTGTGAAGGTTCTGCCCTCGACGATCTTCGTTTTGTCGGTTACAAAGCCGTACATGCTTTCGATGCAGTTTGTTCCGAGCACCGGAAAGCTGTGCAGATACATCTCGTTCCTTTTCGCAAGTTCTCCCCAGTACGGATCGGACAGAAGTTCCTGTGCCGTGCCATTCCATTTCGTCACGACAGGCATGCGGTTTTCGCGCGTGAGCAGCTTTGTGACCGGCGGTTCTTCCGACATGCCGGGTCCGAATGAGAAGGAAGCCGAATCGTCGTACTCGGACCGATAGGCAGCCAGCGTGTCTCCCTCCGCATAACAGCTGAAAAAACCGCCTGCCGGATAGTTATAAAAAATATGCGGCGCGAAAGGCACGCCCTCGTCGGGCATCGGGTCCCGGTCGCGGCTGGAGGAAGTCGGGTTGTATTCCCCATAGATCGCATAGCGTGAACCGACCTGAAAAAACGGCCCTTCCTCCTCGTCAAACACGTTGAAGCGCACCCGCACCTTTCCGGTATAGAGCCGGTTTTCCGCATCGGGATCCTCCGGAAACAGCGGATAGTCCGGATGCATGGAAATCACGTCCTCGACGTTGACGAGTGCGCAACAGTATTTTTCTCCGACGTTTTTTTCGTGTCCGAATGCGGAAAGATCGTAGTTTACAACGCTGTTAAACGGCGCTTCCCAGACGCTTTCGACCGTTCCGATCAGAAGAACATTTTTATAACTGTCATTGATCTTCCACATGTCCTGATAATTGCCGAAAAAGTCGGTCAACCCGATCCTTGCATGCAGATTTTCAATGTAAGCGCCGGAAATGTACCGGAAATCCACATCCTTTACCTGCGGCAGCGAACGGAGGTAATCGATGTCTTCCTCAAATAGAAGTGCGTCTTGCGAATTGATACTGAACGAGCCGTCTTCCTGTTCTTCCAGTTTGACATTCTGCAGGGCGATGGTGGTCTGCCGCTTTTCCAAAGCATCCGGCACGCCCTTTGCCGAAGCATAGAGTGACGCCGCGACGCCCAAGATCAGCGACGCGAGCATAAGAAGCACGATCCACAATGCCGTCGACGCCGGTCTTCGAAACAGTCTCTTGCAAACATCCATACCATTCACGCTCCTTTGGATCATCTTTGCGTTTATTATAACAATGTGTATAATAGTTGTCAATGCTATATATTGATTATTTACAAATAATATGGTATGATAGGTGCATTCAGAAAGAAATTGTTGCCAACGGGGCGGATTTCGGAGTATACTGTGGTTCGGAGGCGAAAGAAGCACTTGCCCGATACCGGTCATTCGTTCATATCGTATTTCAAGCGAGCGACAAGCCCGCTTGTCGTGCTGCGGTTTCTGTCCGAAAAGCCGATGTACGGCTATGAGATCTCCGCCGAGCTCAAAGCCCGCAGCGACGGCAAGTACATGATCTCCATCCTCTACCCCGTCCTGTACCGACTCGAGGAGCAGGGCTATATCGAGATCTCCGCGACCGAGGTCGCCGAGGGCCGCGCGAGAAGCTACTATTCGATCACCCCTGCCGGACGGGAATATCTGAAAAAAACGGAAAAAGAATACCTCGAGATCTCAAAGACTTTCGAGGCATTGATGAAATAATATCGTATTTACGACGCCGGTTCGTCCGGCGTCTTTTCTGTTTTAACGGTCGTCGCGCACGTCGTGAATAACGTACGGCTTCGGATCGGTCAGCGCCTCGCGCATGAAGCCCGGATAGAGCGTGCGCGGGTCGTCCGGCGCGATCCAGGCGAACTTTTCTTCCCCGTCGCCGAGATGATCGCTCGTGAGCGCAAAGTCCGCAGGCACGTTCATGTAGAAATAGAACGCAAGCTCATAGACGGGCTTGCCGAACAGCTTCGGGCTGTCGTTATAGAAATAGACCTCGCTGACGTAACCGAGCCGGTCGACCGTCATCCGTACGCCCGTCTCCTCGAAGACCTCGCGCACGACGGCAGCTTGGGCCGTTTCGCCGAACCTGATGCGTCCGCCGACCGAATAGCAGTAGTCGCCGAATTTGCTTTTGACCATCAGCGCCTTGCCGTCCTTTACGATGATCGCGCCGACGCGGATGTTTACGATCCCGTCGCCGCACGGGACGCACATGTCGGGTCCGTTCTGATGCTCCATACGATGCTCCTTTCACAGTATAAACATACCGACTACCCTCCCGTCTGCCTACGGCATCCACCCTCCCTGACAAGGGCGGGTCGAAGGGAAACCATCGAGCTCCCCTTGTCAGGATCGCTGACGCAGAAAGGCGACTGAGGGCTAGTCCTTCACGCTGCCCTGCAGCATATCACGTTTGCGAAGCAAATATATCACACGCCGCAGGCGTATTTCACATTCTGCGCAGCGGAATATATCACGAGGGAGTCAGAATATCTGACTCCCTCAAACTTTCTGGTGCTCCCGCTCGGGAAGCTCCGATCCGGTCATTCCGAACGGGCAATCATGGTCAATTACTTCTCGTCTTCCATGTTGATGACTTCTCTGCCATCATAATAGCCGCAGTTCTTGCAGACCGTGTGCTGCGCTTTCAGCTCGTGGCACTTCGGGCACTCGACGAGGTTGGGCGCGATCGCCTTGGAATTGTTCGCTCTGCGCGAATCTCTTCTCGCCTTCGATGTTTTTCTCTTGGGTACTGCCATGATTACACCTCCTTATGTTCGTTCAATAATGATTCGAGCGCGGAGAAACGCGCGTCGATTTTGGATTTCTGACAGTCGCACTGTCCGCGGTTCAGATCGACGCCGCAGATCGGGCAAAGCCCCTTGCACGTTTCGCTGCAGACCGTCGTCATCGGCATCTCCAAAAAGAGATTGTCGAAAAACGCTTCCTGTAGGTCGAGCTTTTCGCCCTCGTACGGATAGAGCTCGTCGTCCGGCGTCTTGTAGACCGAACGCACGAAATGCTCCGTAAACGAAAAGCTGAGCTTCTGGACCATCGCTTTTCCGCAGCGCGCGCAGGTCGTTTCGTAAGAAGCCTCTGCCTCCGCGTCCACGCGGAAGGTCTTTCCGTCGTAGACATAGGTTCCGGAAAGCTTCGCGGTGCCGACAAACGTCACGGGATCGCCCGCGAACGTCTGCGGCTTCAACTCGCCTTCCCATGCGAACGGGAACGATTCTCCGACCCTTCGCAACGCTTCATTCACCGATACAACCATATGCAACCTCAAAATGAACCAACAGCTATTTTAACCATTCCGGCGCTGTTTGTCAACAGATTTCTTTGCTTGTTTTCCCTTTTTTGGCGGGATTTCGTTTCTGTTCCGCAGATTTTTCCCGCGTCCGGACGGTTCGGGCGTCCGCTCCGGCGGCACCAGCGCATTTTTGCCCGTGCCGATCAGGTCTTCGCGGTCCGCCGCCTTCAATGCTTTTCGCACCGTATGGAAGTTTGCGGGCAGGAAAAACTGCATCAGTGCGCGCTGCATCGCCTTCTCCTGCGCGGTCTTCGGCACGTACACCGGCTGCATCGTGCGCGGATCCAGTCCGGTATGATACATGCAGGTCGACACCGTTCCCGGCGTCGGATAGAAGTCCTGCACCTGCTCCGGCCGGTGTCCGGTCTTCTTGAGATACAGCGCAAGCTCGATCGCGTCATGGAGCGTGCAGCCCGGGTGCGAGCTCATCAGGTACGGCACGACGAACTGCTTTTTGCCGAGCCTCGCGTTCATGCGCTCGTAGCGCTTGATGAACTCCTCATACAGCGCGTGCGGCGTTTTGTTCATGTAGTAGAGCGTGCGGTCCGCGATGTGCTCCGGCGCGACCTTGAGCTGTCCGGAAACGTGGTGCTCGCAAAGCTCTTTGAGGAACGCGTCGCTCTTATCGTAGAGCAGATAGTCGAAGCGCACGCCGCTGCGGATGAACACCTTCCTGACGCCCGGCACGGCGCGAAGCTTGCGAAGCAGCGCGACGTAGTCCTCGTGGCTGACCTCGAGATTCTGGCAGCGCTCATAGCCGATGCAGGAGCGGTTTTTGCATACGCCGCTTTTGAGCTGCTTTTTGCAGGCGGGTTTTCGGAAGTTTGCGGTCGGACCGCCGACGTCGTGAATGAAGCCCTTGAAATCGGGATCCTTCGTCATCTCCCGCGCTTCCGAAAGGATCGACTCGTGGCTTCTCGCCGAGATCACGCGTCCCTGATGGAACGTCAGCGCGCAGAAATTGCAGCCGCCGAAGCAGCCGCGGCAGGACGTGATCGAAAACTTCACCTCGTCGATCGCGGGGATCGGCTCCCGATACGACGGGTGCGGACGCCGCGTAAACGGCAGCGCGTAGACCGCGTCCATCTCCTCAGTCGAAAGCGGCG
>CAMVGD010000102.1 GCA_947166925.1 uncultured Clostridia bacterium | reverse complement strand
TATTAGCATCCGGTTCCCTGTTTGTCAAGTAGAAAATGCGTCCTTACGGAATGTTGATCGAATCCGTGACCGGGTTATCCGCATTTCCCATATCATGCACCATATCCTTGGTGTGTCCGAAAATGCTGAGGATGTCATATTTGACATTGTTGACCCAGTCCGAGATCGGTCCCTTCAGAATGCCTTTTTCATTCAGGAAGTACAGAAGTGCAGCCGCCAGAACGACGAGCACGACAATAATCCCTATGATGCGAAGAATCCATTTCATGTTTGTTTCTCCCTTCTTCTATGGTGTGTTGATCTTATCCGATATGCATGCATTCCGCTTCGGATATTGCTTTTTGAATCATCGGTTCGAAATCCACGAGCGCTTCGCTCTCTCTGAGCTTGTCCACCTTCGGCTTGGTAACCGGGTGCTTCGGAACGAACACCGTGCAGCAGTCCTCATACGGGAGGATCGACGTTTCAAACGTACCGATCTTCTGCGCCTTATCAATGATCTCCTCTTTGTCGAAGCCGATCAGCGGCCGGAACACCGGCATGCTCACGGCGTCGTCCGTTACGCAAAGCGATTCGATCGTCTGGCTTGCGACCTGCCCGATCGATTCTCCGGTAATCAGCGCCTGCGAGCCTGTTTCTTTTGCGATCCGCTCGGCGATCTTCATCATCAGACGGCGCATCAGGACGGTCGTTTCCGTGGACGGGCATTTGTCGTAGATCGTCATCTGAATATCCGTAAACGGAACGAGATACAGATTGATCCTGCCTGCGTAACGGGAAACGAGCTTCGTGAGTTCAACGACCTTATCCCTTGCGCGCTCGCTTGTATAAGGATAGCTGTAAAAATGCACCGCGTCAAGCATGACGCCTCTTTTAGCGATCATATATCCTGCAACGGGGCTGTCGATGCCCCCGGAAATCAGCAGCGTTGCCTTGCCGTTCGACCCGACCGGCATGCCTCCGGCGCCAAGCACCTCGCCGGTATAGACGAACGCGCTGTTTTGACGGATCTCGACCGTGACCGGAAGCGCAGGATGGTGTACATCGACTTTCAGATTCGGATACGCCTCCAGCAGTTCATGTCCGAGCTCACGGCAGATCTCCTCCGACGTCATCGGAAAGCGTTTATCCGAGCGTCTTGCGAAGCACTTGAATGTGGGATTCTCCGCAGTTTGAGCAAACGAGCGCGTTTCGGTCAGAGCAGCCTCCCGGATCGCGTCCCAGTCCTTCTCCACACAGCGTGCAACGCTTACGGAATGGATCCCGAACACGCGGCAAAGCCTGTCCACGCACTCCGGAATACGTTCCTCCGGAATGCCGTACACAAAGATACGTCCCTGTTCGCGTTCGACGGCCGCATGAACGGGATTCAGCGCCTGTTTGATCCGATCCGCCAGCAGCCGTTCAAAAAACGGGCGGTTCAGACCTTTCAAATGTATTTCGGCATACCGAATCAGAATGACTCTGTCCATTGTTATCTCCTTTTATATTTTCGCAGGATACGAAGCTGCGTTTCGATTACACCCGCAGCGCTGTCCGCTTCTTCTTCCGTATTGAACGGGCTGAAGCTGAAACGGATCGCGCCTTCCTGTCTTGCGCCGGTAATACCGACCGCGTTCAGGATGCGATTCTTTCCCAGTTTTTTGGCCGAGCACGCCGAGCCCGTCGAAACAAGTACGCCGTAGCGTTCCAGCGCATGCATCAAAACCTCTCCGCGCACGCCGAGGAAGGACAGATTGAGGATATGCGGCGCGCCGTCTTCAAGTGACGGTCCATTTAATAATACATCGGGAAGCGCCGATAGGTTGCGGTACAATCGAGTTTTAACACGCTGCATCTGTACATGCCAGGAAGCTTCCTTTTCGGAATATGCATGAAGCGCCGTATCGAATCCGAGGATCCCCGGTACGTTGGTCGTCCCGCTGCGCAGGTTTCTCTCCTGTCCGCCGCCGATCTGTCCGCCGGCAAAGCGGACGCCATTCCGGACATACAGAAATCCGATTCCTTTCGGCGCATGCAGTTTATGCGCGGATACGGAATAGAGATCAACCGGTATCTTTTTTGTCCGGACCTTCATGAACGCCTGCACGCCGTCGGAATGCAGAACGGCATTCGGCGACAGTGCGCGTACCTTGGCGGCGATCCGGTCCAGATCGTTGACGCTGCCCAGCTCATTGTTCACATGCATGATGCTGACCAGAGACGTCTCCGGCGTCAGAACCTCCGAAAGCCGGTCGATGTCGACCGTTCCGTCCGGACAAAGCGGCGCATACAGGACTTCCGCATCAAACATCTTTGCCGCTGCGTTTACGGTTTCGAATACGGAAGGGTGTTCGATCGCGGTCGTCACGATCTTCTTGTTTCCGTGCATGCTGCGCAGCGTGCCGAATATCGCGGCATTGTTCGATTCCGTTCCCCCGGACGTATAGATGATTTCAGAGGCGTTTGCCCCGAGCAGCGAAGCTGCAAAGCTTCTTGCTTCCGTAACGGACTTTTCGACCGCAAATGCGGCGCCGTACGCCGCTGCGGGGTTATAATAGCCCTGCGTCATCGAAAGGCACGCGCGTTCTGCCGCTTCCGGGATCGTTTGTGTTGTTGCGCTGTTGTCAAAATAGATCATTTTTCATTCTTTCCGTTTCACTTTCTTTCTTGCTATTATATTCGTGAAACGGTTTTTTCGTAACCATTTATACCACATGAGCATAAAAAAAACACGTAAATCAAAAAATGTTTACATATTCGTCACTTCTATGTGAAATTTTATGTTATAATAGTATGCAGAATATCCGAGAAAACAATAGGAGGTATATATATGATTTGCAAGGAGTGCGGAGCATACAATCCGGATCATGCGACATTCTGCAAGGTCTGCGCTGCAAGTCTGAAGCCCGACGCCGCTCCCAAGGCGCCCGAAGAAGAACAGCAGCCGACCAAGCGTTTCAGCCGTCCTTCCTGGATTGCCCCCGAGCAATCCGAGCCGGAAGAACCGGTTGTCGAAGAACCCGTTAAGACCGTTGAAACAGCGGTCGAGGCTGTCAAGGCCGAATCGGCAGTTGACGAGCCCGAAGACGAGCGTCCTTCCGAGCCGGAGAAGACGTCCGAACCGGAAGAAGAAACGCCGGTCCCCATCTGGTCCCCGACGCGCACACGCCGCGTGCAGGAGCCTGTGGACGTCGAAGATGAAGAAGATGATGACGAACCGGAAGAACCCGATGAATCCGAAGAAGACGCAGACGGCATCTACAACGATGAAGAAGCGCTCGAGGATGAAGATGATTCTTTCGAGTACGAGCCGACCCCGCCGAAGCGTAAGCAGCAGAAAAAGAAAAAGAACACGATGTTCACCGTTCTGCTGATCGCAATCATCGTTGTGATCGTGGGCATTCTGGTTCTCGGCGGATATATGCTTCTGAAGAATCAGCTGAATTGCGGCAATTCTCCCGAAAGCAGAAACGGCGACGCGCAACAGACTGACACGCAGACCGAAAATCAGTCTCTGACCCCGGGCAACGCCGAAGCGACCGAAGCGCCCGCTCTCGATTCCAGAACGGCGCAGCTGCAGGAGATGATCGACGAAAAAAATCAGGACATTGTTGCGATCACCGTTGTCGTTCCCGGCAATTCCACGTTGGTCATCGATTTTCCGAATCAGGATGACTATCAATTCGTGAACAGCGAAGCAAAGGACTTGACGCGTAAAGTCAAGATCCCCGTCGAGGTGTTCTACTACGGTCGTCCTCTGACTGAGTCCGAATCCACGATCGTGTTCCAGCCGGACATCACGGTCACGATGGCAGACGGTTCTTCCTATAAAGTAAATTGCCCGACGTTCTCGCGCGATTTCTCGAAACTGAACATCACCGTGACCTCGCCCGTTCCCGAAGGCGACGAGCCCTTTATGGCGCCCGAAAATAATATCGTCAACCTGGAAGGCACTATCGATAATCCCGCAGCTGAGATCGCTGTAAACGGCGTAGTGATCCCCGTCTATATCGGCGGCAAGTTCATGTATGAATATCATTTCCCGGAAGGCGTTTCCGAAGATACCGTCGAAACGCTGACCATCACCGCAACGCTGAAGGATTACATCACCGATACGAAGGAAGTCAAGCTGCACGCGTACAAATTCATTCCCGAACCGATGACGCTCGAAGTCAAGTCCACTTCGCTGCATGCCGATAAGAACGGAAAGCTGACCGTAACCGGTACGACGCTTCCCGGCGCGACGCTGACAGCTACCAGCGACAATTCGACAAACGTTCTCTGCGGCAGCGTAAACGTCGATCCGGACGGCAACTTCTCCTTCCAGATCACGATGGACGGTTCCTTCTACGGCATGTCGGTCATCACGCTCAACGCGGAGAAGGAAGGTGCCGAGAGCGGTTCCACGAAGTTCACCGTGACCAGAGGCTTTGCGGATAAAGAAGCGTTTGTCAAGCATTATGTCAGCAAGCACACCTATCTTGAGATTCCTTCCAAGATCAAACTCGACGAGCTGCTTGCGAATCAGTCGCAGTACGCTTCCAACGAATACGGGTTCCGTATCACCGCAACCGTTGTCGAGGTCATCACGATCGAGGGCGACACCATCGTCAAGATGACTATGAACAAGACAAACGAGACGGTATATGTTCATAATCTGAGTGAGAAATGGACGCCCGGCGAGAATGTCAACGCGAAGTACAATGTATACGGCAACTTCATCGGCACATATGCCGATACCGGCTGCGCCGAGTTCTACGGTTGGTTCGCGAAGAAGCCGTAATCAACAAAATGCGTATCTGGGCAAAAACAGTACAACATCAAAGGATCAAATCGGAAGTCGTGCGGGAGTTCGCTCTCGCACGACCCTCTGATTTAGAGGGATGGATGCCTGTCCTGCACGAGCTTTGTCAGGCGTTCGATCTCTCCCGTCCTGTCGTTCTCGAAAAGCATGTTCGTGAGCTCGATCAGTTTTCTCACACGATCTTCAAGCAAAGCGACTTTATGGAGCCGATCGCGTTCGATCGGTTTGAAATCGAAATATTTCCAGAAAAAAAGGAGCATGAAACGTTCTGATCGCATCCATACTATCGATGTGAAAGGAGTGATTTCATGAATATCGTTGCCTTGATTCTGATGATCGTCGGCGCGCTGAATTGGCTGCTTGTCGGTCTGTTTAATTTCAATCTGGTTACATGGATTTTCGGCGCCGGTTCTGTCATTTCGATCATCCTGTATATTCTCGTCGGGCTCGGCGGGATCTGGGGGATCGTCATGCTGTTTCAACACAACGTACGAAAAACCACCTTTATGCACGACGATGCATGATCGGACACAAAAGAAGCCGGACGGCTTCTTTTTTTGTACTGGATTTTTTGATCCGCATCCGTTATAATGGACCATCATAGACGGAGGTCATAGATATGGATTGGATGAAGGAAACAAACGACCAGCTTCGGCGCGGCGCATTTCTGATGGTCGACGGAAATCCGATGACGATCGGCTGGGGTCAGTTCGGCATCATCTGGAACAAACAGACGTTTTCGGTTTATGTGCGCCACAGCCGCTATACATATACGCTTCTGAAGAATGCTTCGACCTTCACGATCAGCGTACCGGAAGCGGGCGCCATGAAAGAGGAGCTTGCCTTCTGCGGCACCCATTCCGGCAGGACCGTCCATAAAATGCAGGCTTTGCACGCAGAGCTGTCTCCCGCACGATACGGCGCACAGGACGGCTTTGCCGGCTGCAGCCTTCATATTGAATGCAGGATTCTGTTCCGCACGGATCTTGACGAACATCTTCTGGAGGATCCTGCGCTCGTTTCCCGTTATTACGCGGAAGGCGATACGCACACCATGTTCATCGGCGAAATCCTCGGCGTATATAAGGAGAACGAATGAAACGAATCCTTCCCGTTCTGATTTGCGTGCTGCTGCTCGTCGGCTGTGCGGGCGCTTCCGACAGTCTGTACCGGCATCCTGCATTTACCGTATCGCTTCCGGAGCCGTTTGAACCGGTCGGTCAATCCGGCGTGGTCTGCTTCGCTCCATACGGCGATCCGCTTCTTTCCAGTTCTGTTACCTTTTCCGTCACAGAGCTGAATTGGTATTTTGACAGCTTTACTGAGGAAGAATATGAGGAATCTCTGCGTACGCTCTGCGGCTATGAAACGCTGTCCGTCGTATCGTTTGACAAATGCAGCGTCGACGGAAACGCTGCGCACAGGATCGCCTGCAAAGTTCAGATCGATCAGGGTATACACGATCTCATCGTCTATGCCATCCAGGCGGACCGCACCTATATCTTTACGCTGCTGAATCGCGAAGGCGATCCATATATATCCGCATTTGATTCCATGATGTCGACATTGCATCTGACGGAGGGAAAATGAAACGTATCGTTTTGATCACCGGCGCATCCGGCGGGATAGGTTCCGCGATCGCGAAGCGTTTTGTCGATTCGGGCTGCGCCGCAGTTCTGCAGTATCGGACAAACCGGGAAAGCGTTGAGCGTCTCTGCGCGTCTTTTCCGCAGCAGGCGGAATATCTGTCCGTCTCCTGCGATCTGAATGACGCGTCTGCCGTTCGAGAAATGATTGCGGAAATCCACCGGAGACTCGGAACCGTATCCGTTCTCGTCAACTGTGCCGGCGTTGCTTTGCCGCAAAAGCTGTTTACCGATACGACGGATGAGGAATACGATCTTGTCTTTGATACGAACGTCAAAAGCCTGCTTCGTCTGACGCGTTTGCTGGCGGATGACCTTCGGCATAATCACGGGTCTGTTGTCAACATATCCTCCATGTGGGGCGTGACCGGCGCATCCTGTGAGGTGCTGTATTCCGCCTCCAAGGCTGCCGTTATCGGTTTCACAAAAGCGTTGGCAAAGGAGCTTGCTCCGTCCGACGTGACCGTAAACGCGGTTGCGCCCGGGCTGATCCCCACGGCGATGAATGCGCATCTGTCCGCAGACGAGCTTGATTCTTTCCGTCTTGAAACGCCGTTGAATAAGCTCGGTACGCCGGAAGACGTCGCCGATGCGGTCTGTTATCTGTCCGGCGCACGGTTTGTGACGGGACAGATCCTTTGCTGCGACGGCGGATACACCATATAGAACCGTACAATGAAAACAGGCGATCGCATCTGCGGTCGCCTGTTATGCTTTCTATATTAGGATACGATCAGACCGGCTCCGATGATCCCAGCGTCGTTCCCCGCCGATGCAACGACGATCTCCGGACACGTCTCAAAAAAGCATTTCCGTTCCACGTCTGCCCGAAGCGGATCCAAAAGGAAGCTCCCTGCCCCGCTGACT
>CAMVGD010000101.1 GCA_947166925.1 uncultured Clostridia bacterium | reverse complement strand
TGAAGTTTGCTTCCCCTGCTTGCGCACCGAACGGCGGCGCCGTTTTTGCACGGGCTTTCTTTTGCGCCGACCGTTCGGCTTTTTGTCATGTTTTCCGTTCCCGCCGCGTAAAGTTTGACAGCAAGGGGGGAATCGGAATGAAGCTTGACGAAATGAAGATCCAGTACGATAAGAGCCGGGACGGATTCACAAAGGAATCGTCGTTCGAGGTCAAGGCGGAGAAGCCGCTTCCGAAGATCAACGTCAGCGGGATCGCCGTCAAGGTCGGACTCTGCGCGGGCGTGCTTGCGCTTGCATTCATTGTGCGCGCGTTCGGCGTAGGCGCGCCGAAAACGGACGTCGCGACGGTCTCGACGCATACGGAAAACAGCGGCGAACTGCGGGAGGAACAGCCCGGCAGGCTGAAATACGTCGATGCGACCGGTACGAAATGGGCGGCGCCCGTACGCGCAAACGACATCGAGCTCCTGCGCGACGGACAGCTTTTGCGGTTTACGGCTGGCGCGTCCGACGTGCTGTCGTGCATGGACGGCAAGGTGCTCGCGGTCGGAACGGACGATACGCTCGGAAGCTATGTGCGCGTGCAGAACGAAAATGACTGTGAAGCGTTCTATTACGGCTTTGAGGAGATCAGGGTGCAGGAGGGCGCCGAGGTCCATACGGGCGATACGATCGGAACCGTATCCGTCGGGCGCAGTCTCTATCTCAAGGTGCTGCAAAACGGCGCGCCGCAGGATCCGACGGCTTACGTCGACCTATCGCTGAACCACGGATGAGCTTTGCGCTGAAAAGGTGCGAGCTGCGCGTCACGTTCGGCGCGGTCGCTTTCGCGGCGGTCTGCATCGTCGCAGGGGAAACGCAGACGCTTCTGCTTGTCGTTCTGTCGCTTGCAGTACACGAGACCGCGCACGCGATCGCCGCGAAGAATCTGGGCCTGTCCGTCGGGCGGATCACCGTTTATCCGTTCGGCGCCGTCATGCAGCTTTTCGGCATGCCGGAAAAGGGGGAGTGGACCGTCGCCGCGGCGGGACCGCTTGCGTCACTGACGTTTGCGGCGCTGCTGCGGCTTTCCGCGCTGTTTCTGCCGCAGGGGGAACGCATGGAACGGCTGATCGGGATCAATCTGTCGATCGCGGCGGTCAATCTGCTTCCGGCGTTCCCGCTCGACGGCGGACGGATCTTCCGCGATCTGCTGCGGCGCTGCGTCAGGGAGCGCACGGCGCGGACACTGCTGCTGTCTTTCACGGCGCTGATCGCGCTCGGTATGACCGGCGCAGGCGTGTATCTGACGATAAAAGGGATCCCGGCATGGACGCTGTTTGCGATCCCGCCGTTTCTCGTCGTATCCGCGTTTAGAGAGTGGCGCATGCCGGACGCCGGGATCGTTTCGCGCGTTATGGAGCGAAGGAGCGCCCTGCGAACTGGAACGGCGGAGAAGGCACAGCTTGTTGTGCTGCCGGATCACGCAAGCGTCGGACAGGCGCTTTCCGCGCTTTCGGGCACGCGCTATACGATCCTGCGCGTGCTTGGAGAAAACGGCTTCTGCGAGCTCGACGAGGGACGGATTCTGGACGCCGCGGCAAGATACGGCACGCAGACGCCGCTGAAATCCGTGATTTCGAGATTGACCGACGGAAAATGATGTGGTATACTTTATAAGTTAAAGTATGCAATCGTACAGAGGAACGAAGATTTGAACGACCGAACGTTGGACATGCTGCTCTCGCGCGTTGAAAAGCCCGCGCGCTACATCGGCAGCGAATGGAATATGGAACGCAAGGAAGTCTATGACTTCCGCTTTGCGCTGTGTTTCCCGGACGTCTATGAGATCGGCATGTCGCATCTCGGCAGCCGCATCCTGTACCGCGTACTCAACGACATGGACGGCGTTTACTGCGAACGCTGCTACGCGCCGTGGACGGACATGGAGCAGGCGCTGCGGGAACTGAATGAGCCGCTGTTCACGCTCGAAACGAAATCGCCGCTCAAAGATTTCGACGTCGTCGGATTTTCGCTTCTTTATGAGATGTGCTGCACGAACGTGCTGACGATGCTCGATCTGTCCGGCATTCCGTTCCGGTCCGCCGATCGCGACGAATCCTGTCCGCTGATCGTGGCGGGCGGTCCCTGTACCGTCAACCCCGAACCGATCGCGGAGATCATGGACGCGATCCTCATCGGCGACGGGGAGGAGCTGGAGCCCGAGCTCGTCGCCTGCGTGAGGCAGGCAAAACGGGACGGCGTTTCCAGACGGGAGCTGCTGCTGCGGCTTTCCGCCATCGACGGCGTCTATGTGCCGTCGCTGTATCGCCCGGTCTTTGAAAACGGCAGATACGTCCGCATGGAACGGCTGTGCGAGCAAGCGCCGGAGCATCCCGTTCGCCGCGTCGTGCGCGACCTCGATCACGCAAGGTACATCGGCCGTCAGCTCGTTCCGCATATGCAGATCGTCCACGACCGCGTCGCCGTCGAGGTCATGCGCGGCTGTACGCGCGGCTGCCGGTTCTGTCAGGCGGGCTATATCTACCGCCCGGTCCGCGAGCGCAGAAAGGAAACGCTGCTCGATCAGACGCGCGATCTCGTCCGCTGCACCGGCTATGACGAGGTCTCGCTGCTTTCGCTTTCCACCGGCGATTATTCCGAGCTGCATGAACTGCTGCCGCGGATCATCGACGACATGGCGGAGCAGAAGGTCTCCGTATCGCTGCCGTCGCTGCGCATCGACTCGATCCTCAAGGACGATCTCGAAAAGATGCAGACGGTCCGTAAAGGCGGACTGACGTTCGCGCCGGAGGCGGGCACGCAGCGCATGCGCGACGTCATCAACAAGAATGTGACGGAGGAGGACCTTCTCCGTGCCGTCACCGACGCGTTCACGGCGGGCTGGTGCGGTGTGAAGCTCTATTTCATGATCGGTCTGCCGACCGAAACGGACGAGGATATCCTCGGCATCGCGGAGCTTGCGAGGAAGGTGTCGAACGCGTTCTACCGGCTCCCGAAGGACAAGCGCGGATCGGGCTTCCGCGTCACGGTCTCCGTCTCCACCTTTGTGCCGAAGCCCTGGACCGCGTTCCAGTGGTGCGCGCAGGACAGACAGGAGGAGATCGTCCGCAAACAGCAGCTTCTGAAGACCGCGCTGAAGGGCGTACGCGGCGCGGAGCTGCATTGCCATCCTTCGGTACTGTCCGTGCTTGAAGCGGTGTTTTCCCGCGGCGACAGGCGCTTAAACGGCGTGCTGATCGACGCGTACCGGCGCGGCTGCCGCTTCGATTCGTGGGCGGAGCATTTCAAGCCGGACGCCTGGGCGGAGGCGTTTTCGGAGAACGGACTGACGATGGACGAGTATGCGCATCGGGAACGCGCAGCCGACGAGCCTTTGCCGTGGGAAATCGTCGACGCGCTCGTCACACCCGCGTATCTGCTGCGCGAATGGAACAAGGCACAGGAGGCGCGTACCACAAAGGACTGCAGACAGGGCTGCAACGGATGCTTCGGAGAACACTGTGAAGATTATTGCCGCGTTTGAAAAAACAAAAGAGCTAAGCTACACCTCGCACCTCGACGTGCAGCGCACGCTGCAGCGCGCGTTCCGCCGCGCGAATCTGCCGCTTGCGTTCTCGAGGGGCTTCAATCCGCATCCGAAGCTCAGCTTTGCTACGGCGCTTGCGACCGGTTACACCAGCGAGGGCGAATGGCTGGAGGTCGAGCTGGACAAGGAGATCACGCCCGAAGATTTTATCGAACAGGTCAACGCAGCGCTGCCGAAGGGCATGCGCTTTGTGCGCGCGTTCGTCGCGGACGACGGCTTTCCGACGCTTTCTAAAATGCTCGTCGCCGCGCGCTATCTCGTCACGCTGTATACGGACCCGCCTGTTTCGGCACAGGAACTTTTGAACGCAGTCAGGGCGATCATGGACAGCGAGGAAGTGATCGTCGAAAAGAAGACGAAAAGCGGGATCAGACCCGCGAACATTCGCCCGGAAATACGGGAGGCGGAAGCGATCTCCGCTTCGGACCGGACCGCAGTCGTTGCGGTCGTGGGCACGCTCAACGCGGCCGGAGGGCTGCGTGCGGAAACGTTCGCACGCGCGCTCTTTGAACGGCTCTCGGTGAACGGACGCTTCACGGCGCACCGGACCGCGCTCTGCTTTGAGGGGAGCGACAAGCTTCCGCGCCTCCGATAAAGGAAGGTTTTTATGAATAAAGAAATTTTAGTCGACGCCAACGCGTTCAATACGCGCGTGGCGGTCGTCGAGGACGGAACGCCCGTCGAGCTCTATGTGGAGCAGGAGGGCAGCGAACGCCTCGTCGGCAACATCTATCTCGGCAAGGTCCAGAACGTGCTGCCCGGCATGCAGGCGGCGTTTGTGGACATCGGGCTCGAAAAGAACGCGTTTCTGTACGCAGGCGACGTATTTACGCCCGGCGACGCGTACGACGAGCTTGAAAAGATCCCCGAAACACGCAAGATCAGCGAGCTTCTGAAGCCCGGTCAGAACGTCGTCGTGCAGGTTGCAAAGGATCCTGTCGGCACGAAGGGGGCGCGTGTGACCACGCATCTGACGCTTGCGGGCAGATCGCTCGTGCTGATGCCGACCGTCGAATACATCGGCGTGTCCCGCCGCATCGAAAAGGAAGAAGAACGCGCAAGGCTCAGAAAGCTCATCAAGGAGCTGAAGCCGGAAGGCATGGGCGTGATCGTCCGTACGGCGTCGGAGGGACGCACCAAGGAGACGTTCAAGGAAGAACTGGACAGCCTGCAGCTTCTGTACGCCGATATTCAAAAGAAGGCGAAATCGCAGAAGGCGCCGAAGCTTTTACACGAGGAACAGAGCCTGCTGTTCCGTACGGTGCGCGATCTTCTGATGCGCGACGTCGACCGCGTATTCGTCAACGATCGCAGCGCGTATCAGGAGCTTTGCAGCATCGCGTCCGTCATGGCGCCGAAGCTCAAGGCGCGCATCCTCTTTAAGGACAGCGAAGCGCTGTTCGAGCGCTGCGAGGCGGAGAGCAAGATCGACAAGGCGCTTGCACGCAAGGTCTGGCTGAAAAGCGGCGGATACCTCATCATCGACCGCGCGGAAGCGCTGACCGTCATCGACGTCAACACCGGCAAGTTCGTCGGAAAGGACAACCTCGAAAAGACGATCACCGCCACCAACTGCGAGGCGGCGACGGAGATCGCGCTGCAGCTCCGGCTTCGCGACATCGGCGGCATCGTCATCATCGACTTCATCGACATGGAGAAGGAGTCGAACCGCCAGCTCGTTCTGCAGACGCTGAAAAACGCCATGCACGAAGACCATACGCGTTCGCACGTGTTCGGATTCACACGGCTGGGGCTCGTTGAGTTGACCCGCAAAAAGACCGGCAGAAGCATCGGCGACACGCTGAAGGTCACTTGCCCGTGCTGCGAAGGCGAGGGAAAGGTCCTTGCGCCGCATACGGTGTTCAACAAACTGCGCAAGCAGACGCTGCAGATCCTCAAGAGCTCCAACATCCGCCGCATGTACATCGAGGTGCATCCGGACGTCAAGACGGCGATGGAGGGGCTGTTCAAAAAGAACGGCACGCTGTTCCCTGAAGTCGAGAACGTCTCGTTCTACGTCCGCGCAAACGAGAACATGCATCCCGAAAAGTACACCGTGCGTCCGCTGCCGGACAAGAAGGTCGCGGAGGCAAAGCGCATCTGCACGGTGCTGCACTGAAGAAGCAGAAGGTCGCAGTCGGTTCCGGAAACGGATATTTTACTACCCCTCCACCGCAAGCGGTCCCCCTCCCCTCATAAGGGGAGGTCGGGTTTGTACAGCTTTTGAGCTCCCCTTGTCAGGGGAGCTGTCACGCAGTGACTGAGGGGTAGAACACATACCTGTTCTCAGACTGATATACGATAAAAAAGTCCGAAAAATCTTGAAAAAAGCCGTTGACAACGGCTTTTTTCTGTGTTATAGTCATGCGGTGAGCCGCTTCGGAGCGGTATTTAAGTATGTCCCTTTGAGACATCTCCGTATTTGAGCGAGTCTGGGAAGAAGGAGGAAGCACAAAGCAATGTACGCAATCATTCAGACCGGTGGTAAACAGTATAAGGTCCAGGTCGGCGACGAAGTTCTCGTTGAGAAGCTCGACGCAGAGGTCGGTACCGAAGTCACCATGGATGTTCTGCTCGTCGCGGACGGTGAAAACGTCACGGTCGGCAAGCCCGTTGTGGACTGCGTCAAGGCAACCGCAAAGGTTCTCGAGCACGGCAAGGGCAAGAAGGTTATCGTCTTCAAGTATAAGCCCAAGAAGAACATCCGCAAGAAGCGCGGCCATCGTCAGCCTTTCACCAAGGTTGAGATCACCGCGATCGGCTGATCCATGATCACCGTGACCGTGACCCGCGAAAAAGGCGATCCCGTGGGATTCAGAGTTTCGGGGCACGCGAATATGGGTGAGTACGGGGAAGACCTTGTGTGCGCGGCGGTATCCGCCATCGTGCAGACGGCGATCCTCGGGATCACAGAGGTATGTCACATCTCGGCAGGCGTTTCGATCGAAGAAGGCGAAACGGTCTGCATCCTCAGCAAGGATGCGAACGCAGATGCGATCCAAAGGGCGGGCATCGTAATAAATACGATGATCGCAGGCTTACGGAGCATTCAGCAATCGTATCCCAGGACCCTCAAATTTCGGAACAAGGAGGTTTAGATCATGTTTCAGATGAATCTGCAGCTTTTTGCACATAAAAAGGGCGTCGGTTCCTCCCGTAACGGCAGAGACAGCGAATCCAAGCGTCTCGGACCGAAGCGTACGGACGGTCAGTTCGTCCTCGCAGGCAACATCCTCGTTCGCCAGCGCGGTACGCACTTCCATCCCGGCACCAACGTCGGCATCGGCAAGGATGACACGCTGTTTGCGAAGATCGACGGCATCGTCCGTTTCGAGGTTCGCCACGCGGGCAAGAAGACCGTGAGCGTGTACGCCGAGCAGGCGGAAGCATAAGAACCAAAAGTACAACAGCGTCGCAAATGCGACGCTGTTTTTGTACGTGGGATGAATTGATCTGCGGTCATGAATCGGCTGCGCCGTGAATTGCGGCTTTGCCGCATGAATTGTTCCTTTGAAACATGAATTGACCTGCGGTCATGAATTGACTGCGTCGTGAATTGCGGCTTTGCCGCATGAATTGTTCCTTTGGAACATGAATCGGCTGCGCCGTGAATTGCGGCTTTGCCGCATTATCTGTGAATATACATCCTGGTCAGGTGCGGTTCGCCGTCGCCCTGCACCATACAGAGAAATTCCCAGCCGTAACGCTCGTAGAAGCCGGTGTGGTCAGTGACGAGGTAGACGGGGGAGATTCCGTGCGCGCGAAGGTCCTCGACCGCCATAT
>CAMVGD010000100.1 GCA_947166925.1 uncultured Clostridia bacterium | reverse complement strand
CCGCCCACAGATCGTCCACGTTTTCGGTCGGCGGCTGCAGATCGTAAACCGGATTCACGCTGAACATCAGCACCTCGATGTTGCCGCTTTCGACCGCCTTCCGCGCAACGATCGGATTATGCGAACTCAAACCGATATGACGGATCAGCCCTTTCGCTTTCAATTCCCTCGCGTAATCCAGGATACCGTTGTCGAGAATCTCCTGCCAGTCCTTTTCCGCGTCGCAATAGTGGATCATTCCAACGTCGATGTAATCTGTCTTCAAAAGGGAGAGCATTTCTGAAAAGCCCTCTTTGACCTCCGCAAGGTTTCGCGTCCGAAGATACTGTCCGTTTTTCCAAACAGAGCAGATATGGGACTGGATCATGATCTTCTCCCGTCTGCCCTCGAGCGCGTTTCCTACTGCGCTGCGCAGTTTCGGATCGGAAGCATACAGATCGAAGTAATTGATCCCCTCCCGCTCCGCAAGATCGAACAGTTCCTTTGTCATAGCACAGTTGTTCTCGGAAAACCCCTCGCAGCCCATGCCGATCTCGCTGACGAGCAGTCCCGTGTTGCCCAATTCCCTGTAACGCATTTATTTACCCCTCTCAATTCCTTCCAAACGAATTCGCCTTGAGATCGATCACAACGATCTCCGAATGACATCCGGTCTTGAATCGGAACGTCCAGTTGCTGATGCCGCTCGATACGATAAAATCGGTGTTTTGCCGCTTTTCGTGTCCATAACGCAGGGCGTTTTCGCCGATCCATTCGCCGATATGGTTGATCGGGATGAACTGACCGCCGTGCGTATGCCCGCACAGCACAAGATCCGCGCCCGCCGCCGCTTCGGCATCGAAATCATACGGCTGGTGATCCAGAAGAATAACGTATCGATCCATATCAACAGACGACAGCAGTTCTTCCGCCGTCATGCGTCCGCCGCTTCTCTGCTCCTCGGATCGATCCTTCCTCCCAACGATGCAAAGACTGTCCCCGACCGAAACCGATGCGTCCTCCAATACGATCACGCCGTTCTGCTCCAGTCTGTTTCTGAGTTCCGCGCTGCTCCAGCCGCGGTTCGATTCGCTGAAATATCCTTTGTCGTGATTGCCGTAGACAAAGAATACGCCTTGCGGTGCGGTGAGCTTTCCCAAGGCGTCGCAGGCGGAAAGCATATCCTGCCGCGAGGTATCGTCGTCCACGAAATCGCCGGTGATCACAACCGCGTCCGGGTGCAGATTGTTGATCCGCTCGATGTGCCGGGTAAACCCCTCTGCATCGAAGGTCGCGCCGATATGCGAATCTGTCATTTGTACGATCCGCAGATCCCGATCCAGTTTATTCGATGTGAAGGAATAGTTCGTTACCCATACATGATGCTCGGCGATCCATCCTCCCGCAAGCCATAATACACAAAGGGCGATCGCTGCGGCACCCGCAAGATACCGTTTCGGGCGTTTCTTTCCGATCTTTTCGACGAGAAATGCCGCAAAATCGCAGATCAGCCAGAAAAGGACGAGATGGATCATGCAGGCGACGGCGTTCATCATGTTCCATGCAAGCAATAAAACCGCAGTCAAAAGAACGAAAAATCCGAAGCACAGCAGGCGCGCAAGCCATTTCCTGCCATGCGCGACCCGCTGCACCGCCGCAAAGTGCGCTGCCCGGAAGGAGATGTACAATAGTCCGCCTGCAAACGCCGCAAGCATCAGCCCGATGATGATCAGCCACATATAGGTTTCCCCGTTGATTCGTGCGTGTTCCATTTTGCTTTCCGATACGACCGAGTATACCGGAAGTCACCATGCCGACGACTTCAGGCAACACGAGTACGGCGAGATTGTCCGGGAAGAAGAACACTCGCAGCTCGCTGCGAAGAACACAAACATCATCGTACCCGCCATATAGCCCGGAAAACCGCGCTTGATAAACGCATACACGCCGCAGATCCGGATTGCACCTGCAAAGATGCAGGCAGCGATACTGTGCCTCGTCAGCAGCGTGACGCCGATCACACGCGCCTGCGCTTTCTCGCTGCCCTCCGGCGAGAGATTTTTCTGTCTTTCAGCGCTTCGCTGCTGTCAATCGGCAACGTCCACATCCGGCACGATCACGATTTCGTAGTCCGGATACATTCCGCAGATTTCTTTGTACATCGTTTCAAGAGCTTCTTTCCGGTCGACGTCGAAGCTCATGACGACGTCGAAACGAGCCGTTTTCTTTTCCGTGTCCGCATAGAAGCCGTGCATCTGCAGCGCCCAATCGTGGGACAAAACGGTTTCCTGAATCTTGTTGCGCATCTGCGCCGCCGCATCGTTCGATGTGTTGTGAGAATACACGCCGATGCCGGTCAGGATCACGCCAGTCTTGTGAAAGACGTTGGTCTGGATGCGCCGTGTGATGCGATCGACCTCGTCCACCGTCAGCGTGTCCGGAAGCTCTACGTGCACCGAGCCGTAGTTTTTGTTCGGTCCGTAATTGAACAGCGTGACGTCGTACGCGCCGAGCACGGATTCCTCCTCGCAGACAACCCGCTTCAATTCCTTCGTGGTCTCCGCGTCCTCGCGCTTGCCGATGATGTCGTTCAGCGTTTCGATCATCATCTCGACGCCCGCCTTGATGATGAAGCCCGCAATCACGACGCCGACGTATGCTTCCAGTGAGACGCCCCAGATCAGATAAACGATCGCCGAAGCAAGCACCGAAGCGGACAGGATCGCATCAAACATGGCGTCCGAGCCGGAGGCAACGAGCGCGCCGGAGTTGACCTTTTTACCCTGTTTTTTCACGTACAGACCGAGAATCAGTTTGACAACGATCGCCACCGAGATGATAACAATCGTGACCGTGCTGTAGTCCGCGGCTTCCGGATCGATGATCTTCTTGATCGATTCGACGAGCGACGTGATGCCTGCGTACAGCACCAGCGCCGCGACGATCATGGAGCTTAAGTACTCGATCCTGCCGTAGCCCAGCGGATGCTTTTTGTCCGGCTGTTTGGCGCCGAGCTTCGCGCCGATGATCGTCACGACAGACGAAAGTGCATCGGACAGATTGTTGACCGCATCCAGAATGATCGCGATGGAGTTGGACATCAGCCCGACGAACGCTTTGAATCCGACGAGCAGCACGTTCGTCAGGATACCGATGATGCTGGTTTTAACGATCGTTTTCTCTCTGTTTGCCGCAAGGACGTCAATATCATTGTTTTGTTCTTTCATACTGTACTCCGATTTCCCCTGTTGCCGAATTGTGTTGTCCTGTATTCAGTTTCAGCAATCTATGCTTCGTTGACAATCTTCCCTGTGATATGTTCCGGGATCAATGCAAACATCAATGTGCCCGGTCCGGAACGCTCGATCTCGCTTCTGATGTACGCTTCGTCATCCGTAAATTTCCGGCTGAGCGCTTCGGCCATCCGAATCATGACATCTTGATCCTCAATAAACTCGATTCTGCCGAAAACGATGACCGACCGAATGTTCAGCGCCCATTCCCCATCTTTACGGAAGCCCTTATCATAGATGCAGAAGGATGCTTTTTGATGCCGCTTTATGGCGTCGATCTTATGCCCCGTCCTGCCGCCGTGGAAATAGATCTTTCCGTCCGTTTCGCAATAGCAGTGGTTGATCGGTACGCCGTACGGATAGTCGTCGTCGCCCAGAACGCACAGCACGCCGCGCAGTTCGGTTTTGAGCAGGCGGATGCATTCCTCCTCCGAAAGCTTCTGCTTCTTTCTCTGCATTTCTCTGAATACTGTCATTTGCCTTTTCGTACCATCCGAAATAAATGCTATCAAGTGCAGATCCGGTTCGGTTTTTTCCTACAGAATTTCTTCGACGGCCTTTTTGACATCCGCCATATCGACGGTCGGCTCGAAGCGCGCAACGACTCTGCCTTCGCGGTCGATCAAGAATTTTGTAAAGTTCCACTTGATATACGCCTTGTCGCCGAACTGCTTGTTGTTCATCTTGGCGAACTTTTCGAGCATGGCGTTTTTGATGCCCTTGCCGAAACCATTGAACGGCTTTTCCGTCGCAAGATAGGCGAACAGCGGATCGGCGGTCTCGCCGTTGACGTCGATCTTCTTAAACTGCGGGAAGTCCGTGCCGAATTTCAGCGTGCAGAATTCGTGGATCTCATCCTCGCTGCCGGGCGCCTGGTTCGCAAACTGGTTGCAGGGGAAATCGAGGATCTCAAAGCCCTTGTCTTTCAGTTCCTTATACATCGCTTCGAGCGGATCGTAGTGCGGCGTAAATCCGCAGCCGGTCGCCGTGTTGACGATCAAAAGCACCTTGCCCCTGTATTCGGAAAGACTGACGTCGTTTCCTGTTCTGTCCTTTACCGTGAAATCATAGACCGTTTTCATTGTTCTTCTCCTTTTCTTTTTTGATTGTCCAAGAGTTCATATAGCAGCGTGTAAAGCGTCTGCGCCTTCTCCGGCGACAGCGCAAGACAGCTTGCAACCTTTTGGGGAACATCCTTCGCCTGCGTCTTAAGCGCCTTGCCCGCCTCCGTCAGCGTGATCACGACCACGCGGTCGTCCTTCTCGCTTCTGGTCCGTTCGATATATCCCGCCTGCTGCATTTTTTTGAGCAGCGGGGAGATCGTCCCGTTATCCAGCATGAGCGTTTCGCAGAGATCCCCGACCGGAATCCCGTCCTTTTCCCATAACGCCAGGAACACGATATATTGCGTATAGGTCAGCCCCAACGGCTTCAGATACGGCGTATACAGATTCGTTACGTTTCGTGCGGCGGCGTACAGCGGGAAACAAAGCTGGTTTTTGAGCTTCATTGTCTCGTGATAATCATGATCCATTGTGCCATGCTCCTCATCTTGTTTGAATCAATTATATTTCATCAAATATAAATTGTCAAGCAGTTTTTTCCGCTGATTCTGCAAAGGGACGGTATTGTGTTTTCCCGATCACATTGTTCCGTCAGAAAGAAGCCGGGCGAAGGCCTTGGCGGTTCGCTTATCCGGATCTTGAAAATGATTGCCCGGATTCCATTCGAACACGCAGTCAACGCCCTGCGCGCGCAGCAGATCGCGCGCTTCGGTGATCCTCGTGCCGACCGTTGCCAGGACGGGATTGCGCGTTCGTTCTTCCCGATCGCCCAGGCTCAGATACACGCGTCTCAAGCGGATCGGATATTTCCGCATGTAGTCCGTAAAGCGCGGAAACCAAATCGAAGGAGACGCCGCCGCGACGCCCGCGAACGTATCCGTCTGATATGCCGCCCACAGTGCGAACAGTCCCGCAAGCGAGTATCCGCCGATGAAATATATTTTGCTTCTGTCCGTGCAAAGCGGAAGAATCTCTTTGAGAAAGCCGTCTGCCCCGTTACCGAAGCGTTCCGAACCGAACACCGGCGGCGCGTCCCACGGGGACAGATCTTTGTTCCAGTCGTTGACTTTCACCGCAATCAAACGGAAGTCGTCCGTTGTTTCGCGGATCGCGGCGACCTCGCTTTCGATCAGCGCAAGGTCGTGATCGTCAACCGGTTGTATGAGGACTGTTTTTGACGCTTGATTTCCGTATTCTTGCATGTTCATATTGTTATCTCATCGAAACGCCCACGCGCAGGATAAAGTTTTTACCTGTCTTTTTTCGCAGATTTCTTGACTTCCTCGTGGTAAAAGTAATTGACGATCACCGGCGGCGCGTCAAACGGTTGCTGCATGCTGTCGTCGTCACGCACATAGAGAAGCCCCGCGCTTTCCGCATATCCCCGCAGTCCGGCATCGAGCGTCTCCCAATACCGGCGGCTGCCGGTTGTGTAGATTTCCCGGTACAGGGGAACCAGTTCCGGATGCTTCTCGCGGATATAGTCGAGGATCACGCCCTTGTAGCTTCCGCGCAGATTGAGGTTTTCAAGCCAGATGAGCTGGCACTGTGTCTTTACCCGCTCAATGATCGCAGCGACGTCCGTGATGCCGGGAAAAATCGGCGAGATAAAGCAGGTGGTGCGTATACCCGCTTCATGCAGCGTTTTCATGGCGGCAAGACGGCGCTCGACAGAAACCGCACTGTCCATGTCTGCACGGAACCCCTCATCCAGCGTGTTGATCGAAAAGCCGACGCGCAGACCGGGAAAGGTCTTCAAAAGATCAAGATCACGCAGCACCAGATCGGACTTGGTCTGGATGCTGATCTTGACGCCGCTCCCTTTGAGCTGTTCCAAAAGCGCGCGCGTGCGCCGAAAAGTACCTTCCTGCGGGTTATAAGGATCGGTGACCGTTCCGAAGAACAGTTCTTTTCCGGCGTATTTCTCCGGATGCTTGATTTCCGGCCAATATTTCACATCCAGAAACGCGCCCCACTCCTCCGGATGGTTGGTAAACCGTTTCATAAAACAGGCATAACAGTATTTGCAGCCGTGTGTACAGCCGACATAAGGATTCACGGCATAATCGCAGACGGGAACGTCCGTCTTTGTGATCACGCTCTTTGTCTCGATCTGATGAATGGCCGGTTCCATCGTTTTACCTCCTTCTGTCCAAAAGCAGCTGTTCGTCAGCGTCCGGATCGCTTTGCGCCGATGCCGATAAACGCCGGGATCCTGTGCCGTGCCGTCTTTGGCTGCTTGCGGATCCCGATTTCATGCAGCCTCGGATGATCGTATGGATTATACCACGGAATACCGTGCGCTGTCATCCGTAAATCGGAAGCAAACCGTTTTTTTCTTGAAAACGGACCGTTCGGCTGATATAATACGAGTAATCAAAAATCAGGAGGAATCATTATGAAACATCCGATCAAAACCACCGAAGCCATCTTCCCGATGCCGGTTCTGCTCGTCTCGACTTTCAATCCGGACGGCACCGTCGACGTCATGAACGCGGCGTGGGGCACCATGCTCGACCGCGACATGGTCGCGCTGAATCTGACCGAAACGCACCGGACCGTACAGAACATCAAGGCGCGCAAGGGATTTGTCGTGCACATTGCCGACGCAAAGCACGTTGTCGAGGCGGACTGGTTCGGCGTCGTCAGCGGAAACAAAGAACCGGAAAAGTTTGCAAAATCCGGTATGACCTATGTGAAATCCGATCTCGTGGACGCGCCGGTCATCAACGAACTGCCCATCGCGTTCGAATGTGAATTCACCGAGTATCAGAACGATTCCACAGGTCTCGGCGTCATCGGCAAGGTGCTGCGCACATCTGTCGAGGAAGCGCACATGAAGGACGGCAAGGTCGATATCGATTCGCTCGAAGCGATCGCGTTCGATCCCTATACGCACGGCTATTACAAAGTGGGCGGCAGAGTCGGCGACGCGTTCAAGGACGGCTTGAAGCTGAAATAAACCGATTCGAAAGCGACTGCTTATCGTGAAATAGCGGGCATTGAACGATGCCCGCTTTTTTGATCGGTCACGAATTTCCCGACAGCGAAGCCCCTGCCGTTTCCCGCAGGATATGACCGGTGTACGGTGCAGGCAAGCATCGCAGGCATCGGTCAATTGTCTATGTTTTTCGCGTATTTTCGCTTGCTTTTTCGGCAAGCCGTCCTATCATAGGCATGTCGGAATATTTCGGAGACAAACGGTAAAGGTGTAAGGAGTCTATACGAAGGAACTCCCAACTATAAGATCTGGAACGAAGATGAATCTATTGAATGGGATCTACCTGAACCGGAAGCACTGTACGACTTCATCAGGACAGAATGCAAATAATGCGCCGGTGACCATATGAACGTCGCCGGCGCAAGTTTTAATATCCAAATGAAGCTTTGACCTGCTCCAAAAACCGTTCGGCAATCGGTGTAAACGGTTGA
>CAMVGD010000099.1 GCA_947166925.1 uncultured Clostridia bacterium | reverse complement strand
CACTCTTTCCCTACACGACGCTCTTCCGATCTGTCAGCACCTCGTCCGCAACGGGCGCGTTCAGGGTAACGACCGCGGTGCCGAGGTTATGATCCGCAATGGCGCTCTCCACGCCGGGGACCGCCTCGAGCGCCTTTTTCACCCGTGCTTCGCAATGCGGGCACATCATGCCTTCCACCTTCAAAGTCTTTGTCATCGTTTGTTCCTCCTTCTTTGTTTCCTTTTCTGTAATAGCTTCCAGCGTCTCCGCGGGAATCGGTTTGCAGGGTTTGTCATGCGTGCTGTCGTGCGGCTTTTTGAGGTTCAGCCGCAGCGCGTTCATGCAGACGAAGAAGCTCGAAAGCGCCATCGCCGCCGCGCCGTACATCGGCTTCATCTCGATGCCGTAGAGTCCCATGGCAAGCGGTATGCAGATCACGTTGTAGAAGAACGCCCAGAACAGATTCTGATGGATGTTCCGGATCGTTGCGCGGCTCAGACGGATCGCCGCCGTTACGTCCGAGAGGCGGCTTTTCATCACCACGATGTCCGCCGCGTCGATCGCGACGTCCGTGCCCGCGCCGATCGCAATGCCGTTGTCCGCCACCGTGAGCGCCGGCGCGTCGTTGATGCCGTCGCCGACCATGGTCACCTTGCCGAGCGTCTTAAGCTGTTTGACGACGTCCGCCTTCTGGTCCGGAAGCACGCCCGCGATGACCTGATCCACGCCCGCCTGCTTTGCGATCGCCTTTGCCGTGCGCGCGTTGTCGCCGGTCAGCAGCACGGTACGGATGCCCATGCCTTTGAGTTCCCGGATCGCCTGCGCCGAGTCCGTCTTGATCGGATCCGCAACCGCTATGAGACCGATCAATGCGCCGTCATACGCAAACAGCAGCGGCGTCTTGCCCTGTTCGGCAAGCGCGTTCGCCTGTTCCTCCACGGCTTTGCCGACAAGCTCCATGGACTGCAGATACTTGAGGCTGCCGCCCAAAAGCGTCTTGCCGTTCAGCCGCGCCCTGAGCCCGTTGCCCGGCAGCGCTTCAAAGTCCGTGACCTCGGAAAGCGCGAGCCCCTCTGCCGCGGCAGAGACGGCCTTGGAAAGCGGATGCTCGCTGTTTTTCTCCAACGAAGCCGCAAGCCGCAGCAGCTCGTCCCGCTCCGCGCCGAGCGGCAGGACGTCGGTGACCTTCGGCTCGCCCTCGGTGACGGTGCCGGTCTTGTCCAGCGCGACGATCTGCGTCCGTCCCGCGCCCTCCAGCGCCGCCGCCGTCTTATACAGCACGCCGGTTTTCGCGCCGACGCCGCTGCCGACCATGATCGCGACCGGCGTCGCAAGTCCGAGCGCGCAGGGGCAGCTGATGACCAGGACGGAGATGCCGCGCGCGATCGCAAACGGGAACGTCCGACCGGCGATCAGCCAGCCGATCATCGTCAGAAGCGCGATCCCGATCACCGCCGGTACGAATATGCCGGAAACCTTGTCCGCGATGCGGGCAAGCGGCGCTTTTGTCGCAGCGGCGTCGGAAACGGTCCGGATGATCTGTGCAAGCGTCGTGTCCTCGCCGACGCGCGTCGCGCGGCACTCGATATAGCCGTGCTGATTCATCGTCGCGGCGGAAACGGCGTCACCCTCGGCTTTGTCGACCGGAATGCTTTCGCCGGTCAGCGCGGATTCGTTGACCGCGGTCGCGCCCTTTTCGATCACGCCGTCCACCGGGATCTGCTCGCCGGGACGGACGACAAAGATATCGCCCTTCTGTACTTCTTCAATGCCGACCTCGACCTCGACGCCGTCCCTTTTCAGCACGGCGGTTTTCGGTGCAAGCTTCATCAGCCCCTTCAGCGCGTCCGTCGTACGGCCCTTGGACTTGGCTTCGAGCATCTTGCCGACCGTGATCAGCGTCGGAATCATCGCCGCCGATTCAAAGTACAGGTTCATGCCGTACTTCATGACGACGTCCTGCTGCCCTTCCCCTTGGGCAAGGATCATCAGAAACAGCGAAACAAGCGAATATCCGAACGATGCGCTCGACCCGAGCGCCACCAGCGTGTCCATATTGGGCGCGCCGTGCAGCAGGGCAGAAAAGCCGGAGGTAAAGAATTTCCCGTTGATGACCATGACGGCTGCAGCAAGCAGCAGCTCAAACAGTCCCAGAAAAGCAAGGTTGTCGAACGCCTTCGGCGCGGGCCAGTTCCACATCATGTGCCCCATGGAAAAGTACATGAGAACGAGCAGGATCGGCACCGAAAACAGCAGACGCCGCAGAAGCTTCGGCGTTTCGCGGTCCTTCAGCGCTTCCGCGTCCGCCCACGCGGGCGAGGTCCCGGATTTCTTCTCCGCACCCTTCTCCTTTGCGCCGTATCCGGCCTTTTCGACGGCGCGAATGATTTCATCCGGCGACGCGGTTCCTTCGACGCCCATCGAGTTGGTCAGAAGGCTGACCGAACAGGCGGTCACGCCCGGCACGCCGGACACCGCCTTTTCGACCCGCGCGGAGCACGCCGCGCAGCTCATGCCGGTCACCTGAAATTGTTTCATCGCCATCCTCCGTTCACCTCATCAGTTTCCTGAGCACTTCCATCAGCTCGTCCGCAGCCTCGTCCCGTCCCGCGCGGATGTCCTCGGTCACGCAGGTGTGCAGATGACTGCACAGCAGCGTCCTCGAAAAGCTGTTCAGCGCGGAATTGACCGCAGACGCCTGATTGAGGATGTCCGGACAGTACGCGTCCTCCTCGAGCATCCGCTCGAGTCCCCGCACCTGACCCTCGATCCGTTTCAGCCGGTTCATCAGATCGCGTTTTTCCTGTGCGCTGCGGATCTTTTTTCGATCGCACGCGCAATCCGTTCTGCCGGTTTCCATATGAAAAGCTCCTTTCGATACCCCTACCGGGTATTTACAAGTCCTATCATATACCCCATCCGGGTATTTGTCAAGAGGCACAAGACGCCTTTTTGCATGATGCTGCCCGCGCCGGGCAACATCCGTTCCGGGCAGGCGGTGTTTCCGTTCGGTCGGATCGCCGGCATTCCGCCGCAGCAAAAAAGCCCCCCGGGCGGGGACTTTTTGCGGTTCGGTTGATGACCGTCAGATTTCGGTGTTTGCATCGCCCATGAGATCGGCGAGGACCTTTTCGCGCACGATGCGCACGTCGGTCTCGCGCACCTTTTGGCGCAGCGGAAGCACGGAACGCGGCGAAACAGACAGCTCGTCGATACCGATCGACAGGAACGTTTCGGTCAGCGCAAGGTCCGCGCCGAGCTCGCCGCAGATGCCGACCCAGATGCCGTTCTTATGCGCGTTGTCGCAGACCATCTTGAGGAGGCGCAGCACCGCGGGATGATGCGGATTGAAGAAGCGTCCGAGATCGTTGTTCTGCCGGTCGCAGGCGAGCGTGTACTGCGTAAGGTCGTTCGTGCCGCAGGAGAAGAAGTCGACTTCCTTCGCAAGCCGGTCGGAGATGATCGCCGCCGCGGGCGTCTCGATCATGATGCCGACTTCGACATCGTTGTCGAACGGAATACCTTCGTCGTGGAGCTCCTTCTTGACGCGTTCGCACATCTTCTTTGCTTCGCGCACCTCCCAGACGGACGTGACCATCGGGAACATGATCGAGAGCTTGCCGAACGCGCTCGCGCGGTAGAGCGCGCGGATCTGCGTATGGAAAATCTCCGGACGGTTCAGGCAGATGCGCAGCGCGCGGTTGCCGAGCGCCGGGTTCTCCTCGTTCGGAAGATTGAAATAGCCGATCTGCTTGTCCGCGCCGATGTCCAGCGTGCGGATAACGACCTCCCTGCCGCCCATGTCGGAGAGCGCCTTCTTATACGCCTCGAACTGATACTCCTCATCCGGATAGTCCTCGCAGTTCAGGTACAGGAACTCGCTGCGGAACAGGCCGACGCCGCCCGCGTCGTTTTTCAGAACCGCCGCAACGTCGTCCGGGCTGCCGATGTTGCAGTAGATGCGCACGCTCTGCCCGTCCTTGGTGACGTTCGGCTTGCCCTTGAGCTCGTCTAAAAGCGCCTGCATCTTTTTCTGTTCCTCCATCTTTTTGAGCATCTTGACCCGCGAAGCTTCGTCCGCGTCGATCAGGATGTTGCCGTTGGAGCCGTCGATGATGACCTCGTGCCCCGCCATTTCCGGCTTCAGCGCATCGCCGACGCCGATGATCGCGGGAATGCCCATCGTGCGGGCAAGGATCGCGGTGTGGCTCGAACCGCTGCCGCCCTCGGTGATGAAGCCGAGGATCTTGCTCTTGTCAAGCTGCACGGTCTCGCTCGGCGCAAGATCGTCCGCCGCCAGAATGACCGGGACCGGAGAGTCCACGCCGCCGGCGACCGCGCCGGTCAGAATGCCCAGAATACGACCGGAAACGTCTCTTACGTCCGCGGCGCGCGCCTGGAAATACGGATCATCCATCGAAGCGAACATTTCCGCGAACTGCTCCGCGGTATCGGAAACCGCCGCTTCCGCATTCAGCTTGTTTTCGGTGATCGCGTTCTGGATCGACTCCTCGTAGTCGAGATCCTCCGCCATCATCTGGTGCGTTTCAAACAGCATCGCGGCCTCGTCCCCCGCCTCGGCTCTCGCCTTCTCAGCAAGCTCGCCGAGCTCTGCGACCGCCTTTTCCTGTGCCGCCTTGAACCGCGCCCATTCCGCGTCCGTATCGGTGACCGTATAGCGGGAAACCGTGCTCTTGGCACGCTGATAGAAATACAGGGGACCGAGCGCCACGCCGGTGCTGACGCCTTTACCTTGAATTGTAATCATACATTTTCCTCCGTGTTCAGAATGGACAAAGACGGCTGTCAAGCGGCAGCCGTCTTTTCGTTTCGGTTACAGGTTCGCCTTGAAGAAGGCCTCGATCTCAGCCGCCGCGGTCTCCTCGTCCGCGCCTTCGACGTCGATGCGGATCGTATCGCCCTGCTTGATGCCCATGCCCATCAGCGCCATCAGCTTCAGCGCGTTGACGGACTTCTCGCCCTTATTGACGGTCACGGTCGAAGCAAACTTCTTGATCTCCTTGACAAGGATCCCTGCGGGACGCGCATGGATGCCGACCGGATCGGTGATGGTGTACTCAAATGACTTCATGGTAATGTCCTCCTGTGTGATTTATTTTGCACCGCACTCGACGCCTTCAAGGTCGTCGGAATTGGTGAGAAGTACCGCAACGGTATCGCTGTAGCCCGCCGCCTTGATCTTTTCGCGGCTGAAGCGGATCAACGGCTGTCCGAGCTTGACCTCGTCGCCCTCGCTGACAAGGCACTCGAAGCCGTCGCCCTGCATGTTGACGGTATCGACGCCGACGTGGATCAGCATTTCCATGCCGTTCGCCTCGATGCCGATGGCGTGCTTGCTCTCGGCGACCGAGCTGATCGTACCGTCAAACGGCGCGACGACGAGCTCCTCCGTCGGTTCGATGCCGACGCCGTCGCCGAGCACGCCGGACGCAAAGGTGTCGTCCGGGATCGCTTCGCGAGCAATGACGTTGCCCTTGACCGGCTGCATCACCGTACCTGCCGCGCAGCGAATGACGGAGACCGTCGGAAGCTCAAGCGGCTTTTCGGGTTCGGGCTCCTTCGCCTTCTCCTCCGGCTTTTCTTCCTTCCAGATGAAGATGGTCAGCACGAACGCGACGCCCGCCGCGATCAGCAGCTCAACGAGATACAGCGGGATATTGTTGACCGCCGGGATCGCCGGAATACCGGTGACGCCGTACACCGGCGCGCCGAGTCCGAACAGTGCACCGAACAGCGCGCCGACCGCGCCGCCCGCCATACCGCAGAGGAACGGCTTCATGAAGCGATAGTTGACACCGAAGATCGCAGGCTCCGTAATGCCCAGGGACGCAGACAGGGACGCGGGCAGCGCAACGGACTTGGTCTTTGCGTTCTTGACCTTGATCGCGACCGCAAGGCACGCGCCGAACTGCGCAAAGTTTGCGGCGGATGCGATCGGCATCCAGGTGTTCAATCCTGTCTGCGCGATCATGCCGGCCTCGATGACGTTATACATATGGTGCAGGCCCAAGAAGACGGTCCACGGATAGATCGCGCCCATGACGGTCGCGCCGATCTTGGTGCCGGCAAGCCACTTTGCGCCCATCAGCACGTAGTTTTCAAGAATGGAGAAGACCGGTCCGATGATCGTGAACGTGAGGAGCGCGGTCACCAGAACCGTGACGAGCGGCGTCACGAAGAGGTCGATCATCTCCGGCACGATCTTGTGCAGAAGCTTTTCAAGCTTGGACATAAACAGCACGGCGAGGATGACCGGGATAACGTGTCCCTGATAACCGACCTGCGAAATGCCGTAGCTTCCGAAGAGCGCAAACTTGGAGATGCCGCCGATGTCCGCAACGGTCAGCGAGGAGTTCAGTGCACTCCAAATCCCGCTTGCCGCCTCTGACGGCAGACTGTTGATGACGGAAGGGCTGACACCCTTGGAAAGATCGAACAGTGCGCCAGCCTGATTCAGAAAATCGTTCGGTATCAGTGCGGCAACCTTCGGGTCCAGACCGTTGATCGCGTTCTGAACCGCTTCCAACGGGATCGGTTTACCGAAGAAGGTAGCTACCCCCTGCACGGAACCGGAATTCCATGCGTTCAAAAGCGCCGGATGCACCATCATCAGACCGATGACGGCTGCGAGGAAGACGTTTCCGCCAAACACGCGCGCCGCGGAGATTGCGACGAGCACCGGCAGCAGCGCGAACGCGGTGTTTGCCACGAGGTCAAGGAATGCATACCAGCCGGTATTGCCGAACGCCGGCGCGAACTTCGGGATCGCTTCGACGATACCCATCATCAAGCCGGATGCGACGATCGCGGGGAGGATCGGGACGAAGATGTCGCCCGGGGTCTTTAAGATCTTCTTCCACCACGGCATTTTTGACGCGGCGGCTGCTTTGACGTCCGCCTTCGTTGCGGCGGATACGCCGGTGACGGCGAGAAATTCGTCGTACACCTTGTTGACGGTGCCCGTTCCGATGATCAGCTGCAGCTGACCGTTCGATTCGAACATGCCCTTGACGCCTTCGACGTCTTCCAGCGCTTTCTTATCGATCTTGCTGTTGTCTGCGATGACCAGCCTGAGCCGGGTCGCGCAGTGTGCCGCGCTGATGACGTTTGAGCCGCCGCCTATATATTTGGCGATTTCTTCAGCGCACTTGCGGTAATCCAGTGCCATAGATTGCTTCCCCCTTTTGTATTCAAATCCCGTTCCGGAAGAAAAGGATCTGTAATCTTATACATTATATCGCATGATATCACAAAACGCAAACAATATTTCTGTTTCGGCGCAAACAGATGCATTTGCGCCGTGATTCCGCTTTTCTTTTGCCGGTCCGCGTGCTATACTGAACAGTGAAAGGAGCGCGCATGGAAGAAAACTCTCGTACCCCGACCAGATGGCATATCCTGTTCGAAGGCGACGTACAGTTCGTCGGCTTCCGCTATACCGCGCGGCTCATCGCGCGAAAGCTCGGTCTTTCCGGCTGGGTCAGAAACCTCCCGGACGGACGCGTGGAAGCCGAGGTGCAGGGACCTGTTTCGGACCTTCGCAGATTCGTTCTGCAGCTCAAAAGTCAGCCGCACATCCGGATCACGCGCTGCACGATCACCGTGCTCGAACCGGATCCGGACGAACGCCGTTTCGCGGTTCGCGATACCATGGAGTGAAAAAGGGGATGTTAAGAAACTGATTGTCAGTTTTTAACATCCCCGATGAATTGCGGCTATGCTGCATGAATTGGCTGCGCCATGAATTGCCTTCGGCATGAATTGTGACCAAAGG
>CAMVGD010000098.1 GCA_947166925.1 uncultured Clostridia bacterium | reverse complement strand
TGGCGACCCGAAGGGGGCTCGAACCCCTGACCTCCAGCGTGACAGGCTGGCATTCTAACCAACTGAACTACCGGGCCGTATTAAATTTGGTGGGCCTTCAGGGACTCGAACCCCGGACCAATCGGTTATGAGCCGACCGCTCTGACCAACTGAGCTAAAGGCCCTTGTTTCCTGAAGGAAAATGGTGATCCCGAGGAGATTCGAACTCCTGTAGCCGCCGTGAAAGGGCGGTGTCTTAACCACTTGACCACGGGACCACGCATCAAGCCGTTTTGGTCGGGGTGAGAGGATTTGAACCTCCGGCCCCATGCTCCCAAAGCACGTGCGCTACCGGACTGCGCTACACCCCGAACTTCACACGAACTTCAAACGGCTTGAATAGAATACTACATTGCGGCAAAAATGTCAACAACTTTTTTGATTTTTTTCAAAATTCCCGCTGTCAGTGAAACATGTTCGCCAACTTGGCAAGCGGCTGAAGCACGTCGTGCAGTTCCTGAATGCTTTCGTTCAGGTTTTCAATGTTGATGCTGCTGATATTCTTGATCGCTTCCTCGGCTTCGTCGAGGATCCGATCCAGCCCCGTCGTTGCTTCCTTGATCTGATTGATCGTTTCCGTTCCCGCATTTGAAAAGAGCTGTACGGATCCGCTCAATTCCTCAAAATTGATCTTTTGAAGATCCTGCGCAACAATATTGATGTTGCTGCCCGCTTCCGTCATCGTAGCTGAAATGTCGTCAATATCCCTGGTGATCTGCCCGATGTTGATGCTGAGCAAAACCGCGATCACGATGCAGAGCGCAACGGATATGACGGAACAGATCATTTTGATCCGGTTGACGCGCAGATTCTTTTTCTCATAGGTTCTGATTTCTTCGATCGTTTTGGCCAGCGTTTCCTGTTCTGACGTATTTTGTGTCGTTTCCATAACGTCTCCCTCCGATGTCGGGGAGAGCCGTGCTCTCCCCCTTTGCTCCGTAATCGTTCAGTTCAGATCCGCGCGCCGTTCCCGAAGTCGCGCAAGCATCTCTCTTGCGGCTTCGAGTTTTCTGCGCTCCTCGTTCACGACTGCTTCCGGCGCTCTCGAAACGAATTTTTCATTCGACAGCTTGCCTTCCGCACGGGCGACCTCGCCCTGCACACGCTCGATCTCCTTGTCGATCCTGTTGCGCTCCTCATCCAGATCGACAAGCGACGCAAGCGGTATATACGCTTCTGCGCCGCTGCAGACGAGGTGAACGTCCGTCTTCTGCACGTCGCCGCGCACATCGGTGATCTCAATACTTTCCGCGCCGATCAGCTTCATCAGGAGTTTCTCGACCGGTCCGAAGGACTTCGGATCCGGTACCACAAGCTTCGCTTTGATCTTCAGCCCGACCGGGACCTTACGCTCCGCACGCACGTTGCGGATCGCGCGGACCACGTCCTTGAGCGTTTCGGTGCAGGCTTCCTCCGCCGCATAACGCGGCGTATCCGACGTCTTCGGCCATTCGCAGAGCATGATCGTTTCCGCATGTCCCGGAAGGCGCTGATACAGTTCCTCGGTGATGAACGGCATGAAAGGATGCAAAAGCTTCATCGACGTGGACAGCACATACAGCAGCACAGAAGATACGCGCGCCTTTTCCGCCGCGTTGTCGCTGTAAAGCGAGGGCTTTGCAAGCTCGATATACCAGTCGCACAGCGTGCCCCAGATGAAATCGTAAATCTTCTCCGCCGCGAGATTCAGCTCGTATGCTTCGAGATTTGCGGTCACGTCGCGGATCGTCCTGTCAAGCTGCGCAAGGATCCATTTATCAACGATCGACAGCTGGCTTTCCTCAAAGACAGGCTTCGTATCCTCGTCGATGTTCATCAGCACAAAGCGCGCCGCGTTGTAGACCTTGTTGCAGAAATTCCTTGCGGCTTCCACCTTTTCGGTGTAGAAGCGCATATCGTTGCCGGCTGCGTTGCCCGTGACAAGCGAGAACCGCAGCGAGTCGGCGCCGTACTGCTCAATGATGTCGAGCGGATCGATGCCGTTGCCCAAAGATTTGCTCATCTTTCGTCCGAGTCCGTCCCGCACAAGCCCGTGTACATAGACCGTCTTGAACGGCTCCTCCTTCATGACCTCCGCAGCAAATGTGATCATGCGGGAGATCCAGAACGTGATGATGTCGTAGCCGGTCACCAGCGTATCCGTCGGGTAGAAGTATTTGAGCTCCTCCGTCTCCTCCGGCCAGCCGAGCGTAGAGAACGGCCACAGTCCGGACGAGAACCACGTATCGAGCACATCCTCGTCCTGACGGAGCTTGCCGCCGCACACCGGGCACTTTTCGGGCGCTGTCTCCTCGCAGAACGTACCGCCGCAGTCGTCGCAGTAGTAAACGGGGATCCGATGCCCCCACCAGAGCTGACGGGAGATACACCAGTCGCGGATGTTTTCCATCCAATGGAAGAAGTTCTTGTCAAACCGCTCCGGCACGAATTTTACCTTGCCGGAACGCACCATATCCATTGCCGGACCGGCAAGCGGCTTCATATCCACGAACCACTGCTTGGACACGATCGTTTCGATCGTCGTATGGCAGCGATAGCAGGTGCCGACGTTGTGTGTATAGTCCTCGATCCTGACGAGATTCCCGCTCTCCTCGAGGTCCTTCACGATGTTTTTACGGCACTCAAACCGATCCTGCCCGCAATACTTGCCGCCTTCTTCGTTGACGTGTCCGTCGTCGGTGAACACGCGCAGCACCGGCAGATTGTGGCGCTTGCCGACCTCAAAGTCATTCGGATCGTGCGCAGGCGTGATCTTCACCGCGCCGGTGCCGAATTCCATCTCGCAGTATTCGTCGCCGACGATCGGGATCTCACGGTTGACGAGCGGCAACACGACGGTCTTGCCGATGATGTCCTTATACCGCGGGTCCTCCGGATGCACCGCGATCGCAGTATCGCCGAGCATGGTCTCCGGACGCGTCGTCGCAACGGTGATCGAATAGGACTTGTCCGGCGCGTCGTAGCGCACATGCCACAGATGGCTGTCCTGGCTTTCGTATTCGACTTCGGCGTCGGAAAGCGCGGTCTTGCAGTCCGGGCACCAGTTGATGATGCGGTTTCCGCGATAGATCAGACCCTTGTCATAGAGATTCTTGAACACGCGCACGACCGCGCGGTTGCAGCCGTCGTCCATGGTGAAGCGTTCGCGCTCCCAGTCACAGGACGATCCCATCTTGCGGAGCTGCTTTACGATCGTTCCGCCGTATTCGGCGCGCCATTCCCACGCACGCTTCAGGAAAGCTTCACGGCCGATGTCCTTTTTGGTCAGTCCTTCCTTTGCGAGCGCTTCGACGATTTTCACTTCCGTTGCGATCGACGCATGATCCGTTCCGGGAAGCCACAGCGTCTCAAAACCGCACATCCGCTTATAGCGAATGATCGTATCCTGCAGCGTGTTGTCCAGCGCATGTCCCATATGCAGCTTGCCCGTAATATTGGGCGGCGGGATCACGATCGTAAACGGCTGCTTGTCAGGATTGGGCGCGGCATGAAAATAGCCGTTCCGCTCCCATTTCTCATACCACGCATGCTCCACGGCAGCGGGATCGTAAGTTTTGGGCATTTCGGGATTCATTGTACCATCTCCTTCAAAATAAATACGCTCACTTCGCCAAAGGACGAAGTGAGCGTTCGCGGTACCACCTTTGTTAAACAGACGGATCTGTTTCTCTCTGAACCGATAACGGGGTTTACCGGATGCGGTTACTGCATTCTCCGCACCGACTCAAAAGCGACCTTCTGCGATCCACTGCCGACCGTTCTTCCAGCCAAGGAACGGATCTCTGACGGGTGAAGCGCATACTCCTCTTTCTCAAAGTCTTTTTATGCAGTTTACCACATTTTTCGCGATTGTCAAGCATTTATTGCGCGTTTGCCCATGCTTCCATGCGTTCGTTCAGCAGATCGAAATAGCCGGGTCCCCAGTGGAGATACTCCTCGAAGAACGATACCTTGTCGCTTGTGCAGCAGCGATTCGTCAGATCAAACAGCTCGCAGAATCCGCCGGTGTACTTGAAGAAGTAAATCGGCATGTCGACCGCGTAGTCATAGAAGTCCTGCGCATAGGTACCGAGTCCCCACTGCCCAAGGTATTCCTCCACGTCTTTAAGCGATGCGCCCTGTCCGTTGACCATCAGCGAAACGATCGTAACCAGGATGTTGCCGAAGTATTCGTTCGTGAAGGTTGCGATCGCAAGATCCTTCCCGTACTTCTCGTTGATCTGCGCGATGTTCCATTCCGCGTTCGTCGACCACGATTCCGCATATCCGTTGGATTCGATCATCAGCTGGTACTTCGGGATCGTGCCGAGGTTGTACTGATAGGTAAACTGGTACAAATGTCCGGGGAAGCCTTCATGCGCCAGCGTGGACATGCTGTAATTCTCCTGATCCTTCGGATTTGTCAGGATGATATTGTGATGATAGCCGTCAAGCGCAGGCGTTAAGTACGCCGCAGGCGAAAAGCTGTCCTGCAGTTCCTTCGGGACTTCCGTATACGTCACATCAACGTCCGGCATCGGCGGAACGATCTGCGGCATCAGCGTCTTCAGATACGCTTCATCCCCCTGTAAGGAGCCGGTCGTGATCTTCTTCTCGTTCATCAGATCGTTGTAGCAGCTCATTGCGGACGTCAGCAGCAACGTATATACAGTGGAACTGCACTTTTCGAGGAAGCGGATCTCCTCCTCCACCGTACGGTTGTTCGACGCCTCCGCCTTCATTTTCCAGCAGTAGTAATCGAACGCCGCGCCGCCCTGTTCATACGCGCCTTTCCGCTCGCGGCATTTGGGGCGAAGTTCTTCAAGCCCGTCGTGCAGCAGCTTGTATGCCTCGACCCAGGCGGTCCTGACGAGCTCGTCGTTCTTCGCGATATACGCTTCGCGTTTTTCCGGGGTCAGATAATCCTGCTTTTCCATCGCTTCCCGGAACGTATCGTGCAGATAGCTCGTTTCGCCGCTGTCCGCAACGGTCTGCAGGTCCTCCAAAATGACGTCGAGCATCTTCTCGGTCATAAAGAATCCGCGATCGGCGCGTTCCTGCTCGAACGCAAGCACCTGTCCGAAATAACGCGGCGTATCCGCAAGCAGCGTCAGATAATTCTCGACGTCCTTTTCGTCCTTGAACAGATAGAGCCCGAAAAACAGCGGCAGGTTCATATGCAGGCCGACATACTCGTCGAGCGGCTCATAGTTATAGAACCAGTCCTTCGACTCGATCTCCATATCGAAATACCGGCAATAGGTATCGTACGCAAACTGCAGCTGATCGGAAAGCTGGCTGCGGTCGATCGCATTCAGCTTTTCACGCCACTCTATGCATTCTTCAACCCATTCATTGTTTGCCTCCTCCGTAAACTCGCCGAGCGTCACGGGAACGGTCGATTCGTCGATGCCGAAGCTTGCGGGGTTCTCGCACCACTGATCCAGCGACGTGATATCGGACGTCGCTTGATGCAGGAACAGTTCTTCGTCCAGAGCCCAGAACGCAGCTTCCGCAGCTTTCTGCTCCTCGGTCTGTTCCAAAGGCTTCTCCGTCGGTTCCGGAGCAGGCTTCTTCGTCGGTTTTTCCGTCGGACTTTCTGCGGCGGGCGTCGTTCCGGAAACCGCAGGTATTTCCGTCGGATCCGTTTCGCCATGGTTCGCGAGTGTGACGCATCTCACCAGCCTGAATACCGCGCTGCAGCCAAAGAGCCCCAGCATCATGACAGCCGCAAGCAGCAATGCGATCAATCGTTTCATACCATTCATTTCGTTTTCTCCTTTTTACAGTCTGAGGGGTTCAATTCCACCCCTCCGTTGTTGATCCTCTGTCATAAGACAATTGACCGGCTCAAAAAGTGACGCATATCCTAAAAAACCGGTATGCATCCGCCGAGCCGCGTAAGCGCCGTTTTGAAATCCTCCGGCAGGGGCGCCGTAAACGTCATCGTTTCCCCCGTTCTCGGATGGGTAAACGTCAGACGGTATCCGTGCAGCGCCTGACCGTTCAGCCCGAGCTTCGGCGCGACTGAGCCGTATACCTCGTCGCCGACGATCGGATGCTTGATATACGCCATGTGCACGCGGATCTGGTGCGTGCGTCCAGTCTCAAGCGAAACATCCAGAAGCGTTTCCGTTCCGAACCGTTCCAGCACCCGCCAGTGCGTCACGGCGCGTCGTCCATCCTCCGTGACCGCCATTCGCTTCCTGTCGGTCTTATGGCGCCCGATCGGCGCGTCGACGGTGCCGCTGTCCTCTTTTAGATTTCCGTGAACGATGCACATGTATTCCCGATGTGCAGTATGCGCCGCGAACTGTCCGGCAAGCGCCTCATGTGTGAAATCGTTTTTCGCGACAACAAGAAGTCCGCTCGTCAGCTTGTCGATGCGATGTACAATGCCGGGTCTTGTCTCTCCGCCCGTTTCGGAAAGCGTCCGGAAGCGATACAGCAATGCATTGACAAGCGTTCCGTTCGGATTTCCGGGCGCAGGATGCACGACCATTCCCTTCGGTTTGTTGATGACCGCGAGATCCGCGTCTTCATAGACGACGTTAAGCGGGATGTCCTCCGGTTCCGGGAGCAGTCCTTCGTTCTCCTGCGGCACAAACAAACGTATGACGTCGCCGAGCTTCACCTCGGCACTTGCCTTGCAGGGCTTTCCGTTCAGTACGACGGCGCCGTCCTTCATGAGTTTCTGCAGTTTTGATCGGCTGAACTCGGTATTGGCGGCAAGATACGCGTCAATTCTCGGCGTGTTCGTCTCCGCGATCAGCAGGATCGTTTCCGTCGTCATTCGGTTCCTCCGTTTTTTCTTCTTCCTCGTCTTCGGGGATCAGTTCTTCAAAGCGGGAGAGCTTGTTTTTCTTTCGTTCCTTTGCCGCGGCGGCCGCCTCCTCACGCGTCGGCAGCCGGAACAAATGGCGATATTCGTCTTCAAAGCATTCAAATACGCCGAACTTTTTGAACAGGGCTTCAAAAACCAGCAGCGCGATCGCAATGCAGATCGCGGAATCGGCAATATTGAAGATCGGAAAACTTATGAATTTCGTGCAGATCATGTCGCGGACATAGCCGAACGCGATCCGGTCGTACAGATTTCCGATCGAACCGCCGATCAGCAGTCCGGTGATCACGCGGGAAAGCTTCGGCAGCTTCTTCCCGGAACGGATCGTAAAGAACAGCAGTAAAAAGATGAACACCGCGGTCATCGCAAGCAGCAAGCGCGACGCCCACGGATTCCCGCTGCCCAGTCCCCAAAGCGCGGCGTCGTTCGGCGTAAAGCTCAGAACGATAAACGTGCCGTCCTGCGGGATCGCGTTCTGCTGTGCGACCGTACTCTGCGATAAAAACGCCCGCAGCGCGGAAATATCGTACAGGGAGCCGGAATACCCGAGCGTCCCGACCACATGTGACGATACGATCCAGTATTTCGAAGCCTGATCCAGCGCCAATACGATAAAAGCAATCCAGAAAATCAACATTTATTCCTCCGTCTTTTTTGCAAGCTCCTGCGGATAAAGGGTCTCATAGTTTTCCTGCGCCTGCAAAACGCGTTTTACATAGTTTTTTGTTTCTTCATAGGGAATATATGCGATCCGTCCCTTGCTGTCAAGTCCGTACGTCCGCAGCCACTCCTCCGCCTTATGCGGTCCCGCATTGTACGCGGCGAGCGCCACCGCTTTGTTCTGATCGAAGCGATCCAGCTGCTGCCGGAGATAATAGCAGCCGAAGCGGATCGACGTCTCCGGATCGAACAGGTCTTCGACATGGAACGGAACGCCGAGCGCAGCGGCGATCTCCTCTCCCGTTGCGGGCATGATCTGCATCA
>CAMVGD010000097.1 GCA_947166925.1 uncultured Clostridia bacterium | reverse complement strand
ACTCGCCTGCGGTGTCGGGGTTCACTTCGAACTTCTTGGTCGTATCGAGCGCCCAGCTCGTCATGGAACCGATCAGGTAGTAGCCGATCTCGACCGTCCTGGTGTCGGTATAGGTCTCGCCCTCGAATTCGACCGTCGCGGTGTAGACCGCCAGATCGCCGTTTTCGGTGCGGACGATGTCCGTCGTGCTGCGGGTCTCGACGTGCGTGCCGTCGTTTGCGCAGGTGAAGGTCGCGGTCGCTTCGGTGAGACCGTCCCACGTCCACGCGGGCGTGCCGTAGTTATGTCCGGTCGCCGGGATCAGCGCGTTCTTGATCTCATCGTCGTACCACGCGGAGTTGACCTGGCTGCAGCGGCAGATCACGTGCGCGACGCCGGGCTCGGTGCAGGTCGGCGCCTGTTTGATCTCAAGGATCTCATAGGTGTGCGTGTGCTGCGGACGGTGGCTTCCGTTCGTGTAGAGCGAATTGTTCGTGTTGAACGTCGAATCCGGATCCGAAAGCAGCGCCGTCTGGATCAGGTAGTAGTTCTCCATGTAATGCGGGTCGGCGATCTTGGTCGCATAGTTCGTGATCAGGCTCATCTTGCCGAAGTCGAACCGGTCCGCAAGGTCATAGGACGTCAAAAAGTCCAAGCCCGCGGAGAGACCGAGGTTGCCCATCGTGATCGCCAGAAGCTGCATTGCGTAGGCGGGCGTCTGGCAGCAGGAATACTTATTGATCCACCCATTGCCGTCCCGAATGCAGTAACTGTATTTCTTGGTATGCTCGTTATAATTGTTCCAGTTGCTGTCCGTAAAATAAGATTTTCTGGAACCGTCTCTGTATTCGCCGACAGTCTCGCCATTATGCGTATGATAGCTTCCTACGGTATCGCTGCTCTTGCAGTGGTAGACGTACACGTCCCACCAGCCTTCCACAACGTTGCTGTTGTTCTTTGTCATGGAGGTAAACTTGCCGACCAGCGTGCCGAGATCGTTGGAATACGAATACGACGTCGTGTTCAGAATGCTGCTGCGCTGATTGCTCGACGCGTTGTGCGCGGCAATGGTCGCCGTTCTGCCGTAGCGGGTAAAGCCCCATTCGGGCATCGGCAGCATCGGAACAAAGTCGTCGCCGTTGACGAGGTTGAAGATGCAGTCGTACTTCGCCGCCGACGCCTCGGTGTTCGCCGTGGTGTTCGGGGAAGCGTAGGTATAGGCGTAAACCTTGTGTCCCTCGTCGATGCAGGACGCGCTGACGATGTTCGCGATCGCAGCGCCGCGGGAGTGACCGGCAAGCCAGAAGACCGGCGTCGCTTCGGAATCCACGAACTTGGTCATGTACGCCGCAAGCGCGGTGTAGATGCGCGACGCGCAGATATCGAAGCCGCGGTGGTTCGATTTGCGGTTCCAGCTGCCGTTCGTCTGACGGGGATTCTTTCCTTCGACGCAGTCATAATCGTCCAGGAAGCGGTGCAGATCGCCGACGTCGAAGTTAGAGCACCATTCCTTTTCGGTGCCGTTCGTGCCGCGGACGAAGACCGTGATGATCTCATACTCCTTGCCGTCGTCGTCCGCCACCTTGTGATGACCGAAGAAGACCTCGGTGATGTTGTCGTCGCTGTACGCGCCGAGGCTGACGTCGCTGTCGAAGTAGCCGTTCTCCAGCTGGTAGTCGATGACGTTTTGCATGCCGTGCGCGCGCATGAGCGTGTCGATGCGCCGCGCGTTCGTGATCACGCTGCCGTCGCTGTCATAGAGCGTCTCGCCCGGCGTGAAGGTGATATCGTTGTCGTACGCAAGCTGCGCCGCCCAGACCGAGAAGCTTGCGATCGCCGCGTTGTAAACCGTGTTGTCGCCGAGGAAATCCCGGTAGTCCATGGAATACGTGAGGTTGATCGTGAAGTCGCCACTCTTGTACGTGGCGGAGAAGTTGTTGCTTCTCGGCAGCGTATCCAGATCGTCCCGGATGCCGTCGAAGTCGGAGTCAACAAGCGTCGGGTCGGAAACGTAGCCGTAAACCGCCGCGGTATAGCCGTTGCCGAGGTCGATCTCGTAGCGTTCGCCGATCTCCTCGCAGTCCGGGATGCCGTCGCCATCGGTATCGACGTCGCTTCCGGCGGTCAGCGGCGCGGAAAGCGTCACGGTGCGGAAGTCCTCAAGGAGGTACGAATTTGCCGGAACGCTCTGCATGCCCGCGCCCTCAAAGCCGAGCAGCACGTTGAGCTTCTGAAGATCCGCAGCGTAATAGACGCCGTTTTCATCGAGCGCGACGGAATACGTTTTGCCGTCCTGCGCCGCGTCGAGACGGACCGTGCCGTTCTCGTTCATGCGGAAGATCGCGATCTCCTTCGCGTTGCTCTTTACCGCAAACCGCAGCGTGAGATCGCCTCCCTCGGGCAGACGGATCTCGACCGGCGTTCCGATCAGCGCCGGATTCTTGAGGAAGGAATCCACGCCGTAGGGCATAATCACGCCTTCGCGGAACAGCACGAACGGCGCATAACCTTCGATCGTGACGCCGTCGACCATGCCTTCGGACGACTGGAACACGCCGGAAAGATCGTCATACTGCAGCGGATCCGTACCGAGCAAAAGCTCGTCGCCGTCCAGAATGCCGTCGCCGTCCGTGTCGGGATTTTCAGGGTCCGTGCCGAACGCAGGCTCCTCGCCGTCGGACAGTCCGTCCGCGTCCGTATCGCCCTTCAGGGGATCGGTGCCGTAAACAAACAGCTCGTCGGAATCGGTCAGCCCGTCGCAGTCGCTGTCCGGATCGCCCGCCGCCGTGAAATACACGTACAGCTCGTCATAGTCGGAGAGCCCGTCGCCGTCGGTATCGGCGTTCTCCGGATCGGTGCCGAACACGAGCTCGTTGACGTCCAAAACGCCGTCGCCGTCGGTATCCGCATCGGGATCGACCGTTTCGGGTTCCCCGACCTCGGGTTCTTCTTCGGTCTCCTCGATCGGTTCGGGTTTTTCTTCGGTCTCCTCGATCGGTTCGGGTTCCTCGGCCGGCGCCTCCTCGGGCTCGGTCTCCTCGACGGTCTCCTGCTCCGCCGTCACGACGGGCTCCGCGGGCTCGCCGTCCTCCTCCGCGAAGGCGGGCGCGACGCCGGTAAATACGGTCGACAGCAGCATCAGCGCCGCGACCAGCAGGGACAGCAGTTTCTTACGGTTTGCCATGAAATCGGGTTCCCCTTTCCTATTGGTAAAGACGATGCTTTACATACTTATTTTATTATATAAAACGGAAAAAGCTTTGGCAATAGAAAACGCGCATTTCCTTTTGTATATTCTTTCGGAAACAAAAAAACGGCGCGGGTATCCGCACCGTATTGAAAGAGTCGTCCGTCAGCCGCGGTATTTGCGGCGGATCCGCGCAAGCTTCGCGCCGCAGTAGATGAGCAGGAACTCATAGAATGCGAACAGCGCGCCGAACACGATCGTCGCAGCCAGACGCCAGCCGCCGAACGGCTGTCCGTTGAGTGAGATGATGAAATTCGGCAGAATGCAGCACAGGAAAATCACGCACATCGGGATCAGCCGTGTCCGCGCAACCTGCGCCGCCATCTCGGCTCTCGAAGCGTCGTCGGAGAACAGCTCCCGCTCCTCCGCCGTCCCCTCCGCCTTTTTGCGGAAATACAGCCAGCCGAGGCATTTCGCGAAGTATTCCCAGCCGAAGTCCCGCATCATCTGCAGGTAGTCCTCGGTCTCGCCCGCGTTCTTGTAATCCATCCGGTAGACGACGTCCTCCGGCTCGCATTCCTCAAAGACGTAGAAGCACGGCGGCGTCAGCTTCACAAACTTCCAGCCCTCGCTGTGCTTTTGGGAAAGCCACGCTTCCTCCTCCTCGTAATCGGCGATCGTGAAAAAATGTACAAACGTTTTACGCATCGACGTTTTCTCCTTTGCTGTTCCGGTATAATCGTTCGATCCGCCTGATCTCGAGATCCAGGACCTCCTGCCCGAGCGCCGTGATCTCGTACAGCTTTCGCTTGTCCTCCTCGCGGCAGAAACGGATCAGCCCGTCCTTCTCCATCTTCGCAAGCGTCCCGTACATGGTCCCGGCGCTGATCGTGATCGCGCCGCCCGTCATCCGCTTCACCTGCCCGCTGATCCCGTAGCCGTGCTGCGGGCTTCGGAGACAGAACAGGATGTAGAAACCCGTCTCCGTCATCGGCACATATACGCGTCGGATCTTGTCGTTCATACGCCCTCCTGACTATCTCGGTTCGATATATCGAGCTTCGATACATAGTATATCGAGCCTCGATGTATTTGTCAAGTGTTTTCTGCGTAAAATTCTTCTTGTCTCACGTGCATGTGTTTGCTACAATAAAAGCGGATATTTTTCGGAGGTGAACCATGCAATACATTCTGCTGCTCCCGCTCCTCTGGCTCCTTGCGGGTCTGTCCGTGCTGCTGCACGAACTCGGGCACGCCCTTGGCTTTCGTATCGGCGCCGGAAAGAAGCCGTGGCGGGTCCTTGTCGGCTCCGGACCGGAGCTCTTTACGGTCGGACGGTTTACGGCCTATCTCATTCCCGTCGGCGGTTTTTTCCTGCCGGTCGACCGGGACGAGCCGCAGACGAAGAAGGGAAAGATCCTGATGCTTCTCGGCGGACCGCTGGCCTCGCTGCTGCTTGCCGCGCTGTTCTTTGTGCTGCGGTTTTTCGTTTTCGTGCCGGACGCCGCAAAGGGCGCGCTGTACGGGATGCTCGTCTATCTCATTACGTTTCTGCTGCTCTACAACTTTCTCCAGTTTCTGGTCACCGCCCTGCCGATCCGCTACCGGGTCGTGTGCAGGGGCATGATCAGCGACGGACGGCAGATCGTGCGCGTGCTGCGCAACAAAGACGCTTCGAAGGGAGAACCGCAATGATCCGGGAACTGACGTCATTTGAACCCTATCGGGACTTTATTCAGGAGATCAACGCCGACCCCCGCTATCGGGAGCCGATGCTTTCCACGGAGGAGCAGTTTGAAGGCAACCTATACTCCGCGCTTACCGATCCCGACAAAACGGCGCTCGGCGTGTTCCGCGACGGCGTGATGACGGGACTGTTCGTGTTTCTGATCATCAAAGAGGAAAAATACATCGAAATGCTCGTGGGGCTATCGCGCAGCCCCGCCGCATATGAGGAGATCGCCGACTGGCTTGCGGCAAACTGCCCGGGCTGTCATGTCGATTTTGTGTTCCACCCGAAAAACGACGCGATCCGGGACATGCTCGAAAAGCGCGGCGCGTCCTTCGATCCGGAGCAGTTCAAGATGGTCCTCACCGGCGAAGTCCCCGCAGTCGACACGACGGGCGTCGAACCGCTGTCCGCGCAGTACGAGGAACAGTATATCGCCATGCACGACACAGACCGCTACTGGACGGGCGACAAGGTCGTGAAAGCGCCCGACACGTTCCGTGTGTTCCTTGCGGTGGACGGCGGGACCGTGATCGGCTACATCGACGTGACGAAGAACAACGAGGAGAACGAGCCGTTCGATTTTCTGGTCAAAGAGGAATACCGGCGGCGCGGCTGGGGCAGAAAGCTTCTCGCAAAGGCGATCGAGGAAAACCGCCCGAAGCGCATGATGTTGATCGTCGACGCCGACAATGCCCCCGCGATCGCGCTCTACCATTCCATGGGCTTCACAAACGACCCGGTGCCGGTCAACCAATGCGCGACCTGGATCGCCGGATAACACAAACGCCCTCCGCCGAAGCGAAGGGCGTTTTTTTACAGCAAAGCTTACTTTTCTTCCTTTTTGCACTTGCAGTTCAGAAGCTTCCAGATCAGCGCGGCCAGCACACCGCCGACCATCGGACCGACGAGGAATACCCAGTAGTTCGCAAGCGCTTCGCCGCCCGCAAACAGCGCCGGACCGAAGGAACGCGCCGGGTTGACGCTGGTGCCGGTGAAGTAGATGCCGAGCAGATGGACGAGCGTCAGGGAGCCGCCGATCACAAGACCCGCGACATTGCTGTTCTCGGTCTTGCTCGTTGCGCCGAGCACCGCCAGCACGAAGATGCAGGTCAGGATCGCTTCGATCAGAAGCGACGGCCAGATGCCGATCGCCGCGCTGTTCGCGCCGATGCCCGCGCTTGCGGGAAGGATCGCCTTGAGCACCGCAGCGCCTGCCGTTGCGCCCGCATACTGTGCAACGATGTAGCCGATGAAATCACCGAACTTCATACCGCCGTTGATCAGCACCGCAACGGAGACCGCCGGATTGATGTGGCAGCCGGAGATGTTGCCGATCGAATACGCCATCGCGACGATGACGCCGCCGAACGCGAGCGCGGTCATCAGGACCGATGCGACATTCTCTGTGTCGCAGACGAGACCTGCGACGCCGCAGGCGACCAGAACAAGCACGAACGTGCCGATAAACTCGGCAATGTACTTTTTCAGACTTTTCATAAGACTCCTCCTCTTGGTTGTTTCGGCTTATGCCGATTCTTTAAACAGTATATCATTCCGCATGCAAAAATGCAAGCATCACCTCATTCCCCGGCGGGAAACCGTCCAATCAGCCCCACGACATGCCGCAGGATCAGCACGGCGTCCTGCGCGGTGACGCCTGCCTGACCGTCGACCTCCGTGTTCGCCAAACCGATCGCCGACAGCGTATCGAGCCCGACCAGCGACCGCAGAATCAGTGCGGCGTCCGCCGCCGTTACGTCGCAGTCGCAGTTGGCGTCGCCGAGGATCGGCGCGATCCCGAAGGGTTTGAACTGCACGCCGACCGTGCGTTTATGGGACGTGTAATCCCCCACCGCGATGGAATCCGCCTTGACCGGCTCGGACAACCCGAACCGGATCTGCGTGCCCGCAGGCAGATCTTCCGCGACCGTGAACCACAGCGTCAGAACCGGCGTGGTTTCGTTCAGGAACGTACCTTGCGCAGACGCGAACACGTACTGGAAGTATCCCGGTATCCTCGGATTCGCCACGCTTGTCGTGTTGTTTCCGGACGGCGCCTTGTACTTCACATAGGTGAGCTGATCCGGATCGTACAGCAGCTTCATCGTGATCGTCGACAGCAGACGCTCGTCCGTCACGCCGTCAAGGAACAGATCGACGCGCAGGCATTCCTTTCCGTTGACGGTTTCCGTGTGGTCGGCGACATAGCCGCCGTTGATGCGCAGCACATACTCCCCGTTCCTGGGCAGATCGACGGGCGGCGGCGCCGTCGGGACCGGCGTGGACGTCGGCGTCTTGGTCGGTGTGGGCATCGGCGGCTTGGTCGGCGTCGGTGTCGGCGTCTTGGTCGGCGTGGGTGTCGGCGTCTTGGTCGGCGTGGGCGTCGGCGTCGGAGTAGGCGACGGCGTCGGGGTGGGCGACGGCGTCGGATCCTGTTCCATCGCCTTGCCGCTCGGCGTCTGATAGTCCGAAGGCGGCGTCATGCCGAAGATCAGCCACGCGTATTCGGGATAGTCGATGAAGACGTTGCGGTTGCCCTGCACGTTCTCGCATTGATCGTTCCGGGACATCTCCCACGTGTCGACCGGGTCGAGCTCCATCCACTGAAGCAGCGTCTCGCGCGATTCGATGACCTTGAGGCCATCGTTCGCCTTTGATTTGTTTTCATAGAGATTCGGCTCCTGCCAGCGGCACCAGACATAGAGCAGGATGCGCGCAACATCGCCCTTGATGTCGTCGTTGACCTCGACGATGCCGTTCGTGTACCAAAGGACCGTCCTGCTGTTGTACGCCTTGGTGGAGTAGGAGCTGTAAACGCCCTTGACGTTGCCCATCGTCAGGTTGCCGCGGGTCGAGTTGATCGTGGGATCGGTCGGGCGCAGATGGTGCAGATCGCTGCCGGCGCCGCTCTGATCGAAGCTGCCGTGGCTTTTCGGCCAGACGTGCTCGCGGTTGAAATTGGAGCTCGTCACGTCCGAATAAAACAGGACCGGATCCGTCGAACCGTTGTTTGCATCGGTATAGACCCACTT
>CAMVGD010000096.1 GCA_947166925.1 uncultured Clostridia bacterium | reverse complement strand
GATACGGCTCGTCGAAGTCCCGCCGCCAGTCGAACGGCACATAGCAGCCCTCGACGGTCAGGTCCTGCCGGTTTTCGATCGCGGTTTTGACGATCTCGCGCACGATCGGCCAGAGGTACGCCGTGAGCTTCTCGTCGTCCTCGGGGGTGAGGTCGGTCTGCCCGCTGCGAATCAGCCCCATCTTGAGATGGTCGATCGACAGGTACGGGACTTTCATCTTTTCCAGAAGACGCTGCGCAAGCACGGTCTTGCCCGTGTGCGACGCGCCGGTGATCAGGATGATCATGGTTCCCTCCGATGCTTTGCGCAGATCGCGTCCCATTCGCAGTCGCCGCAGATCCTCCGCCGCAGACCCGCGTCGAGAATGCGTTCCTTGACCAGCGCCGCAAAGTCCGCGTAGGGCAGTTCGTCGCCATCCTTCAGATGGCAGGCGTTCAGGACCGCCGCGTCGTAGCGCATGACTTTTTCGGCGCTCTGACAGATCCCCTCGACATTGTTCTGACAACGTTCGCAGACGACGTCCGCCGAAAGCGTCAGCCGCACCGGCGTATCCGGGCGTTCGCTAAACGCGCGGATCACGCCGCCCATGTGGTCGGTAAACGCCGCGCTGTAGCCTTTCCCTTCATAGAACTGAAAGCACATGCCGTGATGCGGACGAAGCCTTATTTCCATTCCGTCTCCCTGCCTTTCCGTCTGCCGTTGCTGCCTGTTCCTTCCCTAATGCTGCCGTTCAAGCGACGGCAAACGCGGCGCGGAGCGTCGATCCGTTTTCGCATCCGCAGGATCAGATGATCCCGAGCGGGATCAGCACCGCAAGCAGCACGGCGACGAGCGCCCACTCCGTGATGAGGAACGCGTTGCGCTTCTTCGGCGCCATGTCCGGCACAAAGTTACTCGCAAGGAAGAACGGCACGTAGGTCGTGATAAACACCGGGATGACGCCCCACCACTTGTAGACCCAGATGAAGGAACGATTGCTCGTACCCGCAAGGAACGACTCGAACAGCGCAAACAGCAGCGCCATCTCCAACGCGCCGACAAGCTTGCAGCTGACGCCGCCCTTGCCGTCCTTTGCAAAGTACCGCTTGTTCCGGTCCTGCGGAAGCATCTTGAACGAGATGATCCCCGCGAGCGAGAACATCATCGAAAGCTCCCAGCACACGCCGATCAGAAGGATGAACGTCGTCGATTCGTTCGACACCGCCCATAAGGGGTAGCCGAAGATCTTTGCGATCACCGCGTTCGCGATCTCGTACAGCCAGTGCACGCCGTACAGCGCGAGCCCCGCAAAGACGATCTCCTTGTTCTTTTTGTGGATCTCCGACCAGTAGACGTAGAACACCACCGCCAGAATGAAAATGAACGTCCAGTTGAAGTTCTCCGTGCTCCGCACACGAATGGCGTCGACCAGCGCCTTCGACTCCTCCGAGCCGTCTCCCCAGAATACAAACATGCGCCTTCCTCCTGATTCACCCGATTTTACGGATCCATCATACCATATCTCCGCCGCCGGTTCAACAGAAAAAGCCGCCCCGAAAGGAAGGGGCGGCAAACTTTGGGTTCGTCGGTCCGTTACCGCTGCGAAACGGTGAACAGCGAGTAGAAGTAGCCCTTCTGCTCCATCAATTCTTCAAAGCCGCCGTACTCCGCGACGACGCCGTTCTTCAGTGTGAAGATGCCGGTGCAGCGGCGCAGGACGTTCTCGTCCAGATCGTGCGTGACGATCACGCGGGTATAGCCGTCGAGGTTCAGGATCGCGTCGAGCACCTCGAAGGTCGTCTCCGCATCGAGCGACGCCGTCGCTTCGTCGACAAACAGCACGGGCGTTTTGCGGAGCAGCGCTCGAGCAATCGAGATCCTTTGCCGCTCGCCGCCGGACAGTCCGGATCCGTTTTCGCCGCACAGATACCCTTCGCCCTTCTCCTCGATGAGTCTGGAAAGTCCGGACAGCCGCACCGCACGGTCGACCTCCTCCTTCGGGAACGCGGAGAACATCGTGATGTTGTCGCGGATCGTGCTGTTGAACACGAATACGTTCTGCTGAATGATGGACACGAGGTCATAGAGCGAGCTTGTCGAAATGCCTTTCAATTCCCTTCCGTCGTACAGGATCTCGCCGCTGTAGTTTTCGGACGACGCCATAAGCAGGTTCAGGATCGTCGATTTGCCGCTGCCGGAGCCGCCGACGAGCGCGTAGCAGCCGCCCGCCTGCATGTCCATATCGACGTCTTTGAGGACCGTCTTGCCCTCCTCATACGCAAAGTTCAGATCGCGGAGCTCAATGCCCTTTTCGAGCTTCGGTTCGATGGGCTCGCCTTCGTCGGGGATATTTTTGTTGAGCGCTCCCGCCAGCTTGTCGATCAGCGCATATGAGGACTTCATGCCGGCAAAGAACTCCGGGAACGTCTGGATCGGTCCGAGCACATAGTTCAACAGCTGCACGAAGACGATCGCCGTACCGGCGGTGATGCCTCCCTTGCCGGAAATCGCAAGCGCGGCGGCGACAAAGAACACGCCGAACTGCAAAAGCCCGCCTGCAATGCCGGAAGCGTAATTGACGAGCACGGTTACCCGCGTGCGCTTTTTCGACGCGTCCGCAACGCCGTCGTTGCTGTCGTCGTGGATGCGGGAAATGTTCTTCTCCGCCTTGAAGCTCTTGATGACCGAGAATCCGGAAAGCGTGTCTTTCAGCAAGCCGGTGTATCCTTCCTTTTTATCGGAAACGTTCTTTTCCGCGACCGCCGCTTTATTTCCGAGCACGACGGAAACAATGACCGGCAGCAGAGAGAAGCCGATCGCGATCAGCGTCAGAAGCGGGCTGTACAGGATCATCAGAACCAGCGCGCCGACGAACGTGACGCCTACCTCGACGATGTTCTGCAGCTTCCGGATAAAATCCTGCTCGATCGTGTTGACGTCGTTGCTGAGCGCGGAAATATAGAGCGAGGTGTTCTCGCCGGAAAATGCCTGAATGCCCTTTTCCATCAACCGGTCGAAGGCGTATTCGCGATACTGCTTCATCGCCTTTGCGCGGAACTCGGAAAGGAAGGCGCGATCCAGGATCCACGCGGTAAACAGCATCGCAAACGCGCCGCCAGCGATGATCAGCAGCGTGCCGAAGCCGTAGGGGCATTCGCCGGAGATCAGGTCGGCTACCTCCTTGATGAGCCATGAGATGACAAGGCTTGTGCCTGCCGAAAGCAGCGAAGCGAGCAGCGTCAAGGCAAAATTGACCTTGTTCTTTTTGAACAGCTGTTTGAGAAACGGGCGGCGCAGCGCCTTTAATTCTTTCTTATCCATACAATACTCCTTTATTCCTGTGTTACCGGTCTTCTTCTCAGGCGGAACAGTCTTCTCTTTTCTTCCTCTTCGCCCTGCCATGCAAAGTACGTCAAGGATTCGATCTCAAAATACGGCGCAAGGATCGCTTCCCATTCGGCGTCCGTCCGGGAGACGAGGCGCAGAACGCCGTCCATGTACACCTTGCAGCCGTCCGTAAGCGCCATGCCTTTTTCCGCGGCGGCTTCCGGCGAAAGCCAATGGTTGAGACCGACGAGTACCTCAGCGTCTTCGGTCACAACGCGGGCAGCCTCCTTGATAATCTCCTCAGCGGTTTCCGGCGGAACCGTGTCCAGCACGTTGCTGCAGAAGAACCCGTCGAACGAATCCGCCGGCACGGTTTTCAGCCAGTCTTCGCCGCTGCAGACCGGATGCACCCGATCGGAAACGCCGAGCAGTTCGGAAAGGAACCGCGTCATTTCCGCGGCGTTCGGCGCGGGATCCGCCGCCGTGACGTTTTCGCATCCGCTCTTCGCCGCTGCGATCGCCGCCCAGCCGTTTCCGCAGCCGAAGTCCAGCACGTTCTTCTTTGCGCCGAGTGCGCATGCCGCTTTCAGAAGCTTCTCCGAAGGCGCAAGCGCTTCCCAGGGGCCGATCCCCTCCTGCCGCGCGCCTTCCTTTGCCTCTTCCGGGAGCGCGAAGAAGCTGTCCCAGAATGCCAGCAGCGCCTGATTGTCGTGCATCATTTGTTCGTTCATTGGTTTTTCTCCCCTTCCTTGATACTGTTCCAAAGCGCGGTAAACGCTTCTTTTTCATATTCGTCGACGACGCTTTGAACCGCGTCCATTGCCGTCACGCCGATGTCGTCATGGACGCTTGCTCCCTCGATGCGGCTCATGAAGCGAATGTCGCTTTCGTCATAGCTCGGGGACGCGTCGAAGAACACGGCAAGTTTTTTCGCTTCTGTCAGGGTCTCGCGCGCGGCGTCTTCTCTTCCCGACTCGAACTGCACCTGCGCTTTCGCTGCAAGAAATGCGCTGCTCACCTTGTCCAAAAAGTTCGGCTTGCCGTCCTTGTGAAGCCCCGAAAAAACGTCGACGCTCCAGGAAAGGATCGCTTCGGCGGAAGCATAGTCCCTTTGCTGACCGAAAACGTTCATATACCCGCTGACAATGTTGCACAGATCCGCGGTCAGTTTTGCCATTGCCTCCGAAAGATACGGCGCCGCCTCCTCCGCGCGGTCGATCTGGGCAAGCGTATTCCCGATCTTGCTGCTGAAAAGCCCGCCCGCGTTGCTCTTTTTCATGAGTTCGATGCCCTTATCCACTTCGTTCAGCCCCAGATACGTTTCCGCGATCATGACGCAGATCGTCTGTTCATTGATCTCCGGGTCCGTATTCTGATCGAGCAGCAGACGGGATTGTTCGAGCAGCTCCAGCGCGCGGCGGAGCATCGCCTTGTCCTTACTCTCAATGCCGAACGCGCGATAGATCGTTGCGCTTTCCCTTACGATCGGAAACGAGTGCGGATACCGTTTCAGCGCTTTTTCCGCTTCCGCAAGTCCCTCCCGGTCCTTTTTGCGGCGGTATTCCTGCAGACGCTTTACGATCGCGTCGACGTGGTTGTCCCTCAAGGTATAGCCGAGCAGCGCGTCCACAGAGGTGTCGAAAAAGTCCGCCATTTCAATAATCAGACCGATATCCGGCACGGAAAGCCCCGCCTCCCATTTATAGACGGCGCCCGCCGTGACGTTCAGCACCTCGGCAAGCTGCTCCTGCGTCAGCGACCGTTCCTTTCGGAATCTGCGAATGTTCTCCGCAAGTTTCATTTCCATACGATCCGTCCCCCATATCGTTCCTACGGTATCATCATACAGGAATCGACGAAAATTGTAAACCGACCGTTCATACTAACAAGATATTTATTATTCTACTGTTGGTATGTTTTTGCATACAAAAAGGAGCGATCCGTCCGGATCGCCCCGCGTTCCGGACAAAAGCAGGGTGTTGTGCTGCGGGTCGGTTTCGGGTATAATGGAATCGCGATCCGAATGGTTCGGCACATCCCGACGGAGGTGGAAAATGACGCTGTATGAAAAACTGATCGCCGTGAAGGACGTCGCATACCGGGACTTTCAGACGAAGCTCGTGCCCAATATCCCGCCCGAGACGATCGTCGGCGTGCGGACGCCCGCGCTGCGAAAGCTCGCGAAAGAGATCTTTTTAAGCGCGGACCGGGACGCGTTTCTCAATGATCTGCCGCACAGATATTACGAGGAAAACCTGATCCATTTCTTTGTGCTTTCGATGATCCGGGACTTTAACGAATGCGTGCGCCGCACGGAGGCGTTTCTGCCCTATGTCGACTGCTGGCCGGTTTCGGATCAGGCAACGCCGAAGGCGTTCAGAAAGAATCATGAAAAGCTGCTGCCGTACATCCGAAAGTGGATCGCGTCGGAGCACGTCTATACCGCGCGGTTCGGGATCCGCATGCTGATGAACGAATTTCTGGACGCGGATTTCAAAGAGGAATACCTCGAGCTCGTCGCCGCAAAGCGTGGCGAGGATTACTATCTTAAAATGATGGTCGCGTGGTACTTTGCGACAGCGCTTGCGAAGCGGTACGACGAGACCGTTCCGTACCTTGAAACGCATCAGCTGGACGAATGGACGCATAAAAAAGCGATCCAAAAGGCGGTCGAAAGCTTCCGGGTCACGGACGCGCACAAGGAATACCTGAAAAGTCTTCGGTAAGCCCGCATTTGCAAACACGGCAACGACACGAGAGGGTGTACGGAAACGCAAAAGGTTTCTTTACACCCTCCCGATGAATTCTCATTTCATTCCGTGAATTGTCCTTCGGACATGAATTGCGCCTCGCGGCGCATGAATTGACGGCGCAGCCGTCATGCAGGAATATTTTCCGGACCGGATGATCCGCAATCAATACCCGGTATAGTCGAACCGGAAATACGACCACTCGCCGTAATCGCCGACCTCCGCCGGACAGAGCACGGTGTGCGTCTCACGGTCGAACGACGCATACTCATACGCCCACAGCGGCGAGAACGTCTCGTCGTCCGCGACGTAGGCGGGATGCGGATGGTCCTGCGAATAATGGGACACAGCGTAGAACGTCGCCGGATCGTAGGAATCCTCCTCCTCGCGTTTTGCGTCGGTCATCATGAAATACCGCAGCGCGCCGCCGGTGCCGAGCACATAGGTCGGGTCGATGTGGTATTCCTTCCCGTTGATCCGCACGTAGCTCCACTGGTGCCCGGCGTGGTCGTAGGCGCGGTTGCCGCTCATCGTGGTCGCCTGTACGCCCGCCTGCAGCAAAAGGTAGGAATACGCCGAGGAGATCTCGTGGCAGATGCCGATCCCGGTCTGGAAAAAGCGATAGCACGAGGTATAGTCCACATACTCGTCCTCCATTTTCGCGTATGTATCCCAGTCGTAGGTATAATGGTCGGAGAAGTAACCGTACAGCGCGAGGCATTTCTCGAAATCTGAGTAATCGTCCTCGAAGACCTCGTTCATGACGTCCTCGATCTGCTTGCCGAATTCCTCGATCCGTACCTTCGCTTCCTCGGGCGGGACGAGATAGGTAAAGCTTGCGACGCCGTCCTTGACGGAGTGCTCACGATCCCATGCGTAGTCGATGAGCTCCTTCATAATCGGCAGGCAATGCTCCGGGAACTGCCCCATCATCCAGTCGTAGGTGAACTGGTCCTTGCAGGCAAAGGTGTCTCTGCCCTCCATGACCGCGTCGACGAGATTGAACCACGCGTCGCACATATCCTTCCCGAAGACCTCCTCCATGAAGTCGGAGCAGACCTTTGGGTTGAACGTATAATGCCCCTTCGGCGCCTGCGGAAGCTCCTCCTCGTCGATCTGCTCGCCGTATTCGCCCGTGGGCGCAGGCAGGCTCTCGACCCGCTCAAAGCCTGTGACGACCGTTCCGGGCGTGAGATATTCCCACGTGCTTTCGTCCACGCGCACCGCGTACTGTTCCCCGTCCCGGCAGAACGTGACCGTCATCGGGTTGCTCTCGGGATCGACGGACCGGAAGACGACGCCGTCCTCGGACGCGGAGACCATTCCCCCGTCCAGTCCGATCAGCCGGTACAGCACGACCTGCATCACATAGGAATCTTCGATCTCCTCGAGTATGACGAAATCGGTATTGCCGTTTGCGTAGACGCCGACATAGTCGCCGGGATCGACCGGCGCGTTTTTCGCGGGAGACAGCGTCGGCAGAACGACGATTTCTTCCGCGATCGCCGTTTGGTTCGGATCGGCTGTCTGCTGTTGTCCGTCCGTGCAGGCGGCAAGCAGCAGCGCCGCCGCGCACAGAATCGTAATGATTGTTATCCTGTATTTCTTCATGCCGGTATTGTAACACGGAAATGCGTCAAAATCTGCACTTTTTTGTTACAAATGCACGATTCCGGAAAAAAAGACGTGCCGAAAACCGCGTTTTCCGGTCCGCCGCGCATCTTCCGCCGGACGGACGGCGCCGCCTCTTGACTTTCTGCTTAATTGTGTTATGATACAATCTTGTTGACAAAACGGAGGCATACTTATGGGAACCTTGCTTGCAGCGGCGCTCGCCCTTCTGATCGGGCTTCTGATGACGCGTTTATTTAAGCTTTTGAAACTGCATCTGCCGGATGTGACGGCGTTTCTGA
>CAMVGD010000095.1 GCA_947166925.1 uncultured Clostridia bacterium | reverse complement strand
ATAGCCGCAATTCATCGGGGATGTTAAGAACTGACAATCAGTTTCTTAACATCCCTTTTTCGTATCCGGTTATTTGATTTTTGTAATCGTGACGATCGCCTCATGCGCGACCGGATCGTAATGATTGACCGTAACCGTATAGTCGAACGTTGAGCCAGTGTTCATATAGATTCCGTTCACAAACGCGTCGGAGCAGGTCTCCATGGAAAACGTCTCCCCCGGGCCGAACAGGTCCTGCGGCGTGAAGAACGTGAAGGCGGTCCTGCCGGTCGGCCGTGAGATCCGGTATTTGTCCGTGCCGTCGCTCGGAACGATGTCGATCATGTGAAAATAGGGATTATCGCCCTCGATACCCGGTTCCGCGCCATTTGAATTGTACATGCGAAAATACAATATCATGGAACTGAGATAACCGCGATCTTTGATTGCTTTTGCGATCTGCTGATCCGTAAACTCCAGAGTGTATCCGTTTCGCTGCTCCATCAGTCTTGCATCTACATGGAAGACCCGCACGCCGCCATCGTTTTTCGGGTCGTCCGCGGGCGCGGTCGACAAATCCAGCGCAAACGGCCAGTCAAAGCCATTCGCGCCGACCGGCGCCATGACGTCGATCAGAATGTACTCGTCGAACGCGGTTCCGTTCCAGCCCTTCGATGTCGGGATCAGGATCGCGTCGCCAACCTCGGATGCGCAGCCGATCTTCAGCGTAACGGATTCGACGTCCTCCGTGATCACATACGGATCGAGCCAGCCGCACATAAATCTGGAAAACGAATTCCAGTCGCCGAGATCGTTGTCCTGCATATCGAAATTCCCGAGCGTACTGATAAAGGAAAACTTGTCGACCGGATAGCCGTCGTAATAATCCATCAACCCGAACGCGTGTCCGATCTCGTGAAGCACGATACGCAGTCCGCTCTCCTTGTTTCCCCTTTGTGTTTCGTCCTTATTCAGGTCGTATGCTGTCGTTGCGTACATTCGCAGCGTCGGTTCCTTCCTGTTCGGCTTGGTGTCATTCGTCGGCATAGAGCCCACAAAGAGATAGTAATCGCCTGTCGGCGTGATTTTTAAGGGATCCTCGCCTCCTAAGATCGTAACAAGATCAATGTATCCGTCGCCGTTTTTATCCAACTTTTTCAAGTCTTTTTTGTGGGATTTCCGATACGCTTCGACCGCGTCCCTTGCCAATTGATCGTAATGTGTAAGCACATATTCATACCCCTCCTCACTGGTCATGCCGGTCTCATAGCAATAATAGGTAACCTCGAAGCTGACTTTTCCGTAGGAATTCCATCGATAATAGGACGCAACCGAATTGAGCCGGTGATCCGAATCATATTCCCCTTCGAATATCCTTTTCAGATTTTCCTCGTCGTAATCGTATCCGTCGGTAAAATGCAGAAAGACCACCAGCAGAGCGTTTTCACCGTTGGGAAGCTTATTCCAATGGTCAGTGTCCGCACGTGTCAGCTTCGTCGGCGTTTTCTCCATCGTATCCGTGAAGATCGCGGTGAGATCCACATCGTGCGTCACGGGTTCGTCAAACGACCACGGCGCACTGTACCCGTCGGCAAACCACCCCTCGAATGTCCGTTTTCCGCCGTCGATCCCGGGCGCAGTCGCATAGGCGCCGTCGATGACGCGCTCTTCCGAGATCGTATTTCCGGCTGTATCGAGATACCGGACAAGATACGTTTTCGGCGTGGGAACCGGCGTCGGTGCAGACGTAGGAACCGGCGTCGGCGTAGGCGTAGGAACCGGCGTCGGTTCACGCGCAGGTTCTTCCGTCGGCGCGGGCGTGATCTCTTTCGTCGGCTGCGCAGAAACGGGCTGTTCCGGATTCGGGACAGGTGTAAGCGCTTCGCACGGCACTGCGGTCGGGATCTCCGCTGCAGGCGCTTTGCCTGCACCTGCGCAGCCGAGTATAACAAGGAACAGCACCGTCGCCAAAACACATTTCAAACTCTTACAGCGCATCTGTTTCACCCCGTTTCCATCGATAATCATATATTATTATGATATCACACGATCTTCGAAAATGCAACAGAGGCGTGCCCGCTGCAGACATCGAAAAGACGCCGCCACAAAAGAGTGTGCCGCCGCGGTTGACCGATGAGGCGGACACGCAGAAAGCGTTCGCTTTGCGGATCATTTGCCTCGCGCGTTCTGCCGACGCATCCGTCTTTGCTCACGCTGCGGTCGGATTCCGTCAAGGGAAAGATTTTTTAGAAAGGTTTGAAAACACCTTTTACAGAACAGATCTTCGGAACATCTTTCATTTTTGGGGAAAAGGGGTTGACAAAACATATACCTCGTGATACGATGTATTACGCAAAGAGGAGTATTACACGAAAGGAGGTATTCGATGGATATCCAGTTGAAGCGAGGAATGCTGGACGTGTGCGTGCTGGCGGCGATCAAGGATGAGGATTCCTACGGCTATAAGATCATCAAGGACCTGAAGCCGTATGTGGAATTGTCGGAATCGACGCTGTACACGATCTTGAAACGGCTCGAAGCGGCGTCCATGCTGACGACGCGGACCGCGGAGCACGACGGCAGACTTCGGAAGTATTACCATATCACCGACGCCGGACACCGGCGGATCGAGGAGTTCAAGAGGGAATGGAAGGAAGTCATTTCCATCTATCAGTTTGTGATCAAGGGGGAGGAAGAACATGCTTAAACAGGAATTTCTGAACGCGCTCAAGGAGGGGCTCAAGGGGCTTCCCGAAAAGGATATCGAAGAACGTCTGACGTTCTACGGCGAGATGATCGACGATCGGATCGAGGAAGGACGTACGGAGGAGGAAGCGGTCAAAGAGATCGGAACGGTCGACGAGGTCGTACAGCAGATCGTGGCGGAAACGCCTTTGGCCAAGATCGTGAAGGAGAAGATCAAGCCGAAGCGTAAGATGCGCGCGTGGGAGATCGTGCTGCTGATCCTCGGCTTTCCTCTGTGGTTCCCGCTGCTCGTTGCGGCAGGGGCGGTCGTGCTGGCGCTGTATGTCACGTTGTGGTCGCTGGTGATCGCGCTGTGGGCGATCGAGGTCGCGTTCATCGTTTCCGCCGTTGCGCTCATGATCGGAGCGATCGTGCTCTTTGCTTCGGGACACGGCACGACCGGGCTTCTTGCACTCGGCGCGGCGCTGATCCTTGCGGCACTGTCGATCTTCCTGTTCTTCGGATGTGTTGCGGCAAGCAAGGGGACCGTCCTGCTTGCAAAGAAGATCGTGATCGGTGTGAAAAACCTGTTCGTCGGAAAGGAGCGTACCAAATGAAAAAAGCAGCTTTGATCATTGCGTCGATCCTGCTTATTGCGGGAATTATCATCGGCGTCGCCGCGCTTGCGTCGGCAAAATTCGATTACCATATGTTTGAGACCGCGTCGTCGGAGATGAAGGATTACCCGGTCGAGGGGGATTTCCACAGCATCGAGATCCACGGGAACACGGAGATCATTCGGTTTGCACAATCCGACGACGGCACGGCGCACGTTTTGTGTCGGGAGACAAAAAAGAGCGTGCACCCCGTCAAGGTGGAGAACGGGACGCTGAAGATCACCTCAGAGGAAACGACCGGATGGCGGAATCTCATTGAGATCTCGTTTGAAAAGAAGCTGATCACGGTGTATTTGCCGAAAGACACGTATGAAATGCTTACGATCGAAACGCATACGGGCGACGCGGAGGTGCCGGGCTGGCTGACTTTCGGCAGCGCCGTGATCCATGGAAGCACCGCGGACGTGCGCTTTGACGCGGCGGTCGACAATCGACTTTCGATCGAAACGAGCACCGGGGACATTTTCCTGAACGGCGCATCGGCAGAGACGATCGACTGCACGGCGACGACCGGTGATATCCGCATGACGAACGTTGCCTGCCGCGGCGACGTGCAGGCAAATGTGACCACGGGCAGGGTAATCCTGAACGGAGTGACTGCCGCGAACTTTACCTCTGACGGCAGCACAAGTGACGTCGTGCTTGAGAACGTTCTGATCGACGGGACGCTCTCCGTGGAACGGGGCACCGGCGAAGTAACGTTCCGAAACAGCGACGCGGCGGAGATCCTGGTGAAAACAAGCACCGGCGACGTGACGGGCACGCTTTTGACGGACAAGATCTTTGATGCGCATTCGTCCACGGGCGACATCCGCGTGCCGGATTCCGTTTCGGGCGGCAGATGCAGCATCACGACCACGACCGGGGATATTTTGATCCGGATCGTGCCGAATGCATGATTTTTGCAAAAAAACCGTGTTTTTCCGAAAAATCATGTAGCGTAAGGTATTGCTCACGACGCTGCGTCATGTGCTATAACGGCGGTGAAAGGAGGCGAAAACGATGTCGCAATACACAACCGGTGAAATGGCGAAGGCCTGCGGCGTAACGGTGCGGACCGTGCAGTATTACGATACGCGCAGGATCCTGGCGCCGAGCGCGCTGAGCGAGGGCGGTCGTCGGCTCTATGACGACGGCGATCTTCAAAAGCTCAAGGTCATCTGCTTTCTGCGTGAAATCGGTCTTTCGATCGACGTCATCGGACAGCTTTTTTCGGAGGAGCATCCGGAGAACGTGATCGAGGTCCTTCTGGAGCAGCAGGAACAGGAGCTTAAAACGGAGCGCGGCGCGCTGGACGCAAAGCTCGAAAAGATCGCGGAGGTCCAGAAAGCCGTCGCGGACGCGAAGCATTTCACCGTGGAATCCATCGGCGATATCGCGATCACCGTGACAAACAGGAAAAAACTGAACCGCATGTATCTTATGGCTTTCCTGCTCGGTCTGCCGCTTGTCGCGCTGCAATGTGCGGGGATCCTGCTCTGGGCGCTGAAAGGGATCTGGTGGGTCTTCGTCCTTTGGGCGGCGCTGGCGATCCTGTTTGCGATCGTGTTTTCGCGGTACTATTACAGGCACGTCGCCTACATCTGCCCGGAATGCCATACCGTCTTCCGTCCGACGTTTCGGGAGATGTTCTTTGCATCGCATACGATGAAAACGCGCCGGCTCACCTGCACGTCGTGCGGACATAAGGGCTTCTGCGTGGAGGTCTGGGGAGGCGAAAAGGCATGAGCCGAACGAAAAGGGCGCTTCTCTTTACGCTGGCGCTGCTGCCGGTCGCGCTTGTCGCAGGCTTCTTTGCCGCGCGGTACACGCTGAAGATCGTCGATTCCGCGCTTCTTAATCAGACGGTCGAACAGCTCGGCAGCGAAACGGCGCTGCTTGCGATCACCGTCATACAGACGGTCCTGTACGCGCTCGTCTGCGGGTTCTTCGGTTACATTCTGTCCGACCGGATCGGTCTTATGCGTCCGTTCCGCTTTGCAAAAAAGCCGCTTTGCATCACGCTTGCCGTATCGCTGATCGCCGGCGTACTATTCAGCCTTGACGCATGGACGTTCGGACGGTGGATCCCGGAAATCGGCGCGTCGTACGCGGCGACGGGCACGTTCGACGCCGACACCTGGATCGCTTCGATCCTGTACGGCGGGATCATCGAGGAGGTCATGATGCGGCTCTTTCTGATGAGCCTGATCGCGTTCCTCGTTTGGAAGATCTTTTTCAAAAAGCGCGAGAGCGTCCCCGCGGGCGTGCTGATCGCGGCGAACGTCGCCGCGGCGCTGCTGTTCGCGGCGGGACACATTCCGGTAACGCTGCAGACCTTCGGCGCGCTCACGCCGCTTCTGCTGCTGCGCTGCTTTCTCTTAAACGGCGCGTTCGGGCTGCTGTTCGGCAGGCTGTACCGCAAATACGGCATCCAGTACGCAATGCTCAGTCATCTGCTTTTGCACATTGTGAGCCGTATGATCTGGCTGATCGCGTTCTGAACAGATCGATCAACGCGGGATAGGTTGCACTTATCCCGCGTTTTTGTTATGATAAAGCAAAAGGAGGCGAACGCCATGCAGTATCGGAGAACGGTGAAGCTGAAGGACGGCAGGGAATGCGTGCTGCGCAACGGTACGGAAGCGGATGCAAAAGCCGTGCTGGACGTGTTCAATCTCACACACGAACAGACCGATTTTTTAGGGTCCTATCCGGAGGAAAGCACGCTCACCGTCGAGGGCGAGGAGGCGTTTCTGAAAAAACAGACGGAGAGCAAAAACGGGATCGAGCTCCTTGCCGAGATCGGCGGAACGGTCGTCGGGCTTGCGGGGATCAGCTGCGTCCGTCCGCGGGAAAAGACGCGCCACCGCGCCGGATTCGGCATCAGCGTCGACGAGGCGTACTGGGGGCTCGGGATCGGACACGCGCTTACCGAGGCGTGTATCGAATGCGCCAAGGCTGCGGGCTACGCGCAGCTCGAGCTTTCCGTCGTCGCCGACAACGCGCAGGCGATCGCGCTCTATGAGAGCGTCGGGTTCGTCGAATACGGGCGGAACCCGATGGGCTTCCGTTCGCGCAAGACCGGCTGGCAGACGCTTGTCGATATGCGGCTCATGCTGGACGAGCGTGTGAACAAGCAAAAGGACGCGGTCCTGTTTCTGCACGGGCTGGGCGGCAGCGCCGAAGAAGCGGCGCACTACCGTCCGCTGTTTCCGGATTGCGAGGTGATCGGGCTCGACTATCACGGGATCGAACCGTGGACCGCGGGACAGGAGATCTTCGACACGGTGCTCGAGCTGTTCGGGGAATACCGGAGCGTGAGTCTCATCGGGTACAGTCTCGGCGCGTACCTTGCCATGCACGCAAGCGCGGACGGGTTGCTCAAAAAGGCGTATTTCATCTCGCCGGTGGTGGACATGGAATCGCTGATCCTCATGCTGATGGTGCAGGACGGCGTGACGGAGGAGGAACTGAAAGAAAAGGGCACGATCCCCGGCAGCTTCGGACTTGTGCATTCGTGGGACTATCTCTGCTATGTGCGGGAGCATCCGGTCGAATGGAATGCGCCGACCGCGATCCTGTACGGAGAGCACGACGATCTCCAACCGCGGGAAACGATCGAGGACTTTGCGGAGGCGCACGACGCCGACCTTACCGTCATGCCGGACGGCGAGCACTGGTTCCACACCGACGAGCAGATGCGGTTTCTGGATGACTGGTTTTTACGGGAGCGGGAGTAAGGATATGGAACACAGGCAGTATACCGATGCGGATTATCAGGCGGTCTGCGATTTTCTGATCGCGCAAAACCGCGACGACCGCACGCATATCAACTGGAACTGGGCGCGGTTCGAATGGATGTACGAGCATCCGTACTTTGCCAAGGACATGCGGAACGCGATCGGACTGTGGTTCGACGGCGATCGCGTCGTCGGGGCGGCGATCTACGATATGTACTTCGGCGAGGCGTTTGCAGGCGTGCTGCCGGAATATGCTGCGCTGTATCCGGACGTTCTCAAATATGCGTACGGCGCGCTGAAGGACGATTCCGGGCTTGCGATCGCGATCTGCGATGCAAACGGCGCGGAGATCGAAGCGGCGGAAAAAGCAGGCTTTGCGCGGGGCGTTGAGTCCGAAACGGTTATGGCAATCGACCTTGACGCGCCGCTTCCGGCGGAGCTGGATCCGGAGTTCCGACTCTATGAGCCCGATCCGGACGAGGATTTCCGCGCGGTGCAGTGGGCGCTGTGGCAGGGCTTCGATCACGGTGAGGATCGCGCGCAGTTTGAACGGGAGGAGGCGCCGACACCGCAGAAGCGGAAGCATTTCCGCCGCGAGCTGAACCTCTGCGCGGTCTGTCCGAACGGCGAATACGCCGGATTCGTCTGTCTGTGGATGCACGACGGCACGGATTACGCATACGTTGAGCCGCTGTGCACGATCCCGAAGCAGCGCGGAAAGGGAATTGCAAAGGCGCTGCTTTACGAAGCGCTGAACCGTGCAAAAGCGCTCGGCGCGAAGACGGCGTATGTGATCTCGGACATGCCGTTCTATGAAAAGCTCGGGTTCAGAAAGATATATCACTACTCCTTCTACCGGAAGGGATAAGAAAAAGGGGCCGTTTTTGATCTGAACCCAAAAAGTTAGACACGAAACGGAAATTAAGCGGCATCA
>CAMVGD010000094.1 GCA_947166925.1 uncultured Clostridia bacterium | reverse complement strand
GACTGAAAAAACAGCCCGTTGAACATGTGTTTTCAACCGGCTGAACAGGTTATGCGCCGTAGGTGCACAGCGCGCCGAAGTCAAAGTCGAACACGTCCGTGATCTCGGAAGCGCCGTCGAGCGCTTCATAGACGTAGACCAGCGCATAGTGCGGGACCGGGTTCGGCGTGACCGGCGTGATCCTGCAGAGCAGGCAGCGGTTCGTGCCCGCGACGATCTGCGTGCCGAGGTTTGCGATCGGCTCGTAATCCGCGCCGACAAGCGATTCCAGCGCCTTTTCGAGACTTGCCTTGATCTCGCCGGTGATCTCGGGGGATTCGGCATACGCCCAGCCGCCTTCGAGCGTTTCTTCCATGGGGATCGGCTCGGCCGTGCCGTATTCGTTCGGGATCACGGGCATGTCGGCAAAGTTCATGACCTGCGCGCCGCCTCCCAGATCGGCGTAAACGTAGATGAGCACGTATTTCTGCATCGCGTCGGGCGTGACGGCGGTCGACTGCGCGAGGAAGCAGTAGTTGGTTCCTGCGACGACCTGCGTGCCGAGGCACGCGATCGGCTTATACTCGACGCCGACGATCCCTTCGATCGCTTTGTCGAAGATCGCGCGGCGTTCTTCGGTCATTGCGGGATCCTCCGCAATCGCCCAGCCGCCCGCAAGCGGCTCGTCTGCCGGTTCTTCGAATTCGGGTTCGTCGCCGACGTACTTTTCCTCTGCAAGCGGCTCGTCGAAATTCGCTTCGGCAACCGGTTCGCCCTCCGGCATGTCAAGATCGAAGTCGACCGCGTAGGTCATGGTTTCTTCACCATCGGCGGATACATAGCAGTATACGAGCGCGTAATGGGGGACGGGGTTCGGCACGACCGGCGTGACCTTGCAGAGGATGCAGCGATTCGTTCCGTTGACGACCTGACTTGCGAGGTTTGCGATCGGCAGATAGTCTGCGCCGACGAGACCTTCGAACGCCTTATCAAGCTCCGCCCTGAGTTCGTCGGAAATCGCGGGATCGCTCTCGTAGGTCCAGCCGCCCAACGCCGCTTCGGACGAAGGAACGGATACGGTGCCGTCTTCGTTCGGAACGACCGGCAGATCGACGATGTTCATAAGCTTCACGCCGCCTTCGAGGTTTTTGTACACGTACACCAGCTTGAACTGCGGTACGGCGTCCGGATAGACGACGGTGCCCTGCGTGAGGAAGCAGTAGTTGGTCCCCGCGACGACCTGCGTGCCGAGAAGCGCGACCGGGACGTAATCGACGCCGACGAGTTCCTCGAGCGCCTTTTCAAAGATCGCTTTGAGCTCGTCCGTCAAAGCGGTATCCGCGGCGATCGTCCAGCCGCCGACCTTGCCGATCGCAGGCGTTTCGGGATCGGACTGCGTCTCTGCGCCGACGGCGGGCGTTTGTTCGGGCGCCTTCTTGCAGGCAGCGACGGCAACGAGCATCAGCATGCAAAGCAGGATCGCAATCAGTTTTTTCATGGGATATATTTCCTTTCTGTTGATCTTTCGTCATGACGGATCAGGATCCGTACATTGTCTATACCGCATTGTAGCGAAAAAGGTTGCAGGACGCAAGAAAAATATTTTGAAAAATCCATGGACACGGGCGCGGTTGGGCTTTATAATCAAATCGGGAGGACGCTATGGAAAGACCCGATCACGATCTTGCGTTCATGCTGCAGTATGAGAATATCGCCTGGTACGAGGACGGCGCGGTGCGCATCCTCGACCGGCGCTGCTATCCGCGCACCGTTTCGTTTGTCACATGCCGGCATTACGGCGAGGTCGCGCAGGCGATCACGGACATGGTCACGCAGAGCGCGGGACCGTACCCTGCGGCGGCGATGGGCATGGCGCTTGCGGCGTACGAGTGCCGGAACGAAAGCGAGCAAAAGCAGCGCGCGTTTCTCACCGCGGCGGCGGCGCGGATCAGCTCTGCGCGTCCGACGACTGCAAAGCGGATGGCGCGGGTGTGCGAAACGATGCTTGCTGCGGCGGATGCGGCATGGAAGTCCGGCGAACCGGTCGATCAAACGATCAGACGCCGCGCGATCGAGGCAAACGACAGCCGCTACAATAAGATCGCGAAGATCGCGACGTATCTTTGCGACAAATTCCCGGACGACGGCACGATCCTCACGCAGTGCTTTGCGGAAACCATCGTGGGCATGATGCTGCGCGAATCGCGGGAGCGGGGGAAGCGCCTTCGCATCTTCTGCCCGGAAACGCGCCCGTATTTTCAGGGGGCGCGGCTCACCGCGACGGTTTGTTATGAGATGGGCTTTGACGTGACCGTCATCACGGACAATATGCCGGCGTTCGTCATGCAGCGCGAGCACGTGGACGTGTTCACCTCGGCGGCGGACGCGATCACGATGGACGGACACGTCGTGAACAAGGTCGGCACGTTCCAGATCGCGATCGCCGCGAAGCATCTCGGCGTCCCGTATTACGTCACCGGCGTGCCGGACACGGTGCATCCGACGATCGGCGACGTGCAGATCGAGTTCCGCGACCCGTCGTTCGTGCTCGAGGCGATGGGCGTAAAGACCGCACGCGACGGGGTCAAGGGGTATTATCCGGCGTTCGACGTCACGCCGCCGGAGCTTGTGACCGGCGTGGTGACCGATCGGGGCATTCTGAGTCCGTACCGGCTGGATGCATACGGTGAGAAGGACGCGTACGAGGTCGTTGTATAACAGAAAGGAACGGAAAAACATGGTAGTGGTAAATGTTTACGAACAATATTTTGCGGCGGACTGCATCGCAAACAGCATTCACCGCCACGCGGCGCTGGTCATGCTGATCGCGACGTCGGAGAACGGCACGGTGCGCTATGAGGCGGCGGTGACGTTCTTCCCGCACATCGACGAGACCGACTTTGCGGTCTCCTACGACGCGTATTATTCCGACGTGCTGTACGAGGCGCCGGGCAGACGCTCGAAAAAACGCGAGGCGACGCTTCTGGAGACCTTCCGCGAGGACATCGACGCGCTTTGTAAACAGGCGGGCGGCACGGTCTATTGGGACAAACCCTTAAAGGAAGCGCGCCGGGGATAAACTTCGCCTGTGCGCATGAATCGACCTTGCGGTCGTGAATTGCGCCTGCACGCATGAGGAGAGCATTATGAACATTACGGTCTATCTCGGGGCGACGCCGGGCAACGATCCGGCGCTGGAGCCTGCGGTGCGCGCGCTCGGCACGTGGATCGGCGAAAACGGACACGATCTCGTGTACGGCGGGTCCCGATGCGGACTTATGGGCATGCTCGCGGAAAGCGTGCTCTCGGCGGGCGGCAGGGTCTACGGCGTCGAGCCGCAGTTTTTTGTGGACGCAGGCTTCGTTTACGATGCGATCACAAAGCTGTACGTTACACAGGACATGTCCGAGCGCAAGGCGAAGATGATCGAGCTCGGCGACGCGTTCATCGCGTTTCCGGGCGGCACGGGCACGCTTGAGGAGATCGCGGAGATCATGAGCAAGGTCGCCTTGCGGCATCTCGACGCGCCGTGCATCCTGTACGATCTGAACGGCTATTACGAGGGGCTTCGCATGCTCCTTGACCGCATGCTCGCGTCGGAGCTCTGCACCCCGGAGAAGCTGAAGGGCATCACCTTTGCAAAAACGCTCGACGACGTCAAAAAAGCGCTGTCTTAACGGATACGGTCCTCCGCCTGCGGGCGGAGGATTTTATATTGGCGGCGCGCATTGACAGTTTCGGGAAAAACATCTATAATATGGTCGAATCGAATAAACGCAGTCGGTGCCGCATTTTGCGGTCAAAAGGGAAACAGGTGCAACGCCTGTGCGATCTCGTCACCGTATGCGGGTCGACGCTGTCAAGCGAAAGCAGCCACTGAGCGATCGGGAAGGCGACAGCGTTCTATGCCGCGAGCCGGGAAACCTGCCGAGTGCCTGGTACGGGAAAAGTGTTTTCCAAATCACGAGGGATTGATTGTGTACCATGCTCCGCCTTTGGGGCGCTCTATGTACGCAGTCTCTTTACCGTTCGGTAAGGGGCTTTTTTCGTGCCGTGACTTTTATCATGTGAAGCATTCACATAGAGTTGGGGCAAACCCCGAAAGACAGGAGGAAACAAGATGAAAAAGACGATTGCAATGCTGATTGCGGCGATCATGCTTCTGGGTATGTTTGCTGCATGCAAGAAGACGCAGCCGCAGGTCGAACAGCCGACCGAAGCGCCTGCACAGGCGACGGAAGAACCCGCGCCCGAACCCGCCGGCAAGACCGACGCGGAACTGGCGGCGGAATGCGCGGCGCTGATCGATGCGATCTATGTGCAGGAGCGCAATGAGAATACCGACGCGCAGTGCGCGGCGGCGAAGGCGGCGTGGGATGCGCTGACCGACGCGCAGAAGGAACTTGTATCCGGCGAGGAAGCGGATCCCGATTACTTCGGCAGAGACACCGGCGACGCGTCGCTTGACAATCCGAGAAACCAGGACGGGATCGGCGAAAAGGAACTGCTGGTCGTAAGCTTCGGCACGTCGTTCAACGACAGCCGTGTGTATGATATCGGCGGCATCGAAGCGGCACTCGAAAAAGCGTTTCCCGATTGGTCGGTGCGCAGAGCGTTTACTGCGCAGATCATCATCAATCATGTGCAGGCGCGCGACGGCGAGAAGATCGACAACGTGGAGCAGGCATTGGAACGTGCAGTCGCTAACGGCGTGAAGATCCTTGTGATCCAGCCGACGCATCTGATGCACGGCGCGGAATACGATGAGCTTTGCGCGGCGGTCGAAGCGTACGCGGACAAGTTCGATTCCGTGAAGATCGCGGAGCCGCTTCTGGGCGAAGTCGGCAAGGATGAGACGGAAGTCAACACCGACAAGGAACGCGTTGCAAAGGCAGTCGTTGCAGATGCGGTGATGAGCGAAGGTTATGAGACGCTTGAAGCGGCAGAAGCAGAAGGCGTTGCGTTCGTGTTCATGGGACACGGCACCTCGCACAAGGCAAAGGTCACCTATTCCCAGATGCAGACCATGATGAACGAGCTCGGCTACAAAAACGTGTTTATCGGCACCGTCGAAGGCGAGCCGGAGTCCACCTCCTGCGAAAACGTCATCAACGCGGTGCACGAGGCGGGCTATACCAAGGTCGTGCTGCAGCCGCTGATGGTCGTTGCGGGCGATCACGCAAACAACGATATGGCGGATATGGAGGATCCGGAATCCTGGTTCTCCCAGTTTGATGCAAGCGGATACTTTGATGCCATCACGGCCTGTATCTCCGGTCTCGGCAGAATCGAAGCAATCCAGGAGATCTATGTGGAGCATGCAAATGAAGTTTTGCAGATGTTTGACCCGGATCATGCTGCTGCGGCAGAGGTTGCGGCGTTGATCGACGCGATCTACGTGCAGGAGCGCACGGATGAGACCGACGCGCAGTGCGCTGCGGCGAAGGCGGCGTGGGATGCGCTGACCGACGCGCAGAAGGAACTCGTGGAGGGTGAGAAAGCCGATCCCGATTACTTCGGCAGAGACACCGGCGACGCGTCGAAAGACGATCCGAGAAACGCGGATGAGATCGGCGAAAACGAGCTGCTGGTCGTAAGCTTCGGCACGTCGTTCAACGAAAGCCGCGCCGAGGACGTCGGCGGCATCGAAGCAGCACTTCAGGCAGCGTACCCGGATTGGTCCGTGCGCAGAGCGTTCACCGCGCAGATCATCATCAACCATGTGCAGGCGCGCGACGGCGAGTTCATCGACAACATGGACCAGGCGCTTGAACGCGCGGTCAAAAACGGCGTCAAGAACCTCGTGGTCCAGCCGACGCATCTGATGCAGGGCGCGGAGTACGACGAGCTCTGCGCAGCGGTCGAAGCTTACAAGGATAAGTTCGAGAGCGTCAAGATCGCGCTGCCGCTGCTGGGCGAAGTCGGCAAGGACGCGGCGGAGGTCAATGCAGACAAGGAAACCGTCGCAAAGGCGATCACCGCGGAAGCGGTGAAGGAAGCGGGCTATGAAACGCTCGAGGACGCGGAAGCGGACGGCGTTGCGTTCGTGTTCATGGGACACGGCACCTCGCACAAGGCGAAGGTCACCTATACGCAGATGCAGAAGCAGATGGAAGCGCTCGGATATAAGAACGTGTTCATCGGCACCGTCGAGGGCGAACCCGAAGAGACCGCTTGCGAAGCGGTCATCGAAGCGGTCCATGCGGCGGGCTATGACAAGGTCGTGCTTCGCCCGCTGATGGTCGTTGCGGGCGATCACGCCAACAACGATATGGCGGATCCCGACGATCCCGAATCCTGGTTCCGTCAGTTTAAGGACGCCGGTCTGTTCTTTGATATCAAGGTCCAGATCGCCGGTCTCGGCAGAATTGCGGACGTGCAGGCGCTCTATGTTGCGCACACCGCGGAAGCGATGAAAGCGGAATAATCTATCAATAAAGGACATCACAGACATGAAACGTATTCTTGCAGCATGCTTTGCGCTTCTGCTGCTTGCGGCGTTCGCCGCCTGCGGCGCGAAGCCGGAACCCGTTTCCGAGCCGGAGCCTGACCCCGTCGTGACGGAAGCGCCGGAAGCGACCGAAATACCCGCGCCCACCGAGGAGCCCGAAGCAGAATCGAAGATCGATCTTCCCGACGGCGTGTATACGGCGGAGTTCAAGACCGACAGCTCGATGTTCCACGTCAACGAGGCGAACAAGGGCATGGGCGTTCTGACCGTCAAGGACGGCAGGGCGACGATCCACATCAGCCTTGTCGGCAAGTCGATCCTGAACCTGTTCCCGGGCCTTGCGGAGGATGCGCAGAAGGACGGTGCGGCACTTCTGGAGCCGACGACCGATACCGTCACCTATGACGACGGCGAAACCGAGGAGGTCTACGGCTTCGACGTGCCCGTTCCGGTTATCGGCGAGGAGTTTGACCTTGCGCTGATCGGCAAAAAGGGCAAGTGGTACGATCATAAGGTCATGGTCTTGAATCCCGTGCCGCAAAACTAAGCTTGCGGTCCGGACAAAAGACGTGTACAATACAATCGAACAGGCGGCACGGCGCGCATGAAGTGCCGCGCCGCCTTCTGTTTTCGGAGGGAGTTTTATGAACAGGAGAATCGTCGTTCTTGCACTTGCCGTCATACTGCTGCTTTCGGCTGCTGCCTGCGCGAAAAAGTCCGACCCGCTGCCCAAAGAGGGCACGTATATGATCGGCGTTACGCTTTCGGGCGGCACCGGAAAGGCAAAGATCGAAACGCCTGCGCAGCTGGTCGTTTTTCCGGACGGATACGCTTCGCTTCTGGTGATCTGGAGCAGCGACAAGTACGATTATATGCTGGTGGACGGGAAGCGGTACGAGCCTGCTGTCGCGGACGGGCATTCGACGTTCGTGCTGCCGGTCGGGAGCATTTACGAACCGATGCAGGTGATCGCCGACACCACGGCGATGAGCACGCCGCACGAGATCGAATACACGATCACATTTGATCCCGCGACGCTTACGCCCGCGGCATGAACGGGCGGCTGACAAAAAAGATCGGCGCACTGCTGCTGTGCGCTGCTTTTTGCATTCTGAGCGCGGCCTGCGGCTGAGCGAAACCGGCGGAGCAGACCCGTCCGGACGGTCCCGCGTGGGAAACGCTCGCGGTCCTTTCCGAAACGCCGGTGCGCTATGCGACCGAGTTTACGATTCAGCAGCTTTCGGACGGCTACGAGCTCATTGAGATCCCCGCGACGGGCAGGCTGCTGCTGGTGCCGGAGGGCATGGGAAAGCCCGCGAACCTGCCGGAGGACGTGGCGGTCCTGTACCGTCCGGTCGACCGCATCTACCTTGCCGCGACGAGCGCGATGGACTTCTTCCGCGCGCTGGACGGGATCGGCGCCGTGCGGCTTTCGGGCACGAAAGCGGACGGATGGGCGATCGACGGGGCAAGGGAAGCCATGGAGCGCGGCGACATGCTGTTTGCGGGCAAGTACAGCGCGCCGGATTTCGAGCTGATCCTTTCGGAGCGCTGCGATCTCGCGATCGAATCGACGATGATCTTCCATTCGCCCGCGATCAGCGAAAAGCTTTGTGATTACGGGATCCC
>CAMVGD010000093.1 GCA_947166925.1 uncultured Clostridia bacterium | reverse complement strand
GTCGAGGTCCTCGTCGCCGAGCGGGGTGCCGAGGAAGGCGTAGACGGCGCCCGCGGATCGCATCCTGCTCCTCGAACTGGATCTTAAACGCCTCGGCGTACCTGCGCTTGTCCGAAGCGACCTCGCTGTACGACGGCAGCATCACCGCGTCCGGGACCTCGCCCGGATCGTTCACGCGGAAGCAGGTCCCGGGAATGTCGCGGATCTCGTGCACCGGCGTGCCGGCTTTCAATGCGTCGGCAATGGCGACGACGCTGCGCTCGCCCATGCCGTACATCAGGATGTCCGCGCCTGCGTCGTAGAGGATCGAATGCCGCACTTTATCGTCCCAGTAATCGTAGTGCGCAAAGCGTCTGAGGCTCGCCTCGATCCCGCCGATCAGCACCGGCACGTGCGGAAACGCCTCGCGGCAGCGGTTCGCGTACACGATCACGGCGCGGTCCGGGCGCTTGCCCGCTTTGCCGCCGGGGGTATACGCGTCGTCGCTTCTTCTGCGCTTTGCCGCGGTGTAGTGATCGACCATCGAATCGAGGTTCCCCGCGGAGACCAGAAACGCAAGCCGCGGTTTGCCGAGCGCCCGGAAGGCGTTCACGTCGTGCCAGTCCGGCTGCGCCAGAATCCCCACCGAATACCCGTGCGACTGCAGCACGCGCGCAATGATCGCCGTGCCGAAGCTCGGATGATCGATGTAGGCGTCGCCGCTCACATAAACAAAATCAAGCCCGTCGATTCCGCGGGCTTTCATTTCTTCCGCCGAGAGCGGCGGTATGGTGTTTTGCGGGGTCCGGTTCACGGCTGTTCGCTCTCCTGTGCGCGTCTGCGCTCCTCGTCGCTGACCGTGGCATGCGGAGAAACGGGTCCGACCACGCGCTCGTCGGGCGTTTTTGAGCCCTGCGCGGTCAGCTCGGACACAAGGTATTCGATGGTGGACGCCATCTCCTTGCGCTCCTTCTCCATCTCCAGGAGCTGCGCGATCAACTCGTCCAGATACTTGTCCACGTCCTCGCGGTCGTACCCGAACAGAGATTTGCGAAACTCCTTATTGACGATGTTCTCCGCCTTGATCATGAATGCGCGAAACGGTTACATATCGGAAAAACCGCTGTCCTCAACGGTATCCTCGACCGCGACGTCATGCGGCGCGAACAGGAAGATCCCTCTCGAGACCTTGTTGGCGGTGCCGTTGGTCGCATAGATCGCGCCGAGCAGAAAGTCCAGCACGCGCTGCGCCGTGTTGCCGTCGAGCTCCTCCATATTGACGATGACCGGACGGCGGTTCTTGAGGTTGTCGACGATCGTCTGCGCGTCGTCATAGCAAACCGGATGATACACGATCATCTTCATCGACGCCATATTCTGCGGGATCGGCTGCGCTTCGCCTCCGCCCACCAGCGCATTGTCACGCCGTCTGGAACGCGGTTCGCGGCGCGCAGGCTGCTGTTCCTGCTGTTCGTCGAGGATCGCGTCGTCTTCTTCCGTTTCTTCCAGTCCGATGAAATTCAAAAACTTACCCATTCTGTTTTCCTCCCGTTATGATTCGCGGCCCGAATATCGCTGTCCCGACGCGGACGATCGTTGCGCCTTCCTCGATCGCCGTGTCGAAATCGTGGCTCATGCCCATCGACAGCGTATCGATCGGAAGCTCCGGATACTCGCGCTGCACGCGCTCGAACAGCGTGCGCATTTCCCGGAAATACGGACGCACCGCTTCCTTTTCGATCGCAGGCGGTACGCACATGAGTCCGCGAAGACGCACCTGCGGCGACCCCGCGATCCGGTCCAGAAGGACCGGAAGCGCTTCCGGGGCGATGCCGCCCTTCTGTGCTTCGCGTCCGATGTTGACTTCGATCAGGATATCCTGGATAATGCCGTTCCGTCCGGCGTACCCGAGGATCGCATCGAGCAGCGGTTCCCGATCGACCGATTGGATCAGGTCCGCTTTCCCGCATACATATTTTACCTTGTTCGTTTGCAGTTGTCCAATGAAATGGGCCCTTAAACGATTCTGTTTATAAAAATTTAACTTTTCGGTGAACTCCTGTGCGCGATTTTCGCCGATTTCGGTCACGCCGGCTTCCACCGCTTCCCGGATCCGCGCAATTTCGACGAACTTGGTGACCGCGATCAGCCGGACCTCGTCCTCCGCTCTGCCGGATCTTCGGCACGCAAGGCGCATGCTCTCCCGCACCGCTTCCAGATTCTCACGGATCGTCATGACTTGTTCTCCTCCTTCTCCTCAATCGGCATGCGTACCTTCAGCCCCGCGAACAGCGTGATGTGGCTGTCGCGCGCGGAGACGATCGCGTCATCGCCGTCGCTGCCGGCGATATAGACCGCGACCTTCTGGTAGGTGCCGTCGGTGGACTTCGCGTAGATATACGGAATGCCGTCGATGTACTGAATGTAGTCGTTCGGCACATAGAGCCCGGTCGCGTTGTTCTGGACCGAGATCTCGACGACGCGCGCGGTCAGAAGCGGGCGCACGTCCGCGTCGACCTGCATGACGTACAGAATGCCGCTTTCGGTGTCGCGCTCGGTCAGGATCCGTCCCTGATACGCGCCCTTGACGCCCTTGACCGTGAACGAATAGGAAAGCCCCGGCATCAGACGGTTCGCGCTCTTGGCGCTCGTTACGAACGCGAGATAGAACTTGGAGCGGTCCGTCACGATGCGGTAGCTGAAGTTCTCATTGTCCATACTGATCGACGGCGCGTTCAGGATGCGCTTGATCAGCGGAACGGTGAGCTGCGAAACGTCGCGCAGGTTCTCCTCGTTCATGTCCGAGTAGAAGCTGATATAACCGTTGTATTCGGACAGCACCGTGCGCGCGCTGCCGGTCTCAAAGTTCTGTTTCAGCGCGTCGATCTCCTTGACCGTGTCGGTCACCTGATCCGGATTCTTGAGGCTTTGGATCATCGTATTGCGGCGCTCCTCCTGCAGCCTGATGAGCTGCGATTCGAGCTTTGCATACTCCACCGGGTCGCGTTCGCCGTTGGCGGCCGCGCGCATCTGCCTGGAGACCGCGGCGATCTGTTCGTTGTACCGCAGGACATCGTCGGGAAGCGTGCCGCCCGAATCGGTCCGCAGAAGCGACTGCAGAAGCGTATACAGCGCCGCTTCCCTCGTGCAGATCGCGCTGATCTGACTCTCGTACGAATACGGGAACAGCACGGCGATCGGATCGCCTTCGTTGACGAACGCGCCCTCCTCCAGCAGGATGTGTGTCTCGCTCGCGGATTCGGTGAACAGGCGCTCGCTGCGAACGACGACCGCTTCGCTCTCGACCTCGGTATACAGCGTCATCTGCTCGAGCTTCCGCACGTTGCCCGTGACCTTCCGCATCAGCCAGACTGCGCCCACGACAAACGCCACCAGCAGCACGCCGCTGGCGATGAGCAGAAGATAAAACCGTTTAGTCGCCCGAAAGCCCCTTTGCTCCATCTGTCGTTACCTCATATCCCGTCTTTTGGGATCTCCCGTATTGACGGTCGAAGTTCTCCTTGTTCTTTGCGATATATCCGTCGAAAAGGTCCTGCGCGGACATGCCGCTTCGTAAGCACATGCTGACGAAGAAGTGCAGCACGTCGACGAGTTCGCCTTTGATCGCGTCCGGATCCAGCGGCTTCTCGTTCTTCCACCATTTCCAGTTCAGCTCGTTCAGAAGCTCGGTGAGCTCGTCCATACAGGCAAGGATGTCCTTCTGCATCCAGACCTCGTACGGAAAGTCGAGCTTCCGCCGCTCCATGATATCCTCGTCCAGCGCCTTCTGCAGCCGGAAAATCATTTCAAGCCTGTCTTCCATTCCGTTTCCACCAATCCTCTGCCGTATGCTTCAGCGCGTCTCCGATCGCATCCAGCCGTCCGACCGCGCAGAACGCGGCGGCTTCGGGCGTGAACAGCGTTTCGGCGGCGGCCTTTACCGCTTCCATTGTAACACATTCGATGCGGTTCAAGGTAGCCTCAAGATCATATTCTTTTTCCAGAAGCAGCGACGTTTTCCCGAGCGCGCTCATATGCGCCATCGTGGACTCCATGCCGAGCAGGTAGCTGCCCTTGAGCTGCTGTCTTGCGCGGACGAATTCCTCCTCCGCGATGCCGTCCCGTTTGACGTCGTCGAGCTCTTTGAGCAGCAGCGAAAGCACCTCGCCCGCCTGCCCCTCCGTGCAGCCCGCATAGAAGCAGAGACTGCCCGCGCCGCGGTACGCCATCGGATAGGAATAGACCGAGTACGCAAGCCCGCGCTCCTCGCGGATGTGCTGAAAGAGCCGTGAGCTCATGCTTCCGCCCAGCGCGTTCGACAGCACCGACTGCGCGTAGTATGCGTCGGTCCCGAGCGCGGCGCCCGGCAGCGCAAGGCACAGATTGATCTGCTCGACGTCCTTTCTGACGAGCGCGGTGCGGAATCCGCTGCGGATCGCGATCTCCGGCGCCGCGAGACGTTCGCCGTGCGCGGCGTTTGCAAAATACCGGTTGAGAAGCGAAAGCAGCGTTTCGCGCACAAAGCTCCCCGCGACCGCGATCACGATGCTTTCCGCGGTGTAATGCCGCTGCATGTACCGCAGAAGGTCCTCCCGCTTCATCGACTTCACGGTCCGTTCCGTGCCGAGGATCTCGGACTCGATCGGCGTGCCTTTGAAAAGCTGTTCGCTCGCGCGGTCGAACACGATGTCCTCCGGGCTGTCCTCGGTCATGGCGATCTCCTCCAGCACGACGCCGCGTTCGCGGTCCATCTGAGCGGACTCGAGCGTGCTGTTCAGCACGATATCCGACAGCATTTCGATCGCCGTTTCCAGATCCTCGTCCAGCGCCTTGATGTGGAAGCAGGTGCATTCCTTTGCCGTGAACGCGTTGAGATTGGCGCCGATCGCGTCCGTCTCCGCGGCGATATCCGAAGCGCTGCGCTTCTCCGTGCCCTTAAAGAGCATGTGCTCGATAAAGTGCGAAACGCCCGCGTCCGCGTCCGTTTCATAGACAGAGCCCGCGTTCACCCATACGCCGACCGCGACCGAGCGCACGGAATCCATGCGCTCCATGACGACGCGCATGCCGTTTTCAAGACGGATCTGTTCGATCATACTGCTTACCTCCGATGCGAAAAGAAGGGCTGCTTTGTTCGCCGCCCCTCTTTATTCTGTTTCGCTGCTCCCCCGTTTATCCGCCGGTTACGCGTCAGGCAGGAGGTCCTTGCGGGTGAGACCGATCTTGCCGGTCTTCGGGTCGATCTCGAACACGCGTACGAGCACCTGATCGCCGAGGTTCAGAACGTCCTCGACCTTGTTCACGCGCTCTCGGTGCCGGGCTTCAGGTTCACGAACGCGCCGAACTCCTTGATGCCGACGACGGTTCCGAGATAGACCTTGCCGACCTCGATGTCCTCGACGATACCGTCGATGATGCGCTTCGCTTCCTCCGCAGCCGCCTGATCGGGCGACGCGATGAACACGCTGCCGTCGTCCTCGATGTCGATCTTGACGCCGGTCTTGGCGATGATGCCGTTGATGGTCTTGCCGCCGCTGCCGATGACGTCGCGGATCTTGTCCGGGTTGATCTTGAAGGTCAGGATGCGCGGCGCATAGGGCGAAAGCTCTGCGCGCGGCTCGGCGATCGTCTCCGCCATCTTGTCGAGGATGAACAGACGGCCTCTGCGCGCCTGCTCAAGCGCTCTGGTCAGGATCTCGCGGTCGATGCCCTTGATCTTGATGTCCATCTGGATCGCGGTGATGCCGTCGCGCGTGCCCGCCACCTTGAAGTCCATGTCGCCGAGAAAGTCCTCGAGACCCTGGATGTCGGTGAGGATCGCGATGTTGCCGGATTCAACGTCCTTGATGAGACCCATCGCAACGCCTGCGACGGGCTTTCTGATCGGAACGCCCGCGTCCATCAGCGCCAGCGTGCTCGCGCAGATCGAAGCCTGCGACGTGGAGCCGTTCGAGCTGATGACTTCACTCACCAGACGCATGCAGTACGGGAACTCCTCCTCGCTCGGAAGCACGGGCAGAAGCGCGCGCTCCGCAAGTGCGCCGTGACCGATCTCGCGGCGGCCGGGGCTGCGCACGGGGCGCGTCTCACCGGTCGAATACGGCGGCATGTTGTACTGGTGCATATAGCGCTTGGAATCTTCGAGGGTGAGCCCATCGAGGATCTGCGCCTCCGCGATGGTGCCGAGGGTCGCGATCGTCATGACCTGCGTCTGACCGCGGGTGAACACCGCGCTGCCGTGCGGACGCTCGAGCATATGGACCTCGCTCCAGATCGGACGGATCTCGTCCTGCGCGCGTCCGTCGGGACGGATCTTCTTATTGATGATCTTGTCGCGCATGACTTCCTTCTGCATCTGGTACAGGATCGCGTCGACGTCCTTCTCCATGCCGGGATCGGACTCCGCGAACGCTGCCTTGGTCTCCTCCTTGACCTGCTCGGTGCGCATCTCGCGCTCGTGGCGGTCGAAGGTATCCATCTGCCAGACAACCTTGTCCATCGCGAACTCGCGCACGCGGCGGTCGAGATCCGCATCCGGAACATGGATGTTGACTTCCATCTTGGGCTTGCCGACTTCCTTCTGGATCATCTCGATGAAGTCGACGATCTTCTTGATCTCCTCATGCGCAAACAGGATCGCGCCGAGCATTTCCTCCTCGGTCACTTCGTTCGCGCCCGCCTCGACCATCATGACGGCGTCGCGGGTACCTGCGACGGTCAGCGCGAGACGGCTCTTTTCACGCTGCTCGCAGTCGGGGTTAAGGATGTACTCGCCGTCAATGAGACCGACCGCCACGGAGCCCGTCGGGCCCATGAACGGAGCGTTGCTGATGGACAGCGCGATGGAGGAGCCGATCATGCCCAGCACGTCGGGCTGGACGTCCTGCTCCACCGAGAGAACGGTCGCAATGACCTGCACGTCGTTGTAGAATCCCTTCGGGAACAACGGACGCAGCGGACGGTCGATGAGGCGGCTCGTCAGGATCGCCTTTTCGGTCGGGCGTCCTTCACGCTTGATAAAACCGCCGGGGATCTTGCCGACCGCGTACAGCTTTTCTTCAAATTCAATGGACAACGGCAGAAAATCAACGCCCTCGCGCGGTTCCTTCGCGACCGTCGCGTTGACCATGACCGCCGTTCCGCCGCAGCGCACGAGGCAGTTGCCGCCCGCTTGCTCGGCGTACTTTCCGGTTTCGACGATCAGCTTGCGATCGCCTACCATGGTTTCGAACACTCTGAACATTTTGTCTTTTTTCCTCTTTATCTTTATTTAATAATTGCCTTTCAAAGTGCAGCGAATCCCAAAAAGTGAGGCGGGGAACAAAACCCCCGCCTTTTCTCTTTACTTTCTGAGGTTCAATGCTGCGATGATCGCTCTGTAACGCTCGATGTCCTTCTCTTTGAGATAGTTCAGAAGACCTCTGCGGGTACCGACCATCTTCAGAAGACCGCGACGGGAGTGATGGTCCTTCTGGTTGACCTTGAGGTGCTCGTTGAGGTGATTGATGCGTTCGGTGAGAAGCGCGATCTGAACCTCGGGAGAACCCGTGTCGCCCTCGTGCAGCGCGTACTTTGCGATGATTTCCTGTTTCGTCATGATGTTTTTCCTCCTTTTATTCGTATCCCCGTAGACTGCGTATGGCGTCGGAGAGTCGCATCAACCCAGCTTACGGTTTAACCTTTGACAGTTTAGCACAATGCGTCTGAATTGTAAACACTTTTTTTGCGTTCTTCGCAAATTTTTTTTGCCGCGTCCGCATCCTTTCTGATCTGCGCGAACAGCAGCGCCTTTGAATCGAACCGTTCCTCGCCTCGAAGCCGCGTGAAAAACGCCACCTCGATGCATTTTCCGTAGAGATCGAGCGACTCGCCGATCGCGTGCGTCTCCACCGTGCGGTCTCTGCCGCCGACCGTGGGATTCGTGCCCACGTTGGTCACGGCGTCGTACCGCCGCCCCTCAAACAGCAGCTCCGCCGCATAGACGCCGTCCTTCGGCAGCAGCTGCATCCCCGCGTCGAGGTTCGCCGTCGGGCAGTCGAACCGGCGTCCCAGCGCCTTTGCGTGCACGACCTTGCCCGAGAGCGAATAGGGACGTCCGAGCATCCGCTCCGCAAACTCCATATCCCCCTCGCGGATCGCTTCGCGCACCCGCGTCGAGGAGCACGTCACGCCGTCGATCTTTACTTCGTCGATCACCGAAAGCGCAATGCCGCGCGCCGCGCACAGCGTGCCGAGAAGCTTCGTATCG
>CAMVGD010000092.1 GCA_947166925.1 uncultured Clostridia bacterium | reverse complement strand
CCCGAAGGAAGTCCTTTTTGATTGGGAGATTATCGGATTTCGGGATCAGACGATGCCCTGCGCCAGCATGGCGTCCGCAACCTTCTTGAAGCCCGCGATGTTCGCGCCCGCAACCAGGTTGTAGCCGAGGCCGCACTCTTCCGCCGCTTCCATGGAAGCCTTGTGGATGTTGACCATGATGCTGTGGAGCTTTGCGTCAACTTCCTCAGCGGACCATGCGAGACGCTCGGAGTTCTGGCTCATTTCGAGACCGGAAACCGCAACGCCGCCCGCGTTGACCGCCTTGGACGGAGCAACGACCATGCCCTTCTGCTCCATGAGGAAGAACAGCGCATCGTTGGTCGTCGGCATGTTCGCGACTTCGATGTAGTACTTGACGCCGTTTGCCGCGATCTTCTCAGCGGAATCCATGTGCACGTCGTTCTGCATTGCGCACGGCATGACGATGTCGACCTTGCGGCCGAAGGGCTTCTCGCCCGGGAAGAACTCGACGCCGAACTTGTCCGCATAGTCCTGCACGCGGTTGCGGCGGGATGCGTTCATCTCGAGCATGTAGTTGATCTTCTCCTCGGTGACGACGCCGTCCGGATCGTAGATGTAGCCGTCCGGGCCGGAGAGCGTGACGACCTTTGCGCCGAGCTGCGCCGCCTTCTTGGTGACGCCCCATGCAACATTGCCGAAGCCGGAGACCGCGATAGTCTTGCCTTCGATCGTGTCGTTCTGATGCTTCAGAACTTCGCAGAGGTAGTAAACCGCGCCGTAGCCGGTCGCTTCCGGACGAATGAGGGAACCGCCGAAGCTAAGACCCTTGCCGGTGAGAACGCCGTTCTCGTACGCATTGCGGATGCGCTTGTACTGACCGAACATGTAGCCGATCTCACGTCCGCCGACGCCCATGTCGCCTGCCGGAACGTCCACGTTCGGACCGATGTGACGATAGAGCTCAGTCATGAAGCTCTGGCAGAAACGCATGATCTCGCGATCGCTCTTGCCGGTCGGATCGAAGTCCGCGCCGCCCTTGCCGCCGCCCATCGGGAGCGAGGTCAGGCTGTTCTTGAAGGTCTGCTCGAAGCCGAGGAACTTCATGACGGACAGGTTGACGTTCTTGTTGAAACGGATGCCGCCCTTGTACGGTCCGATCGCGCTGTTGAACTGGACGCGGAAGCCGCGGTTGATGCGGACGACGCCCTGATCGTCGATCCACGGTACGCGGAACTCGATGACGCGCTCCGGCTCCACCATACGCTCGAGAAGGCCGTTCGCCTCATATTCGGGATGACGGGAAACGATGACTTCGAGAGATTTCAGAACTTCTTCAACGGTCTGAAGGAATTCCGGCTCGTTCTTGTCGCGGCGTTCGACGTCCGCGAGGACACGTTCGATATAGCTGTTCATAGCTCCTCCGATAATAGTTATTTTTGGGAATTTCCCAACAGATTTATGATACCACAACGCGTCTAAAAGTCAACCGACGGACCCGCGGTTTTGCCTGCAAAAACAGAATATATTTTTCATGCGGCTCCGCCGCAATCCATGTTCCGGAGGGACCGTTCACGCGCAAAGCGCAGTACATCCGAATGCGCTGCATCTTCTTTGCATGAAAACAGGGACGGGCATTCGCCGTCCCTGCGGATCTTGTCGATACGGTGCCGCGTTCCACAGTTCTCCGGCAGGGGAAGCCGCCGGATAAGCCCTCGAAGACGGCGGCCGTGAGGCTGACGGATGAGGTGTTATGATCCGTCGATTCTCCGCGGGGAGAATCATGGATTTTCACCCCCTCATCCACCTGACGGCACCTTCCCCACCCCCTTCGGGTGGGGGGAAGGCTTTTGGTGCGCACTCCCACAACTCAAACGGTCTCCATGATCACATGTATTTTTGACGATTTTACAACTCTCTTACAACTCTGTGACGTTTTGGACGAATATGGGGAGTAAAATGGGTGCAGAAACAAATGGGAGGGACAGAAATGAAACGAATCATCGCCTTGCTATTGATCCTCTGCATGCTTGCCGCCTGTCAGCCGACGCCGGACCACGACGCTGTCAAGCAAAAGGATACGAACGTGCTGATCGACACGGTGCTGTCCGAGCAGACGGAACAGAACGACCCGGCGCTTGCCGCGCCGCCGGTCAGCGCGCAGTTTCCCGCGCGGTTCCAATGCAGCGACACAACGGAAGCGCGCGGCGTGCACGTCACTGCCGACGTACCGATCGAGGTTTTGACCGAAGGGTACGCGTTTCCGCTTCTGCGAGCCACGCATCGGCGTCTGACAAACGAGGAGCGGCTTGCACTGAGCCGTCGTTTGCTCGGCGTCGATACGCTGTATATTTGGAAGCAGGCGCCGCGGACGCGCGACGACGTCGAACGCGAGATGCAGGCGTCGATCCACGCGATCGACTACATGACCGGCAGCAAAGAGGAATGGATGAAAAGCAGTGACAGTACCGAGGAAGAATACGAACAGATGCTTGCCATGCATCGCGAACGTATTGCCGCGCTGCAGAAGGAATACAGCACGCTTCCCGAAGGCGTACATGCCGATCCGAATCCCGTCTGGGACGGCTCCCTGCCGGAGGATAAACCGAGCTCAGTGTACTGGAACGTGTATTCGATCGTCGGCAGTCCCGATCAGCATGAAATATACAGCCGGCAATATGATCATATCGGTGTAGAAGAATCAAGCAGGGGCAGGATCATCAGCTATATCCGCGCTCGGGATGAAGGGGCACCGGTCGGCACCTCAGACTGTTTTCATGCAGAAATGCCGGACGCAAAGCGGATCGGACCCGCAGAATACGATACTCCGCAAAGCGAGGGCTCCGTTACCGCGCGCGAAGCGATCGGGATCCTGCGCGAGGTCCTCGGAGAAGAAGCTAAGCACTACGAGGTTGCGGACGTCTGGTGGTCGAACAATGCGTGTCACGAGGGCCAGATTCAGGGCGTCTACGACAAGTGGGGATACCTGATCCGTATGACGCCCGCCTTTTCCGGCGCACAGATGCTTTATCTGTACGGCGACGCCTACAGCGAGTCTGAGGACGGTTATTTCCGGTACTGGCCGTATGACCGGATCGAAGCCAACGTCAATTCCGACGGCACGCTGCTGTCACTGAACTGGGAAGGAGCGCTCAAGGTGACGGAAACGATCTCCGAGGAAACGCCGCTGCTGCCGTATGATGAAGTGCGGTCGCTGTTTGTGCAGCAGATGAACCGCGTGTTCAGTCTGGAAGAACACACGGGCGGTACGATCGCCATCGACAGCGTGAAGCTCGGGCTGTTCCGCATCCGTGAAAAGAACGATATGGAAAGCGGTCTTTTGGTTCCCGCGTGGTTCTTTACCGGGACGTTTACATACACCGAGAAAGCGCGCGATGCGCTCATCGCTATGGGAGAATTTCCGGAGCAGGCAGCGCGGCAGACTTACGGCAGCGAAAGACCGCTTCTGATCATCAACGCGATCGACGGCAGCATCATCGATCCATATCAGGGGTATTGAGCGCCTGCGGCGCAGCGATGTATGCCGCTTCGCGGCAAGTGATGCGGCTGCGCCGTGATGTGCGGCTTCGCCGCGTGATGCGTTCCCTGCGGGAACATGCATGTGGATTCTCCGCCGGAGAATCTTTTGATCTTCCCCCTCATCCGCCTGACGGCACCTTCTCCACCCTAAAGGGGGAGAAGGCTTTTGGAGTGGATACAGAGGCTTCCCCCCGGTGGGGAAGCTGTCACCGTCAGGTGACTGATGAGGGGGTATCCATTCTGATTCTCCGGCAGGGAGAATCCTCCCGAACGTTTCGCGCAGCGGAACATATCACCGCCCGCAGGGCGATATCATCTGCGAAGCGGATATCACCCGATCGGCGGTATTTATTCCGCCGATCGGATCAAAAGCACCGGCGTGCCCTCGCGGATCGGTTCCGAAAGCGTCGGATTGCAGGCGCGGACGCGCGCGGTCGGGACGCCGAAGCGCTTGCCGATCGAAAACAGCGTTTCGTCCGGATCGGCAAACCACACGAGCATGCCGCAGTCCGTTTCGCACGGGACGCCGGGCTGCAGCTCCGGCACGTGGTCGAACGCGATCTCGCGGTACCACTCCGTTTCGACCGAGACCGAAACGGCCAGCGCCACGGTACGTCCGCCCCCGGAAAGATTCGCGTCGAACGCGCGCACGCGCACGATCGGCAGGGTCCCCCGCGCCTCGGTATCGAACGACATCGGCAGCTCATAGGTGAAACTCTGCTTCATGCCGTCGTCGTCGCGGTAGACGACCGTGACCGCCAGCACGCCCTCGATGAGCCCCCTGCCGTTTTCGACCGCAACGCGCGTGACCGCCGGGCGCAGCGCCGCGTACAGCGGCAGATACGCGTCCTTCATATGCGCGGGGACCGGTACGGTCTCGTTGAGCTGCACGGTCTGGCTCCACGCGCCCTCGTAGTTTTCCGCCCGCGCGCGGCGGATCTCGCAGGAGAAATCGCTCGCCGCGTCGTACGCGTCGGTCAGGATCCGCTGCGTTTCCGAGGTACAGCCGTACACGCCGATCGACAGCGCCGCGTCGACCGTCGCAGCCCCCTCCTCCTCGACCGTGACCGAAAGCGAGGTCAGCGTCGCGGCGGCGAACGCGTTCTCCCCCGGCTCGCAGGCGATCACGTCGGAGAACGGGATCGTGTACTGCTCTCTTTTGATCCCGCCGTCCGCCGCGCCGTACAGCACGCAGAGCCGGAGCTCGCCCTGCGGGAGCATGCCCTCCGTGCTTTTCACAAGCCCGTTGACGAGCGGCGTCGCGTTGGCTTCGATCACGGTCATGCCGCGCGGCGCTTCGATCTCCTCGTTCATGCGGAGGCTGTGCGCGCCGAGCAGAGTCCGCTTTTTGAGCGTCACCGAGGCGGTCTGTATCTCCGCGTCCCTTGCGTCGTCCAGTCCCGTGATGCAGGGGATCTGCACCGGCGCGAAGACCGCCGCCCGCAGCTCCACCGTCGCCTGCAAGCGCAGTCCGCCGTCCTCGCGCTTTACGCTGCACGCCGGGATCCCGGCGGAAACGCGCGCGTTCATGTCGGGCGTGACGCCCTCCATGCGGATCGTGTGCGAAAACTGCGCCGCCGCCTCGAACGCGTACGGCAGCCGGTCCGCGCTTTCCACCGTGGGCTTCAGGGTCATCGTGCCGGTCACGACGATCGCGCCGTCGCGGCAGCTGATCTCGTCGACCGCCGCCTCGCATTCCGCGGAAAGCACGCGCTCGAGCGTCTTGCCGCGCGGGAGCGGGATCGCGCTCTCCATCTGCGCCTGCGCCGCAGTTTCCCCGAACAGCGTTTCCGTCATCAGCGTCGTTTTTCGTATTTCCATGTCGAACACTCCTTTTTGATCTTCTCTGCAAAAGATATGCGCAAAGCTGTAAAAACTTGCGCATTCTATTGCGTTTTTCCCGATTGCGGGATATAATGATATACGAAAAAGTCTGCGGGGAGGCGGAACCATGGCGAACAAGCTGCGCTATACGCTGATGCTGCGCGTGTACGGCGAGGAAAAGATCTTCGGTCCGGGCATTGCGGAGCTATTGGAGCGCGTGGACGAAACGCACTCGCTCCGGAAGGCGACGACGGACATGGGCATGGCGTACTCGAAGGCGTGGCGCATCGTCAAGACCGCCGAGAACGCGCTGGGCTTTCCGCTGCTCGACTCCGCCGTCGGCGGCAAGGGCGGCGGCGGCGCGTATCTCACCGAGCGCGGCAGGCGGTTTCTGACCGCGTACCGGAAGTTCGAATCGGTGGTGCACGCCTATGCGGACGAAATGTTTGAAGAAATGTTCGGGGAGGATTCGGAATGAAATTCTTTAAGGTGCACGGGCTCGGAAACGACTTTGTGCTGTTCGACGGCAGGGACACGGAGGGCGTCGACTGGAACGCGCTGACAAAGAAGGTCTGCGACCGCCACACCGGCGTCGGCGCGGACGGCACGCTGATCCTGCTGCGCTCCGCGATCGCGGACGTGCGCATGCGCATCATCAACGCGGACGGCAGCGAAGCCGAGATGTGCGGCAACGGCATCCGCGCGTTTGCGCGCTACTGCTTCGAAAACGGCGTCGTGCGCGGCACGCAGTTTTCCGTCGAGACCGGCGCGGGCGTGATGAAGCCGCGCATCATCCTGAAAAACGGGCGCGTGGACGGCGTGCGCGTCGATATGGGCGAGCCGCTCCTGGAGGCGGCGGACGTTCCCGTCAAGGTCGACGGACGCGCGATCGACCTGCTCCTTTCCGTGCAGGACCGTTCGTTCTCCTTCTCCGCGGTCCGCGTCGGCGTGCCGCATACGATCGTATTCGTCGATCCGCTGAACGAGGACGACGTGCCCAAGTACGGTCCGCTGATCGAGCACGACCCGCTGTTCCCCGAGCGCACGAACGTCAATTTCGTCGAGGTGCTGAAGGAGGACCGCATCAAAATGCGCACCTGGGAGCGCGGCTGCGGCTGCACGCTCGCCTGCGGCACCGGCGCCTGCTCGGCGGCGGTCGCCTGTGCGCTTTCCGGCAAGACCGGACGCACCGTTGCGGTCGAAATCGAGCTCGGCACGCTGCTCATCGAATGGTCGGAGGCGGACAATCACGTCTACATGACCGGACCCGCCGAGATCGTGTTCTCCGGCGTCTGGAATCTCTGAAACGAAGCATCCGCACGTCTGTGCGGATTTTTTGCAACCGAACGGCGTCGTTCGCGGTTTTATTTACAAAAAGGAAACCGCATCGTTCCTTTCTGCATTGTCGATCAATTGAAAACATAAAAGGAGAACTGCCATGAAAAAGATCATCCCGATCGCACTTGTGATCCTGCTGCTCTGCGCGGTCTTCGGCTGCGCAACCAAATCTGCCGACAGCTATTACGCGAACACAGCTCCGCAGTACGGCGAAGCCGCATACGAGCCGGAGATGCCGATGGAAGCCGCAGAAGACGAAGCTGCGTACGGCTACCGTGAAGAATCCAAAACAATGTCGGAACAGGCGCCGGCGCTCAGTAACCGAAAGATCATCCGCAACGCCGATCTGACCGTGGAGACGCTTGCATTCGATACGTTCGTCGATCAGCTTGCCGCGTCGGTCGGCTCGTTCGGCGGGTACGTGGAATCGAGCAGCGTCGGCAACCGCGGCTACCGGAACGGACAGCAGCTTCGCTACGCGCGCTACACGATCCGCATTCCGGCGGAACAGCTCGACACGTTCCTGAACACGGTCTCCGATCTCGGCAACGTCACCGCCCTGAACACGGGACTTCGTGACGTCACGACGAACTACGTGGATTCCGAAAAGCATCTGGAATCCCTGCGCATCGAACAGCAGGCGCTGATGGAGATCCTCGCAAAGGCGACGACCGTCGAGGACATCATCACCGTGCAGGACCGTCTGACCTACGTGCGCTATGAGATCGAATCGTACGAAGCGATCCTCAGGACCTACGACGATCAGATCGCGCTGTCCTCCGTCAACCTCACCGTCAACGAGGTACTATCTTTTTCTGCTGAAATGATATGATAAGGAAGAGAAAATTTATCCATCAGTTTTTGAATGCTCTCAGTATTTTGCTTAGCTCTTGAACCATAATCCTTCGCTGGCATAAGTAAGATTTCAGAGTGATAGATTCTTCCCATACCGCTACAAAATACACCTTTCTCACGTTCTTCAACTAAGAATCCGATGGGAACTAAGACTTTATTGAAATCAACCTGCTGGTCACTCTTTATGAAGTAATAAGGAATACGTAGTTCCCGACATAATCTGAGTGCCTTTTTACAGTTTCTGTATTCACTTTGCTCATTGAGTTCAAATATGATGTTTACAGCTTCGTTCCGTTCCATGAAATCTGTGAAGTCATCTTCAACAGAAAGGATATGGAACCGTATTTCGCAAACTGCCTCCGTTTGATTCTGTTGGCACCAGGTGGAGAGTGTCGCTTCTGAGGATTCAAGGTTGGTATCATCCTCTGCTAAAAGTAGAAAGCAAATGCTTTTTTCGTGAGCATTGGCTATTTTACAAGCTAACTCAAATCCTTTGGTCGGGAAGAAGTGGGCGTCTGTTGCCACATATATTTGTTCTTTTGTTGAATTGTCTTCAATCATGGTATAAGAAACTAAACTGTTTTTATGCGCAAAGATAGTTTATTCATGAATCATTTTAAATAAAATTGGTCGTAAAAACGTGTTTTCACTCGCTATTTTTCCGATAGTTAAATTAACTATTAGAATGATTCTAATGTAAGATGTACGATAATGACTACAAATAATTCGTCTAAAACGTAGAAAATCAGAAAAGAAAAATAGAAGGAATATACCTTTTTCATAAAATTGTCGTTATCTTTGCAAAGATAGTAGGTGGGTTT
>CAMVGD010000091.1 GCA_947166925.1 uncultured Clostridia bacterium | reverse complement strand
GAGAATTCATAAAGAGGGTGTTAAGAAAACGTGTTGCGTTTCTTAACACCCCCTTCGCTGCGATGCTTCTTACCACCGCCGGTCCGAATACGGCGTGTCCTCCACGCCCTGCGCGTTCAGCGAAGCGACCATGCGGTCAGGCGTTTTCGGTTGTCTCATACGCGAAGGGTCATATCAGCTCAGCTTCAGGCAGAAGATGCGGGTCTGCTCGGTCGTGCCGGTGGTGGCGACCACGATGTAATTGTTGTATGCGACGGGCGTGGCGTCGATGCGCTCACCGAGATCGAGGGCGTACAGCGCGTTCTCCCCGGGATGCGCCGCGTCATAGAGGCGGATGCCGCCGTCGCGGTCGCAGGCGATCAGATACGCATCGCCGCGGGCGTTGTACACGACGAGCGGCGAGGATACGTAATCCGCGTTGCCGGTCTGCGTGATCTCCCAGCGCACGGCGCCGTTTTTGCGGTCGAACGCCATGATCTTGCCGCCGAAGGTATAATCGACGTTTCCCTCCGCGTCGGTCACCTGCACGGTCAGCCCGTAGAACGAGCAGATCAGAAGATCGCCGATCGTGCCGTGTCCGATGTGCGGCGTCGCCTTGCCGCCGCCCTTCATGCTCTTTGCCGTGATCGGGTCGAGGATCTGCACGAACTGCCGGTTCTCCCAGACGATCGCGCCGGTCCGCGCGTCGATCTTGCGCACATAGCAGTAGCCGTAGCCGTTCTGCAGCGACGGATCCTGCTGATCCGTCTGCGATACCGTATACACATAGACCGTGCCGTCGTCACCGTTCTCCTCGAGCACCGGCGTCGCGTCGGAATCGCCGCCGACGTCGGTCACGAACTGCAGCTTCAGCGTGTTGAGGTCGACGCACTGCAAAAAACCGCCGTTGTCGGTCAGATACAAATTGTTGCGGAACGCCGCGACAGAGGATTCATAGCCGTACGCGCGTTTGCCCGCCTGCGTGATGCCGGAATAGTCCGAGCCGGTGTAGCGGTACTTGACCTTGTCGCCCGGGCTGATCGAGAGCGAGCCGGTTTCGGCGTCGTAGCTCGTGTGCAGCTCGATGAGATAGAGTACGCCGTTCTCGCTCGGCCAGATCAGCGTGTCCTCGATGAGTAGCGGGCTCGAATCGAACGCCGACCAGTCGTTGCGGCGCGCCGTATAGTCCTTGCCTGACACGATGGTCTGGAACGTGTTGCTGCAGAGGTTGACCGCGAACGCCGCGGATTTGTTGCTGTTCGGCTCGGAGAGCGTGCCCTGCCCGATATAGAGCATCGGGATGCCGCGCGGATCGAGCGTCGGCGTACCGAACAGCGGCGCGTTCAGCGCGATCGTTTCGCGCGTGCGGTTCCCGGTTTCGAGCTCGTAGAAATAGATATTGCCGTCCGCCCCGCAGAGGATGACCTCGTTGAGGCTGTCCTTCGCCTTGAACTCGTCGCGCACGCCGAGCGTTTTCAGCGTCTGCCCTTCCCAAGTCACGATCAGCGGCTGACCGGTCCACATCGCGCCGGCAAAGCCGTTTGCGGAACCGATGGCGAACGACCAGACCTGTTCCATCGTCTGCATCGTCACGCGCGCCGTGCCGTAGGAAAAGCCGCTGCGGTAATTGTTGCCCGCAAAGGTCGTGATGCCCTTGACGCCCGTGTAGTCGCTGCCCCGTCCGAAGGAGAACGTGTTCTCGTTCGGGTTCGAGGAATAGCTGTCGTCCCGGTTGTTCTTGCGGATCTCATAGGTGAATCCGTAATTCGCGGGTCTGGCGTTCTCCGCCGGGTCGATATCGAACGCGGCGGATTCCGCATACGCCTGCGGATCGGGGATCACGGACGCCTCGGTCGGCGCGTCGGTCGCTTGCGACTGCGGTCTTTCGGTCGATTCGGCGGATCCCGTGTCGATCTCCGTCGCAAACGAAAGCGCGTCCTGCGTCCTTCCGCAGCCGGATCCGCTCTTTCTCGGCGTCGAGTCCTTGAGCCCGACGGCGAATATCAAAATCACGACGGCGATCACGAGGATGAACACCGACGCACAGAACATGATGAATTTCGGACTGATCGTCCGTCCCTTATTCCTTGCCATGCTTTGATGATAGCATATTCCCCCGCCGCACGCAACGCCGAAAATGCAAACTATTTTCGACATTTCCGTTAATAAAAGGAAATCCCCCGCCGCGGAATGCGGAAGGGGACATTGCTTTTACAGGTTCACGGGAGCGTGAGGCGCAATCGCCGCACAGATCCGTCGAACGCAGCGGCATGTGCGGTGCAGCCCGCCCGGAATCCTCGCCGGGATCCTGATCCCGACGGAACTACGAAAGACGGATGCCGAAGATCTTCTGACCGCCGCGGCAGCCGACCACGAGCATGTTGCCGAACAGCGCCGGCGACGCCTCGAAGACGGTCTCCGTCGGGCGCAGCGCGCCGCGCTGCTGACCCGTTGCGGCGTCGATCAGATAGAGATATCCCTTGGAATCTGCCTGGATGATATAGCCTCTGTTCTCCGAGTCGTAAACGACGGCCGGGCTCGACCACGCATAGGCGTCCATCTCGAACTCCCAGCCGATCCCGTCGTGGATCGTCATGGTTTCCTTGTCGAGTGCGACCAGTACGCCCGCATCCTTGGTCCCGTACCGCGCGAACGGCACAATCACGAGGTTTTCGATGTTGCTGCCCGCTTTGCCGACGACCGCGGTCGCCTGGATGCCGCCGGACACGCCGGAAACGGTGAACACCGTCAGCGCGTATTTCTTGACCTCGCCGGTCATGGCGTCGATCTTGAAGAACGGCGCAAGACCCGTGTTGTTCTTGTCCTTGTTGAAGTGCAGCGACGTGCCGACATACAGGTATGCTTCCTCGTCGGAGATCACGTCGAGCACGGGACTGGCGTTCGTGTCGTCCTCGGTGTTCGCGATCCAGACGACGTGCATCGTATTGAGGTCGATGCACTGGAACATGCCGTCGTTGCTCGACAGATACAGGAAGCCGTTCCATGCGACGGCGCTGCCCTCATAGCCCTGCCACTTGTGCGTGGCGTCCGCCTTGTCGATCTCGTCGTAGATGTTGTTGCAGTCGTAGCGGAACTTGACGATGTTCGACGGACTGACCGAGACCGAGCCGAGCTCCGGATCGTAGACGGTATTCAGCTTCATCGTATAGAGGATGCCGTTTTCGCCCGGATAGATCAGCGTGTCGGTTTTCGCGTCGATCAGCGGCGCGGAGTCGTACGCGTACCACTTGCGTCTTGCGAACGAGTCCGTCCCCTGTATGCCGAATTCATAGAGGACCTTTCCGTTGATCAGGGAGATGATGAACGCGCGCGACTTCTGGTCGTCGTTCTCATACTGATCGCCGGAGCCGCAGTACAGCAGCGGTATCCCTCTCGGGTCGATGCTGCCGGTGCCCTTGAACGGAACGTTCATGACGATCTTGTCGCGCGTTTCCTCGCCGGTCTCAAGGTCGAGGAAGTAGATATTGCCGTCCTCAGTGGGGTAAATGACCTCGACGAGGTTATCCTTCTGTTTTGCCCAGTCATGGAGGTTCATGACCTTCCGCGTTTCCGCCGGCCACTGCACGATCAGCGGCTGCCCAGTCCATCCGCAGCCGGACCAGCTGCCGCTGCCGCCGCCCTTTGTCAGCGAGGAGATGCTCTTGTCCCAGACCTGGGTGAGTTTAAACTCCGTCAGGTTGACCGGATCGGTGCTCGACATGTTTCTCCAGTTGTTGCCGCGGAAGGTCAGGATGCCCTTGACATCCGCCGCATTGTACGCGTCCGCGGGCGGGAACTCGATCGGCTCCGTCCGGACGAAGCTGTTCGCAACGACTTCATTGCCGTCGACCTCAAGATGCGGGACGAAGCCGTAGTGATCGGGATTGGAATCCGCCACCACATGCGGCGTGGACCGCGGAGTCGGCGTGGGCGTCGGGATCGGCGTCGGGACCGGCGGAATCGTTGCGCCGTTCACATAATCCTCATAGGAGATCGTGGGTCTTGCGACGTTCGCATAGCCGTCCGGATTCTCCTGCACCTGCGCGTTGTACTCCGCCTGGAGCCGTTCCTCCTCGACCAGGAACTGGTTGTGCCGTTCCTGTTCTTCGCGGCGCTCCTGTATGCAGCTGATCGTCGTCCATGCGATCAGCGCGATCAGCACAAGGACCAGCAGTGCAAAGATCGAGATGATCACATAGAAGCGCGGCTGCACCTTCCTCCTTCTTTTCTTTTTCCTATGTTGCTGCGTCATAGCTCCTCCTGGTATTCGTCCGCCGCGGGTTTGCAGCGGATATTCGGATCATGACCGGAATGCCGGGACCGTTCCCGTTCGATATTTTCCGGGCATGCGCATCAGACAGTTTTTGCGTGAAAAAGCCGTTCATCTTTTGGCGCGAAAATTTTACCGCATTTTTTCGATTTTTTCCGGCGGACGTGTCGGATCCCTTGCTTTTCGGACCGCATCTTGCGTGCAGACGTCCGATTTACTGCTATATCTTGCGTCCGGCAGGGCTTTTTTTCTCCAAAATCGAAGACCCTATGCTTTTCCATCGTATTTATCATAGCATCCCGATTTGAACAAACTGCGTTATCTTTGTGAACAGTTTTACCCGATTCTGTGGCATTTTTGTGTCAATCGGCGGTAAAACGTCAAAATTGCCGTTTTCCGCTGTAAATACGAAAAAAGCTGCCCGTTCCGGCAGCTTTTCGATCCGTTTGTCCGTTATGCGAGGTGTCCCTTCGCCTTGATGACGTCGATCACGTAGTCGACGTGCTTCTCGCAGATCTCGTTTGTGCCCGCTTCGACCATGACGCGGATGACCGGCTCGGTGCCGCTTTCGCGCACAAGGATGCGTCCGGTATCGCCGAGCTCGTCGGCGACCTTCTTCACCGCCGCCATGACGTCGGGATCGTTCTGCGCGTCGGGCTTGGACTTGACGCGGACATTCTTCAGCACCTGCGGATAGAACACGACGGGCGCCGCAAGCTCGCTCATCGGCTTGCCCTTCGCCAGCATGACCTCCATGAGCTTCAGAGAGGTCACGATGCCGTCGCCGGTGGTCTCGTACTTCAGGAAGATCGTGTGCCCGCTCTGCTCGCCGCCGATGCGGTTGCCGGTCTTGACCATGTTTTCATAGACGTACTTGTCGCCGACCTTGGTCTTTTCATACTCAATGCCGACCTTGTCGAGCGCCTTATAAAGCCCGAAGTTCGACATGACGGTCGTGACGACCTTGTTGTTCAGAAGCTTGCCGCGCTCCTTCATATAGAGCCCGTAGATGTAGAGCGTATGGTCGCCGGTGACGACGTTGCCCTTCTCGTCCACGCAGAGGCAGCGGTCCGCGTCGCCGTCGAAGGCGAAGCCGACGTCGAGCCGGTTCTCCACGACGAATTTCTGCAGATGCTCGATGTGCGTCGAACCGCAGTCCGTGTTGATGTTGTAGCCGTCCGGCTGGTCGTTGATGACGTAGACCTTTGCGCCGAGCGCTTCGTATACGCCCTTGGCGATCTGCCACGCCGCGCCGTTCGCAACGTCCAGACCGACCTTGACGCCCTTGAAGCTGTACTTTGAAAGCGAGATCAGAAAACCGATGTAGCGGTTTCTGCCCGCGACGTAGTCGACCGTTCTGCCGATCTCGTGGCGACCCGCGACCGGGACCTCGATCTTGCCGTCGATGTACTCCTCGACCTTTTCGATCGTTTCCTCGTCCATCTTCTCGCCGAAGGAGTTCAGAAGCTTGATGCCGTTGTCGTAGTAGGGATTGTGCGACGCGGAGATCATGATGCCGCAGTCGAAATCGTCGACGCGCGTGATATACGCGACCGACGGCGTGGTGGTCACGTGCATGATGTACGCATCCGCGCCGGACGCCATGAGCCCCGTGCAGAGCGCGTACTCGAACATATAGCTCGACCGCCGCGTGTCCTTGCCGATCACGACCTTTGCCTTTTTGTCAAGGCGCGCGCCGTAATACCAGCCCAGAAAGCGGCCGATCTTCACCGCGTGCTCGAAGGTCAGCGTCTTGTTGGCTTCGCCGCGGAAGCCGTCCGTTCCGAAATATTTGCCCATTACCGTTCCTCCTTCGTTGCTACCGTGCCGTTGTCCTTCCAGATGCTGTACGCCGGCACCACGCCGCGCACGCACGAGGTCGGATAGACGTTGCTGTGCCGCCCGATCACCGTGCCGGGATTGCAGACCGCGTTGCAGCCGACCTCGACGTAATCGCCGAGCATCGCGCCGAACTTCTTGATGCCGGTCTCGATTCTTTCCGCGCCGTTGTGCACGACGACGAGCCGCTTGTCGCTCTTGACGTTACTGGTGATGCTGCCCGCGCCCATGTGGCTCTTATAGCCCAGGATGGAATCGCCGACGTAGTTGTAGTGCGGCGTCTGCACATTGTCGAACAGAATGACGTTTTTAAGCTCCACGGAGTTGCCGACGACGCAGTTTGCCCCGACGAGCGCGGAACCGCGGATGAACGCGCAGTGCCGGACCTCGGTCTCAGGTCCGATGATGCACGGCGCCCCGAGGTATGCGGACGGGAACACCTTCGCCGTCTTGTGTACCCAGACGTGCTCGGACACTTCCTCATAGTCTTCGCCGAGCGCGGGACCGAGCGCAAGGATGAACTCCTTAATGCCCTTCAGCGCTTCCCAGGGATAGGTGAACTGCGAAAGATAATCCTTTGCCAGCGTGTGGTCAAGATCGAATAAATCGTTGATCGTATACATCTTACAGTCTCTCGTTTCTCTCGATGTCGAGGAAGTATTTGTAGGTATCGACGGTCAGCTCGCCGCAGGCGGCTTCGTCGCACGCGATGATCGCCCTTTCATGCATCTGCAGCGCGGAGCAGGTCCACTTGTGGCTGACGCTGCCCTCGACGGTCGCCGCAAGCGCGCGCGCCTTGTTGTGTCCGTTGATGAGGATCAAAACTTCCCTGCTGTCCGTGACCGTGCCGACGCCGACGGAAAGCGCCTGAGAGGGCACCTTTTCGGGGTCGTTTCCGAAGAAGCGGGAGTTTACGATGCGCGTGTCGGTGGTGAGGTTCCGGACGCCGGTCCGCGAGCACAGCGAGGTGAACGGCTCGTTGAACGCGATGTGTCCGTCGACGCCGATGCCGCCCATAAAGAGGTCGATGCCGCCGTAGGATTTGATCTTTTCCTCATAGCGGGCGCACTCGCCCTCGGGGTCGTCGGTCATGCCGTTCAGAATATTGATGTTCTCCGGCTTCATGTCGACCAGATGGTCGAAGAAGTTGTCATGCATGAAATACCAGTAGCTCTGGTCATGCTCGTGCGGAAGTCCGAGATACTCGTCCATGTTGAAGGTAACCACATTCGCAAACGAGACCTCCCCCGCCTTGTTCATACGTGCAAGCTCCTTGTACACGCCGATCGGGGAGGATCCCGTCGGAAGACCGAGCACGAACGGACGTGCTTCCTTGTGCGCGTTGATCTTGCCCGCGATATAGCGCGCTGCCCAAAGGCTCATCTTTTCATAATTATCCTGAATGATAACTCTCATGCTGTTTCTCCTTTTTCCAGATGACGGATCCCGCGCCGAATTCTATGCGCGGTCCGTTTTCTTTACGACGTTCGGGATCGTTCTGTTACGGTTTTGATTCCGCTTTTTGTCGTTCCCTTTTCGACCCGCCGTATAAAAGCCGTGGCAGCATCCGCCGAATCTTTCGATAAACTGCCATCCTCGTCACCCATTTCCGGGCCGGGCGCTGACCGGGTTCCTTTCCTCCACAAAATACCCGATTTTACAATGTTATCCAATATAACCAATAGCATTATATACGAAATGCTGCTGTCTGTCAACATGGAAAGGACCATCCCTTGCGGGATGTCGCAAAAGCAGATGCAGTGCGTGCGGTTATCCGTTCAAAAAAAGAGAGATCATGAAGTGTGTAACATTACAGGATGTGTGTAATGTTGTTGCATTTGTTGCATTTGTTGCAGATACAAATGATTGCAATCAATTATTGAATATACGCGTTACGGCAGGGACGGCCATCGGTCATCCGTTCCGCTTTTGCGGCGGACGGGCGCTGCCCGTCCCTACAGCACACAGGGGGGTATTGTTGCACGCCGCATCAGGCATACAGCCGCAGGGACGATCACCGATCGTCCGCTTTTGCGGCGGACGGGCGCTGCCCGTCCCTACAGCACACAGGGGGGTATTGTTGCACGCCGCATCAGGCATACAGCCGCAGGGACGATCACCGATCGTCCGCTTTTGCGGCGGACGGGCGCTGCCCGTCCCTACAGCACACAGGGGACGTTACAAACGGGGCTATGCGACCGTAGGGACGATCACCGATCGTCCGCTTCTGCGGCGGACGGGCAATGCCCGTCCCTACCCTTCCGTCAGCCATTCGGCTGACAC
>CAMVGD010000090.1 GCA_947166925.1 uncultured Clostridia bacterium | reverse complement strand
TTTGGTCACAATTCATGCCGAAGGCAATTCATGGCGCAGCCAATTCATGCGGCATGGCCGCAATTCATCGGGGATGTTAAAAACTGACAATCAGTTTCTTAACATCCCCATTGTATTCGGGGTTTATACCGATTCCGTGCCCGCGACCGCGACGTTTTTGAGCAGGATCGCGTACGGACCGTCGTAGCCGATCTCGGTATAGCGCTCCTTGGAGAACACGAGATCCTTCTGCGCGTCCAGGATGCTGCCGTTGACCGAGCCGCCGGTGACGGGCGTCAGCTTGCCGTCCTCGATCAGATACGCAAGGCGGATCTCGCCGGCAAAGTGACCGGAGAAGGGATCCGCTTCAAACCCGGAGAACGTGACCGCCCAAAGGCACGGGCGCTTCTGCATCTCCGCAAAGGACATCGTGCCCGGATTGTCGCAGGAGAACTTGCGGTAGTTGCCCGTCGGCTCTACGCCGAGATAGCGGCAAAAGCGGTTCGGTCCGTGCGTGCTCTGCAGAACGCCGTTTTCGAGAAGCTTCCGGTCCCGCATCGGGATACCTTCCACAGAGTACGGCGCAAGCGCCCGCATCGTAAGCGTGATCCGCTCGCCGACCGTCTCGCCCTGCACATTGTCGCCGACCTTCCAGGTCGAATAGCCGGGATAGATCATGCGCGCCGATGCACGTTCGCCGTAGAACCAAAGCGTCATCATGACGTTTTCATCGGTCAGCAGCAGGTCGTAATTCCCGCTTTTCAGGATCTTCTGCGCCCGCGCGCGGTCTCGTACGAACTGCAGCGCTTCCTTCGCCTGCGCCGTCAGCGCTTCCATGTTCAGCTCGGTATAGGCGAAATCACGGTACATCTCAACGTCCTCGGGCTCCTTTGCCTGCACGACGTATTCGCCCCTGACCTCCGCCTCGGTCCACGAAACATCTGCGCCGAGGGAGCTGATCACGTGCGCGCGCTTATGAATGACGAAGATCTCCGCGGAATTCAGGAACGCGCCCGGTTCGCGCTCCGCTTCAAAAAGCGCCGCCGCCATCTCGCCCGCGCTGATCTCCGGATCCTGCGCGGCAAGCCTGCCGGTCGCTTCCCTGCAAGGCGCCTGTACCGGATCGGGCAGCTCGTAATACGGATTCATCGCGAACTGCGCGGCAAAATATGTGTCCCTGAGCGCTTTTCGGATCTCCTCGTCCGTGTACGAGGCGAGCACCGTCACGTCCGCCGACGCGCGCATCTTTTCGCCGTCCTTCTCGCCGGTGCGGTATACGGTCACCTTGTATTTTTCGACGTCCTTGATGCGGCGCGTATCAAGCTGTTTCTTCACGAAAAACAGCTCTGCGGTCCGCTCCGTATATCCGTAAACGATGTAATCCGAAATGCCCGCTTCCGAAAGCAGTCTTTTGATTCGTTCCATTGCGATCCCTCCTTATCCGAGGCGGATGCGCGCCTTCATGTACGCGCCGCCGTCCGAGACCTTGACCCATTCCTTGTAACCCTTGCCGCAGTAGCCGCCGCCGGCAAGCTGCACCTTGCCGCCCATCATCGAAACGGACTTGAGAAGATCCGGCACATACCCGGTCAGCACGATCGGTGAGAACACCTTGCCGGTGAGCTTTCCGTCCTTGATCTCGCGGGCAATGTTGACCATGCACTGGATGCCCCAGTTTTTCGGGTCCTCCATGCCGCTGGTCGGTTCTTCCAGCAGGAAGCCGTAGGGGATCGAGGCGATCATCTCCTCCTTCGTGGCGTCGCCGCCCTCGAAATAGGTGTTCGTCATGCGGGTGTACGCCTTGCGCTCATAGCTTTCGCGCCGGCCATTGCCGGTGGGCGAAACGCCGAGCCTTGCCGCGGAAAGCGCATCGCACATGCCGCGGCGCAGGACGCCCTTGTCGATGACGACCGTGTCGCCGGTCAGCGTGCCTTCGTCGTCAAACGCCCAGGTCGCGCATTCGTCGACCGCCGAACCGTCGTGCATGGTGACCAAAGGACTTGCCACGTATTCGCCGATAAACTGCTTTGCCTGCGCGCGGTCCTTGACGAACATATCCATCTCCACGCCGTGACCGAACGCTTCGTGCACGATCATGCCCGTGACCTCCGGATCGCAGACGCATTCATACTCGCCCGGGATCATCGGTTCGGAGTTCAGCAGATCGTTCAGGTTCGAGACGACCAGACCGACGTCGTTTTCGACCTCGCGGAGAAGCTCCGCGCCGCCGAGCAGGGAATAGCCCTTGTAGCTGTTCTTGAGCTCCTCGCCGCGCGACCCGATCGCGCCGACGCCCGCGTTCGTCCACATGTGGCTTTCGTCGAGATCGCGATGCTCAGACAGGAACAGCTTGCGGTCCGCGGAATAGGTCACGTAGCAGCTGAGGTCCAGCACGTTTTCGCCCTTGAGCCCCTTTTCGCGGATGCGGCGGATGCGGTCGAGGATCGCCTCGTCGCCGAGCTCCATCGGATCGATCTCAAACTTCGCTTCTTTTTTCAGCACGGCGGGGGAGTCGTCCGGGATCGCGGTCGGCATCGGCGCGACGCCTTCCGGCAGCGCGCTGCGCGCGGCAAGAAGGCGCGTCTGCATTTCGCGTACGATCGCCGGGATCATCTCCTCGGAAAACGCGTTGATCGAGTATTCCGCGCAGCCCGCGTCGTCGAACACGCGGATCACAAAGCCGTATCCGCCGTCGCCCTCGGACGAGATCGTCGTTCCGTTTTTGGAAACGTGCCACGAACGGTAGCGCTCGTCGGTCGCCAGCACCGAAGCGTAGGGATAGCGTTCACGCAGCGCCGCAATGAGCTTTTTCAGAGCGGGCTTCTGCGCGTCGAGTCGTTCAAACATGGTGTTATGCTCCTTTCATCTCTGTTATAGTACGGATCATGCCGTTGAAAACGGGGAGTATTGTCATAAGAAGCCCCGCAATAAACAAAACGCCCGAGGCGATCCCCGCGATCAGGAACCGTTTTTTTCTATGTGTTTCGGGGCTGATGAGCTTTGCACCGAGCACAAGCAGAAGCGGGCAGCAGCAGCCGAGAACGAGGTAGCTTCCGAGCAGCTGTACCGGCTGGATCGAAGAAAGCGCTGCGGCGGCGTCGACCGTCTGCGCCGCCGCGCCGGACAGCGCACTGAGCGCCACCGCAATGAGGTTGTTCAGAAAATGCAGCAGCATGGGAAGCAGGATGTTGTTCCGCTTCACCATCAGATAGGCAAGGAGCATGCCGAGGATCGATGTGGAAAGAAATCGCAGCGGCGACAGGTGAAAGATCCCGAAGACGATCCCGACGGTCAGCACGATCAGCCAATCCCGTTTCCAGCTGCGGAAGCTGGACAGGATCGCGCCGCGCATGATCGTTTCCTCGCAGATCGCGGGGAGAACCGCGGCGACCGGAATCAGGAGCCAGACGGAACGGTCGGCGTACAGATAGTCGCGCAGCGCGGAGATCTCTTTGATCGAGGACGGCATGATCGTCAGCGAAATGCCGAGCGCGATCATGCTTGCGCCGTATCCGCCCGCGAGCAGCAGCAGCGTACCGCCGAATTCCCTTCCGCTGATGCGGCGGACGGGGAAGACCTCCTTGAGACGAACGCGGCAGATCAGACAATACCCGACTGCGAGCATAAGGAGCATCAGCTCCGTCGCGACAAGCCCCCAAAGTCCCCACGCGCGCTGCATCGCGGATCCCGCAAACAGCAGCGCGAGCACGACGACCGCGGAGAGGAGAAAGCCCATCCACGGACGCAGCCGTTCCTGATTCGTCAGTTGCTGCATATGCCCCTCCGTTTATCAGTCGATTTTAAAGAGCTGGCGATTGTCGAGCGCCCACTGCCGCTCGGAAAAACCGTCCTTCGATACGCCGTCCAGCGCGGCGTCCATTTCATACATCTTGCTGTCCAGAAGGTCGCAGATGCTGAGCACCTCCGCCTCGGGGAACATCGGAAGCCGGGGACTTCCGAACTCCGGCTTGCCGTGGTGCGACAGGATCATGTGTTCTAAAAGCATCGCGGTTTTCGGCTCGATCATCGTGATCTCCGCAGCGGCGGCGATCATCGCCATACCCATGTTGATGTGCCCCAAAAGCTGTCCCTCGTTCGTGTACGCGCCGGCAATGCCGAGCGTGTCCGCGTCGAGCTCTTTGATCTTTCCGATGTCGTGCAGGATCGCGCCCGCAAACAAGAGGTCCCTGTGCAGGCTCGGGTACAGCTCCGCGATGCTCTGGGCAAGATGCAGCACCGCGCAGGTGTGATGTAAAAGCCCGCCGCGCGTCGCGTGGTGGAGCTTGACGCCCGCGGGGTAGATCAGAAGCTGCTCGCGGTTTTCGCGCAAAAGATACTGTACGATGCGCTTGAGCTCCTCGTCGGAGAATGCGCCCGCCGTGCTGTAGAGCTCGTCGTACATCGCCTGCGGATCGAACGGCGCGGTCGGGATGATCCCGCCCAGGTCCACGTCGTCGTCCTCGGTCATCAGCCGAATCCGGTCGATCTTGAACTGCTCGGTGTCCTTCCACACCTGCACCGTGCCGCGCACCTTGACGATGTCGTTGACGTCATAGGAGCCGTGCGCCGTGCGCGAGTAGTTCCACAGCTTCGCCACGCACTCGCCGTCCGAATCAGCAAGTACCATGTCGAGGTATTCCGTTCCCTTGACGTCCGTGCGCACCGCGACGCTTTTCACAAGGCAAAAGCCCTCCGTCGTGCCGTATGCATCTTTGATCAATCGCATTTTACCCATGTTTCGATCCTCCTGTTTCCATCAGTATAGCAGAGTTTTTCGGAAATTTCCACTATCCGTTGCACAAAAACGGACGAATATGGTATACTGTACCGTCGAAAGGAGACGAAAGGGGTCTTTATGGAACGGCAGCGGTTTGACGTCATTGTGATCGGCGCGGGGCATGCGGGGCTGGAGGCAGCGCTCGCCTGTTCCCGCATGGGCTTATCGACGCTTCTTCTGACGCTGAACCTGGACAGCATCGGCATGATGCCCTGCAACCCCGCGATCGGCGGCACCGGCAAGGGACACCTTGTCCGCGAGGTCGACGCGATGGGCGGCGAGATGGGGCTTGCCGCGGACGATACGCTGATCCAGATGCGCATGCTGAACACGTCTAAGGGTCCCGCCGTCCACAGCTTACGCGCGCAGATGGACAAGCGCCGCTATCACGAGCGCATGAAGCGCGCGGTGGAAACGCAGCAAAACCTGACGCTCGTGCAGGGCGAGGTCACGGAGATCGAAACCGAAAACGGACGCGTCTCCGGCGTAAAGACCGACGAAGGCTTTTCCTATGAGTGCCGCGCGGTCGTGCTGTGCTCCGGCGTGTATTTAAAGAGCCGGATCCTGATCGGCGAATGGTCGCGTCTTTCCGGCCCCTGCGGCATGATGCGCAGCGAAGGTCTGTCCGACGCGCTCAAAAATCTCGGCATTCCGCTGCAGCGGTTCAAGACCGGAACGCCCGCCCGCGTGCGGAAAAGCTCCCTGGACCTCGATGAAATGGAGATCCAGCGCGGCGACGAGCCGACGCCCGCGTTCTCGTTTCTGAACGGCAGGCTGCACCTAACGCAGGATCCCTGTTATCTTACCTATACCAATCAGGCGACGCACGACATCATTTTACGAAACCTCGACCGCTCGCCGATGTACGCGGGGCGCATCCACGCGACCGGCACACGCTACTGCCCGTCGATCGAGGACAAGCTCGTGCGCTTCCCGGACCACGACCGGCACCAGATCTTCATCGAGCCGGAGGGACGCACGACCGAGGAGATGTATGTGCAGGGCATGAGCACCTCTCTGCCCGCCGACGTGCAGGTCGATATGCTGCACACCATGCCGGGACTCCGGCATTGCGAGGTCATGCGGCTCGGCTACGCGATCGAGTACGACTGCCTCGTGCCGAACGTGCTGAACCTTTCGCTGATGGTCAAGGACATCCCCGGACTGTTCACCGCGGGACAGGTGAACGGTTCGAGCGGCTATGAGGAAGCCGCCGCGCAGGGGTTCTACGCCGGCGTGAACGCCGCGCTGTACGTGAAGGGCGAGGAACCGTTCTTCCTCGGCAGAAGCGACGCCTATATCGGCGTACTGGTCGACGATCTCGCCACAAAGGGCACGCCCGAGCCGTACCGCATGATGACAAGCCGGTGTGAGTATCGCCTGCTGCTTCGGCAGGACAACGCAGATCTGCGGCTGACCGAACGCGCAAGGCGGCTCGGCTTGATCACCGACGAACGCTGGACCGTTCTGCAGCGGAAAAAAGAGGGCATCGCAAGGGCGATGGAGCGCCTCGGCGCGCATGTGCCGCCGACCGACGCGCTGCGCGTCTATCTCGAATCGATCGGCGAAAGCGTCCCGGCGTCCGGCGTGAAGCTCTTTGACCTTCTGAAGCGTCCGAACGTGCACTATACGGATCTGCTGGCGCTGTTCGACTGCCTCGAGCCGCTCGAACCCGCGGTCGAGGAGCAGATCGACGTGATGGCGCATTACGACGGCTATATCGAAAAGCAGACCGAGCAGGTCAGACGCTTTCTTGCCATGGAGGAGACGCCGCTTCCGAAGGACCTTGACTATATGACGCTTGACGGGCTGCGGCTTGAAGCGCGGCATAAGCTCAACGCGCAGCGCCCCGAAAACCTCGGACAGGCGTCGCGCATCTCCGGCGTGTCGCCCGCGGACGTCGGCGTTTTACTCGTGTATCTCAAGAGAGGAGCGAACCATGCGTGATCTTTTGAAAGCAACGATTCCGAATCTGACCGACGAAGCATGCGACAAATTTGTCGCATACTACGATCTTTTGGCCGACTGGAACACGCGGATGAACCTGACCGCGATCACGGAGCCGGAGGAGGTCGTCAAAAAGCATTTTTACGACTCGCTCGCCGCGCTGCCGTATCTGAAGGACGGCGCGAAGATCGCGGACGTCGGCACCGGCGCGGGCTTTCCCGCGATCCCGCTTTTGATCATGAATCCGACCCTGAAGATCACGCTCGTCGATTCGCTGCAAAAGCGCATCACATTTCTCGGGGAAGTGCTGAAAACCCTCGGTTTATCGGCGGAATGCGTCCACGCGCGGGCGGAGGACTTCGGGCGCGATCCGAAGGTCCGCGGACAGTTCGACGCAACGGTCTCCCGCGCGGTCGCTTCTCTGCCGGTGCTTCTCGAACTCACCGTACCGCTTTTGAAAGTCGGCGGCAAAGCCTACTGCTACAAGGGCGACGTTTCGGAGGAGCTCAAGACCGCAAAGAGCGCCCTGCATCTCTTACACTGCACGGCGGAAACCGTGCCGCTTGCCTCGGATTACGGCGCGCGCACGCTGGTGATATGTACCAAAAACGCACCAACTCCGTCGACCTATCCGCGCAAGGCGGGGCTGCCGAGCAAGAAACCGCTGTAAAGCGGGAATTGACCTCCGCCTGACGGGGGAGGTGGCAGCCGAAGGCTGGCGGAGGCGGAGATCGGCAAGACCACCCCTCAGTCTCGGCAAGCCTCGACAGTTCCCATCACAAGAGGACCCGAACAAATACTTAATTTTCCTGCCGGAGAATCTTGAATTTGACCCTTCATCCATCGTTTTCTCCCCAACGGAGAAGGCAAGGGGAGGGGCGTAGCCCTGCAACAATGTATCGTAGGGGGCGACATCCCCGGCGCCCCGCCGAAAGCGGCATCTATCCCGGACGACGAAAAGAAAGGACAGTTCATGAAGCAATACATCGTCGACGCGTTTACGGACAAGGTTTTTCGCGGCAATCCCGCCGCGGTTCTTGTGATGGACCGATGGATCTCCGATGAGACGATGCAGGCGATCGCGGCGGAGAACAATCTTGCCGAGACCGCGTTCGTCGTGCAGGAGGGGGAGCGCTATCGCATCCGCTGGTTCACGCCCATGGCGGAGGAGGAGCTTTGCGGGCACGCGACGCTTGCGGCGTCGTTCGTGATCCTGACCTATATTGAACCGGACGCGGACGAGGTGCGGTACACCTCGATAAGCGGCGAGCTTTCCGTCCGGCGGATCGGCGACCGATTCGAGCTGAACTTCCCGACCTATGCGCTGACAGAGATCCCCGTCACCGATGCGATGGAACGCGCGTACGGCGCGCGCCCCGAAAAAGCGATCTTAGGGCTCGATCTCAACTGCGTCTTTGCGGATGAGGAGACCGTGCGGAGGCTCGCGCCCGATTACGAATTGCTGAAACAGCTTCCCGGGCGTATCTGGAACGCCACGGCGAAAGGCAGCGAATACGACTGCGTATCGCGCAGCTTCACGCCGGAGACGACGGTGCCGGAGGATCCGGTCTGCGGCTCGGCGCACTGTCAGATCGCGGACTGGTGGGCGAAGGTCCTCGGGAAAAAGGTGATCCGCGCGTATCAGGCGTCGCCGCGCGGCGGCGAGCTTATTTGCGAACCGCTCGGCAGCGAACGGATCGCGCTGCGGGGGAAAGCGGTGCTGTTTGCGATTTCGGAAATTGCCGTACCGCTCCTTTGAAAAGATGAAAAAAGGGGATGTTAAGAAAGTGCTCAGCATTTCTTAACATCCCTATGAATTGCAG
>CAMVGD010000089.1 GCA_947166925.1 uncultured Clostridia bacterium | reverse complement strand
AGGAGATCCGGAAAGAAAAGGTATTGGAAGCGAAGGACGAGGCTTACAAGATCCGGAGCGAAGCGGAGAAGGAAGTCAAAGAACGCAGAAACGAGCTCAAGCAGAACGAACGCAGACTGTTCCAGCGCGAGGAATCGCTGGACAAGAAGCTCGAAGCGGTCGAGAGCCGCGAGCAGCAGCTGAACGACCGTACCAGAAAACTCGATAAGTTAGAGGACGAGATCAACGCCCTGTACAAGAAGCAGGAGGAGGAACTCGAACGCATTTCCGGCATCACGCTGGACGAGGCAAAGACCATGGTGCTCGACCGTGCCGAGCAGGAAGCGAAGCACGAAGCGGCGGTCATGCTCCGCGAGATCGAGCAGCGCACCAAGGAGGAAGCCGACAAGCGCGCGCGCAACATCGTTTCGCTGGCGATCCAGCGCTGCGCCGCGGACCACGTCGCGGAGGCGACCGTGTCCGTCGTGCCGCTGCCCAATGACGAAATGAAGGGCCGCATCATCGGCCGCGAGGGACGCAACATCCGCGCGCTCGAAACGGCGACCGGCGTCGACCTGATCATCGACGACACGCCGGAGGCGGTCATCCTGTCCGCGTTCGATCCGGTGCGCAGAGAGATCGCGCGCATCAGCCTTGAAAAGCTGATCATGGACGGACGCATCCATCCGGCGCGCATCGAGGAAATGGTCGAGAAGGCGCGCAAGGAAGTCGATCAGACCATCCGCGAGGCGGGCGAAGCCGCGGTGCTCGAGGTCGGCGTACACGGCCTGCATCACGAGCTCATCCGCTACCTCGGCAGAATGAAGTACCGAACCAGCTACGGTCAGAACGTGCTGCGTCACTCGATCGAGGTCGCGCACCTTGCCGGTATCATGGCGGCGGAGATCGGCGCAAACGTGCAGCTCGCAAAGCGCGCAGGTTTGCTGCACGACATCGGCAAGTCCATCGACCACGAGGTCGAGGGCAGCCACGCGCAGATCGGCGCAGACCTTGCAAAGAAGTATCGCGAGAACAACGCGGTCATCCACTGCATCATGGCGCACCACGGCGACGTCGATCCCAACTCGATCGAAGCGGTGCTCGTGCAGGCGGCGGACGCGATCTCGGCGGCAAGACCCGGCGCACGGCGTGAAACGCTCGAAGCGTACATCAAGCGCCTCGAGAAGCTCGAGGAGATCGCAAACTCGTTCGACGGCGTCGATTACTCCTACGCGATCCAGGCGGGCCGCGAGGTTCGCATCATCGTCAAGCCCGAGCGCGTCAGCGACACCGAGACCGTCATCATGGCGAAGGATATCGCAAAGCGCATTGAGAGCGAGCTCGAGTATCCGGGCCAGATCAAGGTCAACGTCATCCGCGAGACCCGCACGGTCGATTACGCGAAATAAGAAGACAACACGGGGCAGAGCGATTCTGCCCCATTCTTTTTGTGATCGGGATAGGAGATTTGTCAATATGAAATACAGTGTCAAGCTGCTCATCAAGTCAACGGCGGAGAGCGGAGAAGTCTCCATTGAGGAATCCATTCTGATGATGGATGCAGACTCCTTTGACGATGCATACGATAAAGCGGAGCGCTACGTCAAGATGTCGGGGGTCTGCGAGCCGTATGTAAACATCTTCGGAAAGCGCGTGGATGTCGAAGTCGTTTCCTATGCGGATTGCTTCCGGATCGATGACGACGAAGCGGATGAGGTGACGGAGGTTTACTCATCCATTGCATGTCCCAACGCAAAACAAACCGAAGAGATGATCGTTGCGGTACACGAGGCTTCCGCAACGCCGAAAGAACGGACTCCGTTCCGATCCATGGAGTTCGCGAATCTGAGCGATGAAGAACTGGAAGAATTGTTAAGAAAGGCAAAGGAATGAGATTTTACACGGCAGACGCGCATTGCGATTATCTGTTCGGCGCGATGGATTACGGCTGGACGATCGACACACAGAAGCGGAATCAGACGATCACGCTGGAAAACCTGCAAAATGGCGGGGTAGCGATCCAGTTTCTGGCGGCATGGGCGGACACGACGCTGAAGGTGCCGCCGCTCGAGCAGGTGCTGATCATGATCGACCGGTACTATGCCGTACACGAAATGCACCCGGAATTCGTGCCGCTCAGTAAGGACTTCGATCCGCGTTCCGGGAAGATTGCGACCGTGCTTGCGGTCGAGGGCGCGGAGTGCCTTGGGGCGTCGCCTTCGATCCTGCGCGATCTCTATCGGCTCGGCGTGCGCGCCATGACCTTTACCTGGAACTCGGACAACGAGCTTGCGGGAGCAGGGCAGGGCAAAAAGCGCCGCGGACTGTCCGCCGCGGGACGCGAGATCCTTGCTGAAATGAACCGGCTCGGGATCGCGTTCGACGTGTCGCATCTTTCGGACGACGGGATCGAGGACGCTTTGGCGCTTTCCGCGCAGCCGATCTTTGCCTCGCACTCGAATTGCCGCGCGCTTATGAACGCGCCGCGCTGTCTCGAAGACGATTACATTCGCGCGATCGCGCACAAGGGCGGCGTCGTCGGGATCAATTTCTACGGTCCGCAGCTAACCGAATCCGGGCATGCCGTGATCAAGGACATCGTGCGGCACATTTCGCACGCAGCCTCAATCGGCGGCGTGGAGCACGTCTGCATCGGTTCGGACTTCGACGGCATGCAGCGCTATCCGAAGGATCTCAAAAACCCGTCCGACCTGCCTGCACTGTTCGACGCGCTCTTAGAAGAAGGCTTCACACCCGCCGAGGTCGAGCGCATCGCCTACCGCAACCTGCATGATTATATCGTGCAGTTTGTGTGAGCCCGAAAAAATGCTTGCATTTTGTGCCCGGCTATGGTATGATACGCATTGCGAACTGAAAAAACGCACCTTTAGGGGCATGATGTAATGGTAACATAGCGGTCTCCAAAACCGTTCTTGAGGGTTCGAGTCCTTCTGCCCCTGCCAAACAAAAAACCACCCGCATGGGTGGTTTTTTTGTTTGGCGTTATGATAGAGGACTCGAACGCCGCGGCGCCGACTCGGTCGGCGCGAAAACACCGCGGTGCGGTGTTTTCAGCGGATGCTGCGGAGCGCAAGACCGGCTGCGAAGCGCGGAGCGCAAGCAGGCGAGTCTGAACAAGCGGAGCAGGCGAGTCCTTCTGCCACGTCGCCGCGAACGTCGAATCGTTCGCGGCGACATTTCTCTTTTTGGAGAAAATGTCACCGCTCGCCCTCTCCGTTGCGGCTCCTTTCCGCAAGCGATCTCGCTTGCTGCGGCTGCTCGGTTGTAAACGCCCTCGCAACGCCTTCGCTGTGCTACCAATCGCTTGCGGGAATAACGCTGACGGTTTTTTTGTTTGGCATTATGATAGAGGACTCGAACGCCGCAGCGCCGACGCTGTCTGCGCGAAAACACCGCGGTGCGGTGTTTCAAAGGCTCGCCCGCAAAACAGAACGGTTGAAATACGTCGCTCTTTCGGGTATAATGAATCATCATACATGTCGGAGATTCGTATGGAGATCACGCTGAAGCCCATGACGCGGGAAATGTATCACCGCTATCTGAAGGAATACGAGAGCAGTCCGGAGCTGTATCTCGATCCGTCGAAATGCGTTCCGTATGTTTACGATCGGGAGACGGTCGATCGCTATGTGCAGCGGCAGATCGATCTTAAGAGGATCCCGCTTGCGATCCTGTGCGGCGACGAGATCGTCGGCGAGATCGTGTTGAAGAACATTGAGGACAAAAAGTGCGCGACGATGGGGCTTTGTCTGAAAGGCGACGCATACAAGGACCGCGGGATCGGGACGCAGGCGGAGCGGCTGGCGGTGCGGTACGTGTTTTACGAGCTGGACATCCCGACGCTGTACGCCGATTCGATCCTGCCGAATACGCGCAGTCAGCATGTTCTGGAAAAGGTCGGGTTCAGGCTGATCGGCGAGGACGGGACCTTCAGGTACTATCGGATCGACCGACCGGAAGGATCAACGCATGACGATTGAGGAAAAGGTGTTTCTGCGCAAGCGGTTCGTGCTGGAGACGATGCTCTCGTTCGGGTTCCGGAAAACGGACGGCGGATATTTGTATGAAACGGCGTTTCTGAACGGCGATTTTTCGGCGCGCATCCTTGTGACCGAAAGCGGCGCGGTTTCCGGCACGGTGATCGACGCCATGAACGGCGAGGAGTACACGCCGCTTCGGGCGGAACGCTACAACGGCGCGTATGTGAACAAGGTGCGGTCCGCGTATGAAGAACTGCTCGACGGGATCGCAAAGAACTGCTGCCGCGAGGTGCCGTTTGCGTCGGATCAGGCGAACCGGATCACGGACCGGATCTTCGCTGCCTACGGCGTGACGCCGGATTTTCCGTGGGGGCAGAGCCCGTATGACAGCGCGGGCACGTTCCGGCATGCGGACAGCGGCAGGTGGTTCGCGCTGATCATGCGCATCCGGAAAGGACTTCTCACAAAGGACGCGGACGGGACGATGATTGACGTGATGAATCTGAAGATCGACCCGGACGCGGAGAGCCCGCTTCGGGACGGCGTGTACCCGGCGTATCACATGAACCACAAACTCTGGATCACGGCGACGCTCGACGATACGCTTTCCGACGGGGCGATCATGGCGCTTGTCGAGACGAGCTTTTGCATGACGGGCAGGGCGAAATAAGCGGCTTTTGCGTTGAAACCGCAGCGCGTTCGTGCTATCATGCGGACAAAACAGGGAAAGGACAGGGCATGGTATACCAAAGGCTTCCGTACGAGGAATATTTCATCAATACAAGCGAGGATTATACGCATACCGGCAAAGTGACCTATGCGGTGAAGTATATCGCGGTCAAGTATAACACCACGAAGTTCTTCAAGTTCTTCGGACTTTCCCATGAGGTCAATTACGAGATCCATTACGAGCAGGAACGCGACGTGATCCAGCTGCATTTTCAGCGTACGCTTGACGCGATCGACTGGGTCGCGAACATCTTTGAATTTGCGAGCCGCTATTACGCCGCAATCGAATATGAAGGCGAACCGCTGCAGCTGCGCGTGCATCACGGCTGGGGCAATATGTATCTTGCGGTCAAGCACGAGGTGCGCGACAAGTGGCAGGCGCTGCATGAAGAACATCCGGACGCGGCGACCGAGATCCTCGGCTGGTCTTTGGGCGCGGGGATCGCGTGCCTGTGCTGTCAGGATCTGAACTATAATTTCGGCGTCAGACCGTATCTGTATACGTTCGGCAGCGTACGCCCGTTCAAGTGCACGCCGCTGAACAAGAAACGCATGCGCCGCTATCTTGCGTCGCTGTGTACGGACTGTGAGAACTTTGCGGACGTCAACGATCTGATCTCCTATATGCCGCCGTTTCGCGGGTTTACGATGATCCGCCGCGTCAACGTCGGCACGGACCGGAAGCGTTCGTTCTTCCGCCTGATCCATCCGCTGCGCTATCATGTGCGGTACGACCGGCCCGAGCTGTACGCGAAGATCGGCGAGGTCCCGCATCCGGCTTCGGACGGCGGACCGCAGAGCGTGTGAGGGGAGGGGGCATATGGCGGAAAGCATGGATCGGCTGGATCTGTATCTCGCGCGCATTCCGGAGGAGCCGCAATTCCATCCAGTTCTGCCCGCGGAACGGCAGGCGCTGATCGAAGCGACGCGCGATCCGCAGAGCAGGGCGCAGCGCTTCTGCGCCTGGGATACGCTTTTGAAGGGGATCCGGAACAGCTTCGGGATCGACGCCGGGGAAGCGAAGCTTTCCCGAAACGACGGCGGAAAGTGGGTCTCAGAACGGTGCGGGATCTCGATCTCGCATTGCAAAACGGCGGTCGCGGCGGCGGTGTCCCGGGACGCGGTCGGCGTGGACATCGAGCCGCTTCGGCAGGAACGCTGCCGGGAGCCGCTTCTTTTCAGAATCGCGACGGAGGAGGAGCGGAAGCTCTTTCCGGCGCTTTCGACAGAACAGCGCATTGCCGTGCTCTGGACGCGCAAGGAGGCGGCGTTCAAACGCGGGGATCATACGCTCGTTACGCCGATCGAAGCGGACGCGGCGGCGAAGGACATTCGTTCGATCGTGATCCGTCTGGAGGAATGCGAATATGCCGTTTCCGCCGCTGCAAAGGAAGGGAGCAAGCTGCGCGTGTTCGAGGTGCGCGGGGACGGGATCCGGGAGCGGACGGATTACGAGCTGCTTTCCGCGGCGCGGACGCAGCCGTACTATACCTACATCCTGCGCTGCAGCGGCGACCGACTCTATACCGGCGTGACCGACGATCCGGACAGGCGCTTCTCCGAGCACAGCGGCGGTGCGCGCGGCGCAAAGTTCACGCGCGCGTTTCGTCCCGAATCGATCGCGGCGCTTTGGGAAACGGATTCGCGTTCGCTGGCGCAAAAGCTGGAAGCGCGGATTAAAAAGCTGAAACGCGGACAGAAGGACCGCCTGATCGGTCAAAACGCATTCGACTTGTTCGGCGGCGCGGTCGATCCGAACGCATACCGGCGGATCCGCTGACGCATAACGGACGCGGTTCCTGTGCAAACTGACTGCATGAAGCATGCGTTCCGAACCATATTTGCATTTGACCGGCCGTATCGCCGGTTTGAGCTGTTGGAGACGGAGCCCAAGGGGACCCCGTCTTTTTTCGCGCGCAGAAAAGCGCGCCGCGCAAAGATCGCGCATACGCGCGGAACGATCGAAAAACGGCTCGAGGCCAACCGGAAATGGCTCGAAGCAAGGTTCCGCACAGACGTCAACACGGACGTGATCCTGCGTCCGTTCAAGCTCGGCGGGAGGATCGACGCGCTTGCGGTCAGCATGAACGGAATGGCGGACGATACGCTGATCGCAGATTTCATCCTGCGTCCGGCGTTCACGATCTGCGTCGACGGCGTCCCGGACGCCGGCATTCCGGCGTATTTTTGCGAGCATGCGCTGTCGATGCACGAAACGGAGCTTGCAGACGCGCGGGATGCGATCGTGTGCGCGATCACGGAGGGGCGGACGGCGGTCCTCTTTGACGGCGCGAACGAGGCGATCCTCTGCGACACGCGCGGATTCGTTTCGAGACCGGTCGGAGAAGCGCAGAACGAGATGACGATCATGGGCCCGAAGGAGGCTTTTACGGAGAACATCCGTACCAACGTGACGCTGCTGCGCCGCATCCTCAAGCGTCCGGATTTCGTCTGCGAGTTCCGCGATGCGGGCGGGACGAACGGGACCAAGCTCGTGCTCGCCTATCTCGACGGTACGGTGAACCCCGCGCTGCTCGACGAGGTCAAACGGCGGCTCGGCACGATCTCGACCGACATGCGTCTGACGGTCGGCCGTGTGGAACAGCTCATAGAGGATTATTCCTATCTGCCGCTGCCGCAGATGCTGAAGACCGAGCGCCCGGACCGCGCGGCGTCGGCGGTGCTGGACGGACGGATCGCGCTGCTCGTGGAGGGCTGCCCGCAGGCGGGCGTGCTGCCGATCACGATCGGGACGCTGCTCATGAGCGGCGAGGATCTGGACATGCGGCAGCCGGTCGGCACGATCGTGCTGGCGATCCGCATGGTCGGCGCGCTGCTGTCGACCTATCTGCCCGCGTACTTTCTTGCGCTTGCGCTGCACCATCCGGGACAGCTTTCGGGCGAGATCCTCGAAACGGTGGTCGCTTCCCGCGCGATGGTGTTTCTGCCGCTGTGGATGGAAATGATCTTTCTGCTGCTGGTGTTTCAGCTCGTGCGCGAGGCAGGGCTGAGGGTGCCGGGCTCGATCGGTCATGCGATCGGGATCATCGGCGGACTGCTCCTCGGTCAGGCGGCGGTGTCCGCGAACATCGTGTCGACGGTCGTGCTGATCATCGTAGCGCTCACGGGGCTCGGCAACTTTACGATCCCGGAATACAGCGCGCAGGTCGCCGCCGCGTATTACCGCGTCCTGCTGTGCATCGCCGCGGCGCTGGCGGGACTTTTGGGCATCACGGTTCTGGGGCTCGGCGCAACGGCGGTGATGTGCTCCGTAAAATCGTTCGGCGTTCCGTTCTTTACTCCGTTTTCGCCGGTCGCACGGCACGGAACGCATCTGCTGTTCCGCACGCGGATCCGAAACCGCGCGGGCGCCGCCGATTTTTCGAATACCGCAGGGAGGCGCGCATGAATCTTCGCATCGGTGCATTCGGACGGCAGGAGAGCGCCGCGATCGTGCTGATCGCCGCATTCTTCAGCGGATGCTTCGGCATGGACTGTCATGCGCTGTACGAGCGCGGAAACGCGTCGTGGATCATACAGATCATCGCGACCATACAGGCGCTGCTGCTCTTTGAAGCCGCGGTGTGGGCGCTCAGGGTGCGCGGGGGGAACGATCTGTCCGCGCTGATCGGTTCGTCGCGGCTCAGAAAAACGCTGGCGATCCCGCTGATCCTTGCGCTGACGCTTGCCGCGATGCAGCCGCTCGAAAGCTTTCTGCTGACGATCACGCAGTACGTGTTTACCGATTCCAAGCAGGTCGGCGTATGCCTGTATCTGCTGCCGTGCCTGTTTCTTCTGACGTCGCTCGGCGCGGAAACGCTTGTGCGGACCGCGCGGATCCTGCTGCCGGTGCTGCTTCTTTCGACCGCCGCCGCGCTGCTTTCCGGGATCGGGGA